>WJMS01000098.1 GCA_014727815.1 candidate division GN15 bacterium
CGGTGTTTCGGCGGTATTCCCGAGACTGGCGACCGCAAACACCAGGATCAGCGAGTCGGCTTCAGGGTCTTTAGTGACCCAGCCAGGAGGCAGGTCCGAAACATGGCCGGAGACCGAAAACTCCCACATGATGCTGTCGTTGATCCAATCCACCGCCATGACCTGACGGGGGTAGTAATCGTAGCCGGTGATGACGCTTGCGACTATGTCATCGCAACCGTCGCCGTTCAGATCGACTAGGTCAAGCAAGAACCCTCGGCCGTCCCATGAGCCATTTCCGTTACGATCGACGCCGGTTCCCAGAGCAAACCTTGGTAGAATCGTGTCGCCGTACGGGTCCTGAATGGTCATGTAGGCAGTGTCATGCGAAGTGTAGGTTGCCGCTATTTCCTCGGCGCCATCGGCGTCGAAATCGGACACCAACCAGGAGTCAAGACTAAGACCAGGGGCGTTGAACTGGCGAAGAGTCGGTTGTATCGCCATGGTCGTGTGGAAAGTAATGCCGGAGAGTGTGTCATCTGAACGCCAATTGTCCGCCATTCTGCACATGCCCGGTCCACCGGAGGACTTGAGACGAATCGGAACAAACCAGAGGTTGTTGCCGCTATCGTCTTGGTAACTGCTGAGAATCTCAAACCGATACGGCAGCGCCTCCGGTTCAGCAACCGGCTCAAGTTGGTAGTGCACCACGCCGTCGCCGTCGTCCCTGGTGTCGCTACAACCTGCAATGAACAGCAGGGCCGCCGCAATCATCAATACGACGGCATATCCCAAGTATGTCCATACCCTGCGAAGCACGCCGGAAAGTACATACCGAACCCCGATAAGTCAATCAGGGCAGCGTATCCGGCCATATCAGAAGCCCGGAAAACCTATCATCTAATGAGAATGTAACTTGACTTGTCCAAAGGACATTCGTATCATGTTTATCGAAAGGGCTCGAAAAGCTTACTGACACTGTGCTCGTTGATTGAGCCTGCTCCGGTTGCTACGGAGGACGATATAGGGTAGTGCCGTAAATGTTCCTGCATCTTGCGGGCGAAAGTTTCGCAGCTAAGATTCACCTCCATCGCCAGCCTCTCGACACTACTTGCTCTCAGTGAGCGGACGGCGGAAAGCCGCGCGCGGGCCGGGGTGTAGACTTGAACTACACCTGAACCGCGACCGGTCGTATTCCGCGCCCACGGTATTGAGCAGATGTGAACTACTCATACGAAGGGACTAGCTGTGAAGCGAGTGATACTGCTGTTGGTTCTGGGGTTGACAACGCTTCTGTTCTTTGAAGCGTTCGCCGACGACCCCATCATCATGGGACCCGAAGATGATCCCTACCGCGTGACCGATACCTCCGGGATGGGCCTCAAGGCCGGATCCGGGGTAATTACTCCCCCCGGAGTTCAGAACCGCTCGGTCGACACGGTTCAATTGTCACAACTGGATTGCGCTCAGTTTCCCACTATCTGCACCTACGTGGAGGTGCTCGATTCGGTCGGAAACCCTATCGGTGACTTGACGGCGGATAGTTTCTGCCTCTACCAGGACGGGACCCCGATCGACTCGTTCTACCTTGAGGAGCTGACCCTCGACTCCTGCATTACTTCTATCTGCCTTGTGATCGACGTCAGCGGGAGCATGAACACCAACAACAAGATCGGCGCCGCCCGCGACGCCGCCCATGCGTTCGTAGACGAGATGGATATCTACGACCGGCTGGCCATAGTAACCTTTGGCAACTGCTACACGGTAGTCCAGGATTTCACGTCAAACAAGGACACCCTCCACGCCAAGATCAATACCATTGCAGCTGCAGGCTGGACCGCCGCTTTCGACGGTATTTATGTAGGTGGCTCGCTGACGGTACCAGAGCTCGGGAGTAAGGCGGTAATTGCTATCTCCGACGGAATGGAGAACAACAGTCAGCAGTGCGATGCTCCGCCGGACGGCCTCCAGGAGGGACATCCGGTATGGGGTGTGCCTGATCCCGACGGCTGGACCGATGATTCGACGCTTATCTGCGACCTGGTCAACCCGGCCGGTGTGCCCATCCACACGATCAGCCTGGGCAGTGAATTCGATCCTCAGTACCTTATCAGTCTCGCCAATGCCACCGGCGGGACATACAGCCACGCCCCGACCGGTGACGATATCCAGTTCGTGTACGAGGAGATCAAATACCGCCTGTGCAGCCGCTACCTCGTATGCTATGAAAGCCTCGACACCGTGCAGAACGGTGACTGGCACGTTACTACCGTTTGCCGCCGCGATTCGCTCGGCAACTGCGGGCCATGCGATTCCGACTCCTGTCAGGAGACAGCAGTGCCGAGCATAGTCCGTACCGATCCAACCGTGGCTATGGACTCGACCTGCCAGCGCTGGATGACCCCGACCGAAATCTGCGCCTGGGTCAACGATCTCGATACGCCCTACGATGATCTGGTGGTTCGCCTCTTCTATCGAAATGCCGACAGCGTGGGGTATTCATCCGTTGATATGAACCACGAAGGTGACAGCCTGTTCTGCTATACCCTGCCCGCCTCGGCGCTGGCTTGCGGTGCCGACTCCCTGCAATACTACATAACCGTATCCGATGGCACCGCAACTGTCTCCGCCCCGCCAATGGCCCCGCTCGATCACTTCGCCTTCCCGATTTGTCCCAATCACCCGCCGACAGTTGACGCCGGGCTCGATCAGACCGTGTTCCAGTGCGAACCCGAGCAAATATGCTGGCCCTACACAGCCTCCGATCCGGACGGCGACCTCATGGACATCGAACTGATTACCGGGCCGGGCACGTTAACCGGGGGGCAGATATGCTTCACACCTTCACAGACGATGAACTACGAGTTCGTGCTCCGGGCAACCGACAGTTGTGGCCTGGAGGATTACGATACGGCCGTCGTATACTACACCCTGAACACGTCCCCTGTCGCAGACGCCGGCGCCGATCAAACACTCTTCCAGTGTGAACCAAGCGAGATCTGCTGGAGCGTATCGTGCAGCGACATAGACGGCAATCTCGATTCGTGTTACATAGTGTCGGGCCCGGGAGCGTACGACGGTTCCGAGATATGCCTCACCCCGGACACCTCGGGCGCCTATGTCACAGTTCTTCGCGCCGTCGATACATGCGGTGCCTCTCACGAGGACACGGTAACTATCGACATCACTCTCAACTCTCCGCCTGTCTGTGTGGCACCGGGTGACACTTCATTCTTCCAGTGCAGCGCCGCTCAGGTGTGCCTCCCCGCATATGCCACCGACCCGGACGGCAACCTGCAGTCCTGCCAGATAGCCTCGGGCCCCGGTTCGCTGGTTGGTGACACCTGGTGCTACACACCCTCCACCGACGGCGATGTAACTGTAGTTCTACAC
>WJMS01000099.1 GCA_014727815.1 candidate division GN15 bacterium
CCGGGGATCACCCTTCGGGTACTCCAGATAGGCTTCGTAGGTCTCGCCGTCGGTGGTCTTGACGACTACCCGCGAGGGCTGCTTGGCCGGGAACATCTTCTCGAATTCCTCGGAGGCCTCGCCCTTGATCTTGTCGATCACCTCCCAGATCCGCTTGTCCTTCAGCTTCTCATCGCTGAACGAATTAGTGGTGATCTGACGGTCGACAATCGCCGCAGCGATACAATACGGCAGGGAGTGGTCGGCCGTCTCGCGGGTCTCCGGACGGTACTTGTGCGGATCGAAGAGGATATCGCAGGCGCGGGCAATCGTGGTGATGGTTACCTCATCGATCTGATCGTGGTTGATGTCATTCTCGGTGATCACTTTCAAGGTCGCGCTGATGTGCGTGTGCGTCAGTGCCTCGGTCGGGAATGCCTTCATGCTGCACTCGAGAATCTTGAACTTCTCACCGAGGTTACCGACCAGCTTGGCGATATCCCAGCCCTCGCCGAAACAATCCATGAAGCCTTCCTTGCCTTCGAAGACCTCGGTCGTGCCGGAGTAGCCCTTCTGAGCCATCAGGGCGGCAAAGACGCCGGTCTGGACAGCCATGGGGTCGACCGTGTTTTTCATCATGGTCAGGTGACCGGCGGTCGGACAGCCGATCGTGTGGTTGTGGCAGCCGTTGATACCGATCGCATTGACCATCTGGTCAACCGACAGTCCAAGCAGCTTGCCCGCCACGATCGGTGAGACGAACTGCGTGAGGGTGGCATGATGCCACTTGCGCTCACGCACGCCCGGTACGGCAAATTCGCACAGGCGCATCTCGAACTCATAGGCCAACACGATCGCCGTGATGACATCCTCCATCGAGGCGTCAACCATCTCGCCAACCGACAGGGCGGCCGGGATGATATCCGATGGGTGCGACGGGTCTTCTTTCCAGTAGATGTCGTTGAAATCCTGGGCGCGGATCATCAGCGAGTTGACCAGGGTGGCGTTGACCGCCGGCAGGCGGTCGCCGAAGCCGATCAGCGTGGCCTCATCCTTGCCGCCCATCGCCATGTAGATGTCGCGCAGGATATTGACGTCCTTGGTGTGGTAGCCGCCGTAGGCGCAGCCGACCGAATCGTACAGATACCGCTTCACTTCGTGGACAACATCGTTCGGCAGGTCGGCATACTTCAGGCCGACCGCAAACTCAGCAATCTGTTGGGAAATCGGAGTAGCCATGTGTGTTAGAACTCTCGCTCTGTATAGTGTCTATAATGATCGTTCAATTCAGATGGGGGTCGACAGCCGACCTGCTTTACGTCAGTCGCTTCTTCACCCAGTTCTCGAGACCGCCGGTCAGGACCAGTTCCTGCGCAGCGGTACCGACCGGACTGATCGCGTACGTCCTGTCACCAGCCGTGACGGTTGCTTTGGCGAAATCAACGGTCGCGGTGATACCCGTCTTGACGGTGAGCATATCGGTGCCGAATCGCGCCTTCAAGTCCTCGACCAGCTCCGGCGCTTCAATAGTCAGAAAACCATTATTGAGTGCGTTGCGCTTGTAGGTCTCGCTGAATGAGCCCGCCAGGACCATGCGAATGCCGCGATACTTCAGCGCCGTTGCCGCCTGCTCGCGCGATGAACCGCTGCCGAAATTGTACCCACCAACCACGATATCGCCCTCGCTGACGATCTTACCGAACTCGGGGTCGTAGTTTTCCATCACCACCCCAGCCTGCTGTTCGGGCGTAAACTCGTCGATGTATGTGTACTTACCGGGATAGATACCGTCGGTGTTGAGGTTGTCCTGATGGCAGAAGATCAACTCGCCGGTCACTTGCGACGGAAATCCATCGAGTATCTTTACCGAGCCACCATCGGCCGACCGTTTCGGGGCCACCTCCACCCGGCCGGAGACGGCGATATCATCGCCGAACTCGGGCATATCGATGATGCCGGCGATCGCAGACGATGCCACAACTTCCGGTGAAGCCAGGTAGGCCTGCGCGCTGCGTGAGCCCATCCGGCCCTTGAAATTGCGGTTGGTAGCCGAGATACCGACTTCGCCATCCTCGAGCAGGCCGACCCCGAGTCCGATACAGGGCCCGCAGCCGGGCGGCAGGACTTTGGCGCCGGCATCGATCAGTGTCTGCCAGTGGCCGTGTTCTTCGGCTTTGGTCTGAACCTCACTGGATGCCGCCGCGATATAGAACTCCACATGCTCGGCAACCTGTTTGCCCTTGACCACCTTCGCGGCAGCTTCAAGATCCTCGAATCGGCTGTTTACGCACGAGACCAGGTAGGCCTTGTTGATCTTGACATTTCGGTCGCGGATGGCCGGTATCGAGGTCATCGTCTTGACATGGTCCGGACCGGAGACATGCGGCGAGACCGTGTTCAGATCGAGGGTGAGGTATTTGGCATAGTGCGCGTCCGGGTCGGCTGAAAGCCGACTGGCATCGAGGTCATCGATGCGCTTCTGATTCAATCTCGGATGGGCGCCATTGCCATCGGCATCCGATGGCACCCCGGCCAGGCCGCGCTTTTCGATGAATGCCGCGCGGTCGCGCAGCCAGGCGATCGTGATGTCGTCAATCGGGAAGACACCGGCCAGCGCGCCCCATTCGGTCGTCATGTTGGCGATCGTCAGGCGGTCGTTAAGGGTCAACTGCTCGACGCCCTCGCCGACAAACTCGACCGCATGGTTGAGCACTTCGTCGTTGTTGAAAAAGCCGCACAGCGTGATGATGACATCCTTGCCGGTCGCTCCCGGACGGAGTTGGCCGGTCAGCTCGACTCGCGCCACAGGCGGCACCTGCCACCAGGTGCGCCCGGTGGCCCAGATCGCGGCGGCATCGGTCCGCACCACCGGCGTGCCGAGACAACCCATGCCGCCGTACATGTTGGAATGGCTGTCCGACGCCACACACATCGTGCCGGGCCAGGCATAGCCCTCCTCGCACATGATCTGGTGGCCGATCCCCCGTCCGGCCGGATAGAAGTCGATTCCATGCTTGTTGGCGAAAGTCTCAATGTTCTTGTATTTGGTCAGGTTCTTTTCGCTGGTGTCCTGGACATTGTGATCGAGCGTGAAAATCACCTGACGCGGATTATGTATGCGACTGGCGCCAATACCGGTGAACTTGGGGATGACGGCGCCGGAATTGTCGTGAGTCATGACATAGGCCGGTGATATCGAG
>WJMS01000100.1 GCA_014727815.1 candidate division GN15 bacterium
CAACGTCAAATTGGGGGCGTCGGCGGTGGCGATGGTCGGCCTGCTGGTGGGGGTGATCGGGGTGATGAATATTATGCTCGTGGCCGTGACACAACGGACCCGAGAGATCGGCGTGCGCAAAGCGATCGGCGCGCGCCGTTCAAACATCCTCTTTCAGTTCCTGATTGAGGCGGCAACCCTGACCGGGGTCGGGGGGATTGTCGGCATCATCGTCGGCGCCGGGGTCGGGCTGATCGTCACCTCGGCGCTGGATTGGCAGTACTACCTCTCGCCCTACTGGACCATGATCGGGCTGCTGATTTCGGCCGGAACGGGGCTGATCGCCGGTTTGTACCCCGCCTGGCGGGCCGCCCGGGTTGATCCGATCGTGGCGCTTCGGTACGAGTAATCCGGGCTATCATAGGCCGATATCATCTCTAAACCGGCGGTTTAGCGGAACCGACAGGACCCGATGCGGGGCTTCGGCCGCCAGCCCAAAGACCTCCCAATCCTGCTCGTAGTCATTTATTGACAGGGACTTAGGCGCACAAAAAAAGAGCCGCCAGAATACTCTGACGGCACTTTTGCTGGGAGGGTGTATGGTCAGGGCCTATAGTAGAAAACTTTTACTCTTTTGTCAAGATTTTTTTAGTAGACCCTTTTTCTTTTCTTTCTCTTTGATCTACCCGTGTAACGATTCCGGGTAAACATGGGTTCCCGTTCTCGCTTTTTTTCGATTAATTTTCCACCCTCCACTATATCCGCCTGACGGCCAACCGATTGCCTCCCCAATCGGGAACCGGCTCTGACCGACTCTCGTTGACTTTGTACGGCCGCCTGTGTATATACCGGCAAATTAGCAAACACGACTGCGTTGAAAGGCTGACCATGATCGACTTTTCGTTGACCGACAATCACTTAGCTGTCCGTGATATGGCCCGCAATGTCGCTGCCAAAGTTATCACGCCCAACATCCGGGAGTACGATCGGGCCCATAAGGCCAACCCGGAGTTGCTCGAAGCAATGGCCTCGGCCAACCTGCTCGGATTCTGTGTCCCCGAGCAGTACGGCGGACTCGGCATGGACTACATCTCGCTCGGGCTGGCTTCCGAGGAGATGGAATACGCCGACACGTCGGCTCGGGTGGTCCTCTCGGTGCATATCGGCCTGTACTGCCTCCCGGTCCTGACCTGGGCCTCGGAGGAGCAGAAACAGAAGTTCCTTACGCCGGCAGCCAAGGGCGACAAGATCGGCTGTTTCGGCCTGACCGAACCGGGCGCGGGCTCCGATGTGGTCGGCATTCAGACCACGGCAGTGAAAGATGGTGATCACTATATCCTCAATGGCGAGAAGATGTGGATCTCGCTGGCCAACAACGCCGACTTCTTCTTGACGTTCGCCTGGACTGATCTCGAGAAGAAAAAGAAGCGGGACCACAGCGGTATCTCGGCGTTCATTCTCGAAAAGGGTATGGACGGCCTGACCACCGCCAAGATCGAGGGTAAACTGGGCGTGCGCGCCGGTGACACCGGCTCGTACGCGATGCAGGATGTCGAGGTGCCGGCGGCCAACCTGATCGACAAGGAAGGCTCCGGGTTCAAGATCGCGATGTTCTGTCTCGACCAGGGCCGTTACACCGTGGCGGCCGGGTCGTGCGGTCTGATTCGGGCCTGCCGCGACGCCAGCGTGACCTATTCCCACCAGCGTAAGACCTTCGGCGAAGAGATCGGGCAGCACCAGCTGGTCAAGCAGATGATTGCCGACATGGAAGCCGCCTATGAGTACTGCACCTACCTCTGGATGAAAGCCGGCTGGCTGAAAAACCAGGCCAAGCGCTCGACCAAGGCAACCTCGCTGGCCAAGTGGATTGCCTGTCGCGAAGCCGAGGCAGCCGCGGCGAATGCCGTGCAGGTCTACGGCGCGTACGGTTTCTCCGATGAGTACCCGGTCGAACGCTTCTACCGCAACGCCAAAGGCGCCTCGATCTACGAAGGCACCCGCGAAATCCACACGCTGATGCAGGCCGACTACGCCCTCGGTATCCGAAAGGAAAAAGACCTCGACCGCGACCTGCCGGTGGTAGAGCAGTAGGTTCCGATCGGAAAGTCGCATGGCGAACGGGGACGTGCGCCACGCACGGACATTGTCGAGGCAGGACGCAGTCCGTCCTCGTCAGGCAGACGCCAGTCTGTCACGCCGGCCCCGAGCCGGGGTCCAGTCTGTTCATGTACCGATAGTCAGGACGATGCGGCAGAACCGTTTCCCCCGCCGTGGCGGGTCGGGTTCTGCCGTACGGTTACTCCGGTTTACTCGCTCACGTGGCGCACGGGGTCGTACGCCACGCACGGACCAATGTATTGACACCGTACACCGGAGACGGGACCCGCCCCCTTCTTGCTAGATCTTCGCCGTCGGGTTGTCAAACTTGCGCGAGACGATCGAATCAAACGAGTATTTGCCCGGCCCGGTGATCAGCAGCGTCACAAACGGAATCAGGTACATCAGCGCCAGTTCTTTCTGGGCAAACGGATCATCGGAATGCACAATCAGCACCGCCGTCAGCATGGTGACAATCAGCGGTATCACCGCCACCCGGGTAAACAGGCCGAGCACCACCGCCAGGCCACAGAAGAACTCGGCGAAGATAGCCAGGCCCAGACTCATCTCACCGCCAAAGCCGAGCGGATCGGGAAACTGCTCCTGGTAGGTCGCATAGTTGGAGATCTTGGACCAGCCGTGCCCGAACATGATGAGCAGACCCACCGAGACCCGCAGCACCAGAAGCCCCCATCCACGCACGCCTTCGGCCGTGTCGGCCGGAAATATGATATTCTTCACGTAAGCCTCCCTGCCTGGAGTTGATCGATCGCTTAGAGCCTGGTCGGCGATTGGGCCGACGACACCGCAGCTTCCGGCGATTTTAGCGGCGCCAGCATTTTGCGACCGATGATAGCATCGAGCGAAAAGCGGCCCGGCCCGGTCAGCAGCAACAGGATGTACGGGAACAGATACAGCAGCCCGAGTTCCTGGCGCGCAAACGGATCATCGGCGTGCACGATAAAGACCGCCGTAAGCATCGTGATAATCAGCGGAACCACGGCCACCCGGGTCAGCAGGCCGAAGACGATCAAAAACGAGCAGAAGAACTCGGCCAGGACCGCCAGGATAAGGGTCAGGCCGGGGCCGAGCCCGAGCGGATCACCAAACTGCATGTCACCGGACAGTACCCTGTTGAACTTCCCGTAGCCGTGGGCGAAGGCCATCATCAGGCCGATGCCGGCTCGGAGGGCCAGTAGTCCCCAATCTGCAAAAGGCGAGGTGAAGGTCGTGCTGAAGAGAAAGCGTTTCATGGCATGCTCCTGTTGAGTAGTGTCGCTACCTGCGAACCAGCGTATACACCCAACCAGACTGCCGGAAAGCGATTGTGATCTATGTACAAACGGCTCAGTCGAAGCTGAGCCGTTGAATCAGGCGTCTATCTACCCAACATGCGCCGGCCCGTCGGGTTCCGCGATCGACCGGTTTATTCGACCGTCACCGATTTGGCGAGATTGCGCGGCTGGTCTACATGGCAGCCCCGCATCACCGCGATATGATAAGCCAGCAACTGCAGTGGGATCACCGACAACAGCGGCGTCAACAGGCGATGGGTCTCCGGCAGGTAGATGACATGGTTGACCCGTTCGGCAATCTCGGTATCACCCTCGGTGGCGATAGCGATCACCCGACCGTTGCGCGCCCGGACCTCGGCGATATTCGACATCACCTTGTCGTAGACTGGATCTTTCATGGCGATTACCACCACCGGCATGTTTTCATCGATCAACGCGATCGGTCCATGCTTCATCTCCGCCGCCGGGTAGCCCTCGGCATGGATATACGAGATTTCCTTGAGCTTGAGAGCGCCTTCGAGGGCGACCGGGAAGTTTATGCCCCGGCCAAGATACAGGAAGTTGTCATTGTTGCAATATTCCCCGGCGATCTCCTTGACGACATCTTCCCGCGCGAGGATCTGCTCGATCTGGCCGGGGATCTCCTGCAGTGCCCCCAGCAGTTCCTGACCCTGCTGCACCGACAAGTGCCGCATGCGCCCGAGCAGCGTGCCGATCAGGGCCAGCAGTGTGACCTGCGAGGTGAACGCTTTCGTGGAGGCAACCCCGATTTCCGGCCCGGCGTGGATATACACGCCGCCGTTGGATTCGCGGGCAATGGTCGAGCCGACCACGTTGACAATCCCCAGCGAGGTCACCCCGTGCTTCTTGGCTTCGCGCATGGCTGCCAGCGTATCGGCGGTCTCTCCCGATTGGCTGATCGCGAAAAAGACACTGGAGTCATCGAAGATCGGCGAGCGGTAGCGGAACTCCGAGGCGTACTCGATCTCCACCGGCACCCGGGCGACTTCCTCAATCAGGTACTCACCGATCAAACCGGCATGCCACGATGTCCCGCAGGCGCTGATGATTATTCGTTTGATTCGGCGCAGTTCATCATACTGGAGGTTGAGGCCGTTGAGTCGCGAGATACCTTCCTCGTAGTTGATCCGTCCCCGCATGGCATTGCGCAGGGTGGTCGGCTGCTCGTGGATCTCCTTGAGCATAAAGTGGTCATACCCACTCTTCTCGATCATATCGAGCGACCAGCTGATTTCGGAGATACGCGGCGTGATCTCGACATTCTGGATGGTCGTGATGGTATATTCACTGTTCGTGACGGTCGCGATCTCACCATCCTCGAGATACACCACGCGGTTGGTGTACTCCAGCATGGCGGAGACATCGGACGCGACAAAGTTCTCATCGTCACCATGCCCGATGACCAGCGGCGAACCCATCCGGGCCGCGATGACTTCGTTCGGGTGCAGCGAGGAGACGACCGCGATTCCGTAAGTCCCTTCTACCTGGCTGAGCGCATCGCGAACCGCCTCGGTCAAATCACCCTTGTAGTTGAAACGGATCAGGTGGGTGAGCACCTCGGTGTCGGTATCGGAGCGGAAGACAAAGCCTTTCTGGCTCAGGAATTCCTTGAGGGTGCGGTAGTTCTCGACAATACCGTTGTGCACCAGGGCGATCTCCGCCGCCGTGTCATAGTGCGGGTGAGCATTGACCTGGTTCGGCTCACCGTGGGTGGCCCAGCGGGTGTGGGCGATTCCATGCCGGCAGTCTATCTTGTGACCGTCGAGCGCCTGCTCGAGCACCTTGATCTTGCCGACCTGTTTGGTGATGCGCAGGCCGTCATCGGTGACCAGCGCCACCCCGGCCGAGTCATAGCCGCGATATTCCAAACGCTTCAGCCCCGACAACAGAACCGGCAGGGCCTGCTTCTCGCCAACATATCCTACTATTCCACACATACGGGGAACCCCTGGTTACTTGAAAAATGATTTGACCTTTTTACCCAGCCGGGCGGTCAATCGTTCGTTGTTCGTTTCAATGATGAGTCGGTATATCGGTTCGGTGTTTGATGCGCGAATCTGCACCCAGCCGTCGGGAAAGTCGAACCGGAGACCGTCCTGCCTATCAACCCTCGTCTTCCCCAGCAGGTCGGCCGATGCTTTCTCGAACAGGCGGAGCTGCTCGACAAAATCATCGGGCATCGCCGCCTTCGTCTTGATAGTATAATACCGGCCAAACGATTTGACAAGGTCGGCGAGCGACTTCTTCTGCGCCGCCATCGCCGACAACGTCATTGCGGCCGCCACCAGGCTGTCCCGGCCGGCATGGAATTTCGGGTAGATCACGCCGCCATTACCCTCGCCGCCAATCACCGCCTTCTTTTTGCGCATCAGTTCTACGACATTGGCCTCCCCGACCCGGGCCAGGTAAACTCTGGAACCGGCCGCACGGGCCGCCTCGGCCGTGACACTCGATGTCGAAAGGTTGATGACTGTCGGTCCCTTCTCGATACTGAGCACGTGCTGCACGGCAATGGCCAGGGTCAGCTCTTCTCCGATCGGGTGGCCGGTGTGGTCGACCAGGGCCAGCCGGTCGGCATCGGGATCGCACGCCATCCCCAGATCGGCCTTGTGGCGTTTGACCGCCTGGCCGAGTTGCTTGAGATTCGCCGCAACCGGTTCGGGCTCATGGACGAAATCACCGTTGCCCGTACAATTGATACGGATCACTTTCGCGCCAAGGCGTTCGAGCAGTTCCGGGAGTGCCCGTGAACCGGCGCCGTTGATGGCGTCGACCACCACCGTAAACCCGGCTTTTTTGATGGCGGCCTTCTTTACGACTTTCAGCGCCAGGACTTTTTTGATATGGATATTCACGTAACGGTCGTCATAGCTCAGCGAACCGAGCTTCTGGTGTGGCACGAAACGGAAAGCGCTCTCGTCCTTGATCTTCTTCAGTTTGGCAAACTGGGCCGGGGTCACGAAATCCCCGATGGCACTGAAGAACTTGAGGGCGTTCCACTGGGCCGGATTGTGCGACGCGGTAATACAGATCCCGCCGGTAGCGCCGGCTTCCTTGACTGCGATCTCGACTGTCGGCGTGGGCACCACGCCGACGTCAATAACATCAACACCGGTGGCCGACAACGCCGAGACAACCGCATCGCGAATCATGCCGCCGGTCGGACGGCTGTCGCGACCGAGGATCACCGGGCCGCTCTTTACCATGGTGCCGAAGGCGGCGGCGTATTCGGCCGCCAGGATCGGATCGAGACCGTTGCCGATCACGCCCCGGACGCCGGACGTCGATTCTTTGAGTTCTTTCTTTTTCATACGGGCTATTTCTCTATTATCTTGTATCGAACCGAATTGGGATTTATTCAGTATGGCTCCCCCGGAGCGCCTTACTGGTGCGGTACAACCACCGACCTAGCGATTTTCGCCTGACAGAACCTCGCTCATGGCGCGATGCAGCTTACCGTTTGAGGCCAGCAGCTCCTTATGGTAGATCGAGTAGCGACCGCCGTCAAGCCGGGAAACCTTACCGCCGGCCTCGGTAATGATCAAAGTCGCCGCGGCCGTGTCCCACGGTTTGAGCTTGAGCTCCCAGAAACCATCGATCCGTCCGGCCGCCAGCCAGCAGAGGTCGATCGCTGCCGAGCCCGGCCTTCGCACCCCCTGGGCCTTCTTGGCCATTCGCGCGAAGAGACCGAGATTGTTGCGTGACGATGTTCCGATGTCGTAGGCAAAGCCGGTGGCCAGCAGCGCCCTTTCGAGCTTGCGCTCGCCGGAAACCTCGATCGGGTGGCGATTCAGGTGCGCCCCCATACCGAGCCCGGCCGAAAACAACTCATCGCGTTCGGGATCATATACGGCGCCGGCCACCACCCGTTTGTCATATTCAACCGCCACCGAGCTGCAGTAGACCGGGAAGCCGTGGGTGAAGTTGACGGTGCCGTCAAGCGGATCGATTATCCATCGATAGGGTGAGCGCTGGCCGGTTTCGGATCCCTCTTCGGCGAGGACTTCGTGATCGGGGTAGGTCTTTTCGATCCGCGAGACGATGAACCTCTCGGCCTCGTGATCAAACTGGGTGACCGGGTCAATTCGCCCTTTATAATCGACTTTCTTGGACTTTGAGAAACCTTTACGCAGTATGACACCCGCCCCCGTTGCCAGTTCACGGCAGAAGGCGCGCAGCTCTCTGATCTCTTTATTGTTCATACACCCTTGCTGGTCGGCTGGGCGGTCCGGACCGATTGCCCCGGCGCCACTTCCTGTTTGAATTGCATCTGGTACAATCTATAGTAGATGCCTTTTTGTTTCAACAGCTCATCGTGGCGACCCACCTCGCGCAACTGGCCGTGGTGGAAGACCAGGATTTTGTCGGCCTTTTCAATAGTCGACAGCCGGTGGGCGATGATGATCGAGGTCCGGTCTTTCAGCAGCTCATCGAGCGCCTCCTGGATCAACTGCTCCGTCTCGGTGTCAACCGAGCTGGTGGCCTCATCGAGAATGAGGATCTCCGGATCAAAGGCCAGCGCCCGGGCGAACGACAGCAACTGCTTCTGGCCGGTCGACAGTGTCGCACCGCGCTCACGGATCTCCGAATGAATGCCGTTGGGCAGCTTGTCGAGGAAGCGGTCGAAGCCGACCCGGGAGAGCGCCGCATGCACCTGCTCATCGGTGATCGACTCATCCCGAAGCCTGACATTGCCGGCATAGTCACCGCTGAACAGGAAGACATCCTGCAGCACCAGCGCCATATGTTTGCGGAGCCTGTGCAGCGGCCATTCCTTGATATCGACGCCGTCGAACTTGATCGCCCCCTTCTGGTAGTCGTAGAACCGGAACAGCAGGGAAATCATCGAACTCTTCCCCGCGCCGGTCGCCCCGACAATGGCTATCTTCTCTTTCGGCTCGACCGAGAAGGAGACATCGCGCAGCACCCAGTCATCGTCGTTGTACGCAAACCAGAGCTTCTCGACATCGATCCGTCCCGAAAAACCATTCACCCTGGCCGGCTTCGGCAGCTCCAGGACCGCCGGTTCGGTATCGAGCAGGCGGAAGATACGTTCCGAGGACGCCATCGACGCCTGCAGGACATTGTATTTGTCGGAGAGATCGCGAATCGGGCGGTAGAACATCTCCACCAACTGAATGAATGCGACCAGTTGACCGAGCGTCATGATATCACTTTCCACCCGCACACCACCAAAATAGAGAATCAGCACCACCGCGAGCACGCCGATCACTTCAACGGTCGGGAAAAAGGTAGCGTAGTAGATAATCGAGCGCTGGTGGGCGGAGCGAAGATCGGTGTTGATCTCGTCAAACTTGCCGAAAACCCGCTTCTCCTGCACGAACAACTGCACGATCGACATGCCGGTAATATGCTCCTGCAGGAAGGCATTCAGGCGGGCCAGCTTGAGCCGGACCTGGCGGTAGACTTGACGGACCTTGATTCGGAAGATCGCGGTCGCGGCCACCAGCAGCGGCAGGACCAGGAAACTGATCAACGCCAGCCGCCAGTTCTCCATTAGCATGTAGGCGACAATGAGGATGATCATGACCAGGTCGCCGATAATCGTCACCACGCCCGACGAAAACATCTCGTTGAGCACGTTGACATCGTTGGTCACGCGGGTGAGAATACGGCCGACCGGGTTTTTATCGAAAAAGCCGAGATGCAGCTTCTGCAGGTGGCGGAAGATCTGCATACGGATATCATACTGCACCCGCTGACCCAGCCACTGAGTCAGGTAGTACTGAATACCGGTCGCAAAGAAGGCGAAGACCATCACACCGATGAAGGCAAACAGGATCGTATCAAAACCATCCAGTTGTTTCGGCGTGATGTGATTGTCGATACCCACCTGGGTCAGCTTGACCATGACGATTCGCCCGGCCGAGCCGATCAGCAGCAGCACCACCGCCAGCGCCGCCCACCAGCGGTACGGTTTCATGTACCGCAGCAGGCGCTTCATCAAGCGTGAGTCATACGCCTTCCCCAGCGCTTCTTCTTCGTGATATCCGGCAGCGGCAGACATTACAGCGCCTCGATCTCCATCTCCAGCAACTGCGAGCGATACAGCGCGGCGTAGTGACCATCCTCATCGAGCAACGCCTCGTGTGTCCCCTGTTCGACAATACGGCCGTCATCGAGGAAGACAATAAGGTCAGCATCCTTCACCGAGGAAACCCGGTGCGAGATGATCAGGGTGGTCCGGTCAGCCTCGGCCCGGTGAACCCGCTGGTGGATTTCATGTTCGGTTTCGGTGTCCACCGACGAGGTCGCGTCGTCGAGAATTAGCACGGCCGGGTCGGTCACCAGGGCCCGCGCTATTGCAGTTCGCTGCTTCTGGCCACCCGAAAGCGTAATCCCTCGTTCCCCCACCATAGTCTCATAGGCTTTGGGAAAACTCTCGATATCCTTGGCCAGATCGCTGGCAGCCGCGGCCTGACGGACCTGCTCGAGATCGGCGGTTTCATCGCCAAAGCGAATGTTGTCCGCCATGGTGTCCGAAAACAGGAATGGCTCCTGTGTCGCGAAACCGATCTGTCGGCGAAGGCTCTCCAGCTGCCAGTCGTTGATATCAATCTCATCGAGAAAGACCTGGCCGCGATTGACCGGGTAGAGCCGCGCGATCAGCGACGCCAGCGTCGTCTTGCCCGAGCCGGTCAGCCCCATGATCCCGATCGTCTGGCCGGGGTTGATCGTCAGGTTGATGTCCTTGAGCACCTCGATACCGTCGTAGTCGAACTTGAGGTTACGGAACTCGATCTTGCCGTGCATCACTCCGGTATGCAGGTTCTCGTCCTCTTCGTCTTTTACCGCCGGTTCGGTGAACAGGATGCGATTGATGCGATCAAGCGAGGCTGTCCCGCGCTGATACAATGATACCACCCAGCCCATGGCGAACAGCGGCCAGAACATCATCTGTGAATAGGCGAAAAACGCCACCACCGTCCCCAGCGGAATCTCTTCCGAAATCACCAGCCGACCGCCGACATAGAGGATAATCAGGTTGATGCCGCCGGCCAGGAAGTGAATCAACGGATAAAAAACTCCCTGCAGTTTGGCCATCCCCAGGTTGAGGTCGACGTAGTCGCTCGAAACGGTCGAGAAATTGTCGATCTCAGCCTCTTCCTGCCCATACGCTTTCACCACCCGCATCCCGGACAGGTTCTCCTGCGCGGCGACGTTCATATCCGAAAACTTGGCCTGGATCTGGGTAAACTTCTTGTGGATCAGGTTGCCGAGCTTGTTGACCAGGTAGGGAAAGATCAACATCGGGGTCAGCGCATAGAGGGTCAACTTGGGCGAGAGCGTCAACATGAAACCGAGGGCGATCACCAGACCGACAATCGTATTGGCAATATGCATCACCCCCGGGCCGACCATCATCCGGACCGCCTCGAGATCGTTGGTGGCCCGCGCCATGATGTCGCCGGTGCGGGTGTTGTGATAGTACGACTGCGAAAGGGTCATCAGGTGGCTCACCAGCCGCCCGCGCAGGCGATACTCGATATGCCGGGAAGTCCAGATGATTGTCCGTCGAACCAGGAACCGGAAGATACCGGCCAGCACCGCCAGGGTAATCATCAACACGACAAGGTACAACACCTTGTCCATGGCAGTCGTAGCATCCCACCAGTCGAGATAGCCCTGCAACGACCGGGAGTCGACCCCTTTGTCTTCGAGGACGGTGAAGATCGAGTTGATGATGTAGGGATTGATCAGGGCCAGCGAATTGGTGATAACGATAAACAGACCACCCCAGATCAGGTAGGCCTTGTATTCCCGGAAAAAGCCGGAGATGGTCGAGAAACGACCCCGTGGTTTGTTGGGTGATTCCTGCGTTGTCATAAGCGCTACAGCCGGTTAGACGTTCGAGACCTATTATAACACGGCGTATCGCTAATAGTTCAGGAGATTGGCGAAAAGGTGGA
>WJMS01000101.1 GCA_014727815.1 candidate division GN15 bacterium
CAGGTCCTGTCATGACCAATGACAGGACCTGTCAACCTTTGCAGAACGCGCTAACTTAACTACCTCGGGGGCAGCAAGCGAGATCGTTTACTTCAGCATCATCATCTTCTTCGTGTCAACGAAGTTGTCGGTGGCGATGCGATAGAAGTAGACACCGCTGGAGACACCGACGCCGGCCGAGTTCTTGCCGTCCCATTCGACGACATGATTGCCGGCACCCATGTTACCATCAACCAGCGTGGTCACCTTCTGGCCCAGCACATTATAGACTTCCAGGCTGACATTGCCCGGGGTCGGCAGGCTGAAGGAGATCTGCGTGGTCGGGTTAAACGGGTTCGGATAGTTCTGAGACAGCGCGTATTCGGTCGGCAGTTCCGAGTCGGTGTCACCGGTCAGTGAAAACGCAAGGTTCTCGAATACCGGATCTTCCGTCCGCGGGCCCACCGGGCCGTTGTCCGTTATCTCGTTGTAAATGAACATCATCTCATGGCGCGGGTTTTCCATTACGGTCGGTTCGAGCACGACTTCAGTCAGGCTCGGATCATCGATCGTGAAGGTCAGGTACGCCACCGGGCCTTCGCCGTTCGTCAGAGCGGCTTTACGCTCGGCGCTGAGCTGATTGACCAGACCGATCACCACCGTCTTCTCTTTGTTGTCGATATTGGCAACGGTGAGATCGAAGTTCTCTACGCGTGTATCCTTGAACGATACTTTGTCCAGGGTCACGCCTTCCGAAAACCGCAGCGGAATGTCGGCCGCCACAAAGTCATCCTGGTTGGCGATCTCGAGCGGTACGGTTACGGTTCGTTCGGTGTTGCTCACCACGGCATCGCCTACGGCCACCTTATGGCTGGCGGCGAAGACAAGACATGGGAGAACCACCACCGAAACGACAAGTGTGAGCATCTTAAAACGTTTCAACAAGGCTCACCCCCTCAGGGCTGATTAGGTTAACGCTTTCGGCATGCAGGGCGATGTCATTATCACTCCCGCAGTGCCATTTCCACTGCGCAAAACGATATTTGTCTAAACGTGTGTGTTACTCGCAAACGAGTGGTGCAATCGGAGGGCTGTAAGAACGTGCTCTCGGTACGTGAATAACCTACCACGTTTTGCGTTATCTGTCAAGACAATTAACCCGCCGCGTCACACACGAAGGCGTCACACGACTCGGGCTGGTAGGACCTCCTGATTGGTTTATCGGTGGACGTTTCGTTTCCTCCATCACTTCTACATAAGGGAATACGACTTGGTTCCCCCGCTCATCAAATATAAATATCTCTTCGGGGCAGAAATAATTTCCCCCCGGCGCCTGTCTCACTTTCGGGCGCAGGAACTGCGTTGTGAAACGCCAAGCTGGTGCAGGTCTGTCTAATTTCCGTCACTGGGTGACAGGTTCCCAAAAAACTTGACAGGTGCCTATCCCCCGCTAACTTACGGCGAGCAATCCACCACCCGCACAGTCTTTAGGGAGGTTTCGTGGCAACATCACCCAATACCGGCAAAGAATCGGGCGAGCAATACACCCCGGTTATCACCGCCGGGCAGTCGGTCGCCGAGGTAACCTGGAAAGCGCTCATACTCGGGGCGATCATCTCGGTCGTCTTCGGTGTCGCAAACGCCTACCTCGGCCTCAAGTTCGGCATGACCGTCTCCGCATCGATCCCCGCCGCGGTCATCTCGATGGCGATTCTTCGCATGATCTCCAACAAAGTGACGGTGCTCGAAAACAACATCGTCCAGACGGTCGGCTCGGCCGGCGAGTCGCTGGCCGCCGGTATCATCTTTACGATCCCGGCCTTCTTCATCTGGGCCGCCAACGATCAGTTGATCGCGGCCGGCTATCACCACGAAGTTTCCAAAATGCAGATCTTCTGGCTGTCGATGCTCGGCGGGGCGCTGGGGATTCTGCTGATGATCCCGCTGCGCAAATACCTCGTCAATCGCGAGCACAACAACCTTCGGTTCCCCGAAGGCACGGCCTGCGCCGAGATTATTGTTGCTGGTGATGAGGGCGGCCAGAAGGCCCGTCTGGTGTTTACCGGGATCGGCCTCGGAGCCCTTTACAAGGCGCTGATGAACATGCTGAAGACCTGGTCGGAGTCGGTCAACTACGATTTCAAGGGCTTCATGAAGGGTGGTACGATCGGCGTTGACGCCACCCCGGCCCTGCTCGGGGTCGGCTTCATTATCGGGCCACGAATCGCCGCCCTGATGCTGTCCGGGGCGACGGTCGGCTACCTGGCGATCGGTCCCCTGCTGGCCTTTATTGGCGAGCAGATACCGGGCGTGATCATCGCCCCCGGGGAGATGCCGCTGGATTCGATGGACCCGTCGCAACTTCGGAACAACTACATCAAGTACCTCGGCGTCGGCGCGGTGGCGGTCGGTGGTTTTGTCTCGCTGATCAAGTCACTGCCGGTGATTGCATCGTCGTTCAAGGAAGGTTTCGGCCAGCTCATCGGCAAGTCGACGGCCAATGGCGATAAGCCGCGGACCGACCAGGATTTGCCGATGAAATGGGTGCTGCTTGGTGTCGTGATCGTGATCCTGGCGATCTGGGCGCTGCCCGGCACCGACCTGCACCTGCTGGGCGCAGCCCTGGCCGTATTGTTCGGGTTCTTTTTTGTGGTGGTGGCCGCCCGGATTGTCGGTATTGTCGGCTCGTCATCGTCGCCTGTCTCCGGTATGACGATCGCCACCCTGCTGGTGACCTGCCTGATCCTCGTGTATTTCGGCGTCAGCGGCGTGGCCGGGATGGTTACGGCGATGTCGGTCGGGACGATCGTGTGTATCGCGGTCTGTATGTCCGGTGACATCGCCCAGGACCTCAAGACCGGATTCCTGCTCGGCGCCACACCGCGCAAACAGCAGCTGACCGAGTTTGTTGGCCTGCTCTTCCCGGCGCTGGCGATGGGTTTCACGCTCTATTATCTCAACGAGGCATTTGGGTTCGTGCCGGGTGAAACCGGCCGAACCCCGCTGCTGGCGCCGCAGGCAAATGTCATGGCAACTGTCGTACAGGGTGTCATGAACGCCAACCTGCCGTGGGCGCCCATCCTGGTCGGGGGCTTCATCGCTCTCGGCGTTGAACTGCTCGGTATCTCATCGCTGCCGTTTGCTATCGGCCTCTATCTGCCGCTGTCACTATCGACGCCGATCATGGCCGGCGGCCTGATTTCGTTCATCATGCAGAAGACCTCGCGCGATCCCGATATCCGCGCCGGACGGTCGCTGCGCGGAACGCTGTTTGCCTCCGGTCTGGTGGCCGGTGATGCCCTGATTGGCGTGGCGGTCGCCTTCCTGATCGGCTCCTGGATGAGCTATGCGGACTTCTATGACAGCCACGAGGGGATGATGAATACCCTGACCGGCTCGTTTGGCCCGTGGTTGTCGCTGATCATGTTTGCGGCACTTATGTTCCTGCTGGCGCGCTTCGCCCTGGGCGGCAAGAAGCCTGATTAATACCACTGGATGAGGTGATATATACAGGCGGTCGGGTAACCGGCCGCCTTTTTGTATGCCGTGCCGCGATCAGTATTTCTGGCGGCGTTCGATCAGGTAGTTTGAACCGGCCCGGGCCTTGGTGGCTTTCTTCAGATCGGCCAGCATCTTGGACAGCTCCCCGATATGCTTGAATTTGCCGTTGCTGTTGATGATAACCGCGATCGACATGGTCAGGATGCTGTACTTTTCGATATCCCCTCGTCGGCTGACCGCCGTGATCGAACCGCGCTCGCGGTCTTCCTCGGCGTAACGATAGGGTATCAACGCATCGAAGGTTCGTAAGATCCAGTTGCAGGTCGTGTCAACAATGTCGACCGGGATGACATAGATGAAGTCATCACCGGCGATGTGGCCGACGAACCCCTCGCGACAGAGATCAAACACTATATCCCGGATGACGCGTCCGGTGAGACGGATAATGTGGTCGCCGGCAGCATAGCCGTAGTAGTCGTTGTATGCTTTGAAATTGTCGAGATCGGCGTAGCAGATAGCGAACTCTGCCTGCATATCGAGCTGCTGCTGGATCACTTCTTCGATGAGGCCGGGTCCGGGGAGCTGGGTCGACGGATTGATGGCGAGGTCGCGGCGGCTGCGTTCGATGACGCGACGGATGCGGGCTTCCACGATTCGGTCGTGCCATTCCCCGTGGATGAAATCATCGCACTGGTTCTCATACGCGGCCAGGACCACCATCTGGGCCGGATCCGGGTGGTACATGATCACCGGGATGATCGAGAGGAAAGCATTCTGCTTGATGGCGTGGAGCAGTTCCAACTCGCGGAAGAAGTCGGAGTGCCCGCCCATGATGATTGTGCTGATCGGAAAGCGCTGGCAGATCGTGATCAGGGTTTCGAAATCGTCGAAGTAGTGGAACGAGATTTCCCGGTCGCGAAAAAAGTGCTCAAGATGGAAATCAATGTTGAGCCCACGCTGGCGGAGAGCGAAGTGAAAAACGGGTTTATGGGCGCTTTTTGGCGCCTCCAAACCCGGCCAGCTCTCGAGGGTGATATTTTCGGTGCTCAGCAATGATATATTCCCGGTCAACCTGGGTGTAAATCTCCGTAGTAGATATATCGGCATGGCCGAGCATTTCTTGTACGACTCGTAAATCGGCCCCACCTTCAATCAGATGAGTTGCAAAAGAATGCCGAAAAGTATGTGGCGTGACACGTTTTGACAGACCGGCCCGTTTCACCAGCTTCTTGACCACCTGCCACAGCCCGACGCGGGAGAATTTCTTCCCGAATCGATTGAGAATCAACGGCGTAGAATCCCTGTCAGCCTCCCGGGGGCGGTTGTCCAAACAGGCGACTACGGCATCGCCGGCAAAGCGCCCCAGCGGCACCAGTCGCTGTTTGCTGCCCTTGCCGGTGACCCGGACGAAGCCCGCTTCCAGCTCGATATCCCGGGGGCGCAGGTCGATCAACTCCGAAAGCCGCAACCCGCAACCGTAGAGCAGTTCTATCACGGCCCGGTCCCGGGCTGCTGAGACCGATTTCGGGTCAATCGCCTTTATGATCGACTCTATCTCCTCGGGCGAGAGATAGTCGGGATGATACCGGGCAATGCGCGGCGCTGCATACACGTGGGCCGGATTGTCCCGAATAACC
>WJMS01000102.1 GCA_014727815.1 candidate division GN15 bacterium
TCGATGTCCCGATCCGCTTCCGGACCCGCCTTCCCTGATAGGCGACGTCCAGATACCATATCTTGCCGCGTCTGTAAATTCTCGCCAAACCGTTCTCCTATGGCACAAATCCGGCACAGTACGATTTGCAGCAAGATACGAAATCGTCTAAGTTCTTGTCAATAAGGAAGATTACGGAATGCACAGAAATTTGGTGGAGGTGGGGGGAATCGAACCCCCGTCCGAGTACAACGGCCGGAAACCGTCTACGTGCGTAGTCACTCTATAGTATCTCGTACCAACCGCTGCCGAGCGACAGGCCACGATTGATACCAGCCTCTGTATTTAAGCACCACTTAGAGGCGTCGTGATACCGAGTCCCCTTTATCGACGCCGTAGCCCGACCCTGGGGACAAAGAGTCGAGTACGACGGGCTGTATGGCCTAACCGCTAACGCGTGTTAGGCAGCCATGGCGTAATTGTATTCGCCAGTTAGTTGGTCGCCTGGTTTGATATCGGAGCCCCAGACAACTCCGGCACGCTGGTAACCTCCCACTGCACCCGTCGAATCCATGTCACCCCCATAACGGTAAGACTGGCTTCGAACGGACATCAGGGCGGTTATGCCACTGATATCGTTGTCAAAGATCAGGTCCGGTAATATACCGGATCGGCCGGACTTCTCCAAGCCGCACTGTTCAAACGTACCAAATCGAAAAAAGTTTCCAGCCGGTCCGCCGTCATACCCCAATTGAGCCAAGAAGTCCGACGGGGCGAAGTTCTTTGCCGTATGCTGCAATTGTGATCCTGGGAACGACCAACTGCACTGACTCCCTGCTTATCGACGAAGATCACTCGGTTTCTCCAACTCTACATGGTTCGCTGGGACAGCTATTTCGGCGGAACGATTATCAACGTATCCTCGATGACAAAGCCGCCGACAATCGGCGTGTCGGGAGGGACTACGATACGAAGCTCCACACCGGGTTCCAGTTCCAGCCGATGCCGATAGGTCGAGGTCCAGGCGAGGTCAGTCCTCATGTCCTCGAACTCCTGGTGGAGGGTGTCGATCCGGTATGTACGAGTCAGCTCGAAATCGACAAGCCGCGCATGGCCAATGCTGTCAGGGGGGACCGAGAAGCGGATATCGGCCCAGTATTCGAGAATCCGCGAGACTTGCCGATCCGAAGGTGAGGCGATGTCGGCAGGGAGCGAAAAATAGGTTTTCACCAGCGAAGGGTGGGCTGAGGCCGGTCTTCCGGTAGCATGGTGAGAGCGCATCCGACCGTTCAGATATTGGACCGTGACGAGCTGGATTGGCTGGGTCATGACCGTGCAACCGCCAGAGATCGGCTCGCGTGAGACGGTGATATTGAGTGCGATGGCCACGCCGTTGGGAAGGCGGCCAAGGCGCAAAAGGACGGGATCATTGAATCGTATCGGCTGCCTGATCGCGGTACGACAGCCACCGGTGATTTCAGTCGAGGCATTGAGATGCGTGAGCCAGGCGCGGCCAAGAAGGATCATTTCATCGTCATGCTGCACTACGGTAACGGTAACCGGGATTTCAACACGCAGGCTGTCCTCCCGAGTCAGGAGACCACCAACACGAATCCCCGACGTGGCATGCCCTCCCCAGATTACGAAATTGGCGAAGTCGCCCGGCTCAATGGCGGTGCCGCCGCAGGCGGAACCAAAAAACATATCCGATTCTCCGTCGAGAATAACTTCGGCAAGTACGTGGATATACTCCGGCGATCGACTTTGTGCGGCACCTGCGGCTGCGATCCCGAAGAAAGCGAACCAAAACAGCAAGGCTCTCATAACCGATACTCCTGTGGTTTCCGTTTCTAGTCTCCCATCGGATTGGCCACCATCGGGTCAAGTCGGATGACCCGAACCTGACGTTCTCCGAAACCTGACTTAGTCACATACGGGTCGTCTCTGATCGAACTGAAGACCGCCCAGCCGATGGCCGCGGCGAGTAGCACAGCCGCCAGTGGCACAGGAACAGCTATCCGGGCGCGCCAGCAACGGACCGCGAGGTTTGGCCGAGTTGCGCCGGTGACGACAGGAAGCGAGACGTTGTCGGCCGAGAAATGTGGCAAGCCGACCAGGATCGTCCGCTGACGTGCCAGCGCTGTTTCAAATGTGCGGCATCGGTCGCAGGCTTCGAGGTGCTCCCGCAATGCTGCGGCTTCTTCGCTCGTCAGTGCCTCATCCAGTCGTTGGGAGAGCAATTGCCGGTATCGTTCGCAGTTGGCCATGATTTATTCCCTCGCGATTGACTGCATCTTCTTCCTGACCCGGTAAAGCCGGATCCGCACGTTTTCGGGGCTCAACTCGAGCATGGCGGCAATCTCAGACGACGAAAAGCCATGCTGCTCGCGCAGGAGGACCAACTCACGCTCCTCCGGCGTCAGGCGGTCAAGTATCGTGTCAATGAAGCGGCGGATTTCCGGGTCTGAGTCGGTCACCGGGATGGAACCGGCGAGGGAAGCGGGCGCTTTGCGTTTGAGATGGTTCAGGGTCAGGTTGCGAGTGCAGATAAAGAGCCAGTCGCGTATCGATGCAATCGGCTCACCGTTTCGCCGCCCGATCAGTCGAGCAAACGCCTCCTGAACAAGATCTTCTGCGTCCTCGCGATTGCCGGTCATGTACACACAATAGGTGAACATGGCGTCTTTGTGCCTTTCGAAGATTCGTTGCAGAGCGTTGCGCTCCCCGCGGCTGTATGCCGCCCAGTCCTGCCTGTCAGCGTCGTTCATGTTTGCAGTAAAGACAATTGAAGGTCACCTTCGTTACGGACAATGTAGGCGATTTTCGGTCAGATGGTGACCGGCATTGGAGCACGCTCGCGGATTTGACTGGGATTGCTTACCCGTCTCCAGGTGTATCGTCAGCACGTCAAAGGGGTAGCGTGACAGTGACAGCCTTCCCCAGATAGTTGCTCCAACTGCTCTTACCGGGTCGATGAGCGAGCGCCGAAAATGACTCATATCTCCCCCTGCTGATTAATGAATATACTACTATCCTGTTGCGTCTCTTCACCTTTTTTTGTTTCCTACTCCCGCATCCGGCTTACACCCTGGAAAAGGATACCATGGATACCGTACCGGTCAACAGCTTCATTTTCCTCGCCTCGATCGCCGTCATCGCCCAGGGCGCGGTCTGGCTGGTCGATTCGGCCTCCCGAATCGCCGCCCGGCTCGGGATCTCCGAATTGGTGATCGGTCTCACCGTGGTCGCGTTTGGCACCTCGGCACCCGAGGTCGGCGTGACCGTGCTGGCGGCTATCCGCGATGCCGGCGATATTTCGGTCGGCAACGTGGTCGGCTCTAATATCATCAATGTCTCGGTCATTCTCGGCGGCACCGCCCTGTTCGGCGCCCTTCGCACGCCCGCGCTGGTGATCAAGCGCGATGGTCCTTTCCTGCTCGGTATCACCGCCCTGTTCATCTTCTTCCTGTTCAATCAGCGGCTGCAGCTGATCGAGTCGATTATCCTGCTGGTCCTCTTCGTCGCATACCTGCTCTATCTCTTTGTCAAGAAGGAGGGGCTCGATGAGGAGGTGGACACGTCGCCGATGCGACCGTACGATCCGTTCCTGACTATTCTCGGGCTCGTCATGATCGTCGGCGGAGCGCATTTCATGGTCGAGTCGGCCTCGTTTATCGCGCGCGTCTATGGCGTTTCGGAGTGGATTATCGGCGCGACTATTGTCGCATTCGGCACCTCGGCGCCGGAGATCGCGACTTCGCTGATCGCAGCCATCCGCGGCCATCACGCCATGTCGATCGGCAACCTGGTCGGGAGCAACATCTTCAACCTGCTGCTGGTGCTCGGTATCGCCGGTTCGATTCGCGAATTGAGTGTCGTTCCGGAGAGTATCACCGACATCTTCATCATGACCGGTATCGTGGTCCTGGTCTATATCTTCGCGGTAAGCGGGCGCAAAGTCAGTCGGCTCGAGGGCGCGATTCTGCTGGCGGTCGGGATCGCTCACTGGGTCTACAGTTATTCACGGTAACAATCACCCTGTTCGGGCCGGAGGGAGTTGAGCCATGGACATGGTCATACAGGTCGCAGTGCTGGCCGGATCGATCGCTGTTGTCGCGCTTGCCGCCGGATGGCTGGTCGACTCCGCCTCACGAATCGCCGCCCGGCTCGGCATCTCCGAGCTGGTTATCGGGCTGACGATAGTCGCGTTCGGCACGTCGGCGCCGGAGTTGGCGGTGTCGGTGATGGCGGCTATCAA
Organism: candidate division GN15 bacterium; assembly: GCA_014727815.1. GTDB lineage: Bacteria > Zixibacteria > MSB-5A5 > GN15 > FEB-12 > WJMS01. The sequence continues at coordinate 4,238 of WJMS01000102.1, forward strand.
CGGCACGGCGGCGATCTCGGTCGGCAACGTGGTCGGCTCGAATATCGTCAATGTAACTATTATCCTCGGCGCCATTGCGATGATCCAGCCGTTCGCCACGCCGCACAATGTGGTGCGACGCGATGGTCCGGTGATGCTGATGTCGGCGATCGCGCTTGGCTTGATGCTGCTCAACGCCGTGCTCGGGCGACTGGAGTCGCTTGTATTGCTCGTGCTGTTTCTCGGTTATCTTGGCTACTTCTTCTGGAAAAAAGAGCCGCTTGGCGATGGGCCGAAGCCGGCGCCGATGCGTCCGCTCGACCCGGTGATGCTTCCGCTGTCACTGGCGGCGGTTATCGGGGCATCGCACCTGATGGTTGGCGCCGCGGTGAACCTCGCCTCGCGGGCGGGTGTCTCCGAATGGGTAATCGGCTCGACTATCGTGGCGTTTGGAACCTCGGTGCCGGAGTTTGCGACCTCGTTAATGGCCGTGATCAGGAAGCGCAATTCGCTCTCGCTGGGCAATCTTATCGGCAGCAACATTTTCAATATCGTGTTCATTCTCGGTGTTGCGGGGACAATCACACCGTTGACAATCGACCCGGCGGCGCGGCTCGATATCCTCTTCATGATCATCATCACGGTGATCGTGTATATCCTGGCAATGACCGCCCGAACTATCACCCGCTGGGAGGGCGCGGTCCTGTTTGCGCTCGGCCTGGCGGGGTGGGTGTACGGGTACGTGCGGTAGGGTGGTGAGTCGGTAGGGACAACCAGAACAGTGCGGCAGAACCGCTTCTCCGCCGCCACGGGTTCGGGTTCTGCCCTGCGGCTTGTCGAGACAGCGGTTTCGAAGACGGATCCGACCTACACGGCCAATGTGCTGGGCTGCAAGCAGCCTCGGACTGCGTTCGTTTTCCTAGCGACCCGAGTCGGGGTAAACGGCAGACGCACCACCCATTCGTATCCACTGACCAGTGCTATCATTGATTACGCACCGTCGGTGAGCGGTTTGGCCAGGCGCCGGTTCTCGACGCCCTATTCTAAACGCAGGAACGTCTAAGGTTGTGACGACCCACGCAGGAAAGCTCCCGTGCCTCTCCGACTCAATTTCCACGTACGAAACAAAAATCTGGCTCGCGCTTTGTGGGTCGCAAAGACCAGCCGCTTTCAAGGCAAACAACAAGGTCATATTAGGAATCTTGGAGGGAATTCTCCTATATACCTGCCCGACTCCCTCAGGATCACCGTTCGCAAAGAGATCAGGTATCGTCCGAGGGCGATGATCTGAATCGGCCGCTCGAAATGCCCTTGCACCTATGAATCGCGTTGACTCGATCTCAATGTACATTTCAATGTCAAGCCAGCAATCCTTACATAGACATGAATCATCGGCGGACCAAGCACACACGCTGTCCAGCCTCGCAACCCAGACTTCTGTTCCGGTGATAGAGTCTTCTACTACCGGTGCCAGTTCTGAAGCCATAGTGATTCTGCCGATTCGCTTGGACGCCCCTGCACGGCTAAGTCGTATCTCATCAGCAACTGACAGACCTGCGATCTCAACCGCTATCTGAAGAACAGCCTCTGAGGTCTCACGATTACCGCTTTGGAATTCGTTTGCAGCGACCTTCACGTACAACGTTCCAATTGCTACTAACAATAGAGTGCATATGTATCTGCGAAGCATACCACACCTCACCTATAGTCAATCATTGTCGCGGATTTACGTCCCACACTTCCAGCGTGCGATCATCGAGAGGTCTTACCATCCACTCGCTAGTGTCCATGGGCAGTACGTAAGTAACGCCTAGCGTCTTGAAGCCAGCATCATGGGTCATATACTCGGTCTCGATTTCGCATTCGGACATAGTGCATCTGTTTGAGGGGCGACCGGGCATGTCGCACTCGCGGTGGGTCACCTCGCCTCCCCAAGTGGTATATACCATTCTTCGGCCTATAAATGCAGGATCGACACGGGTGGCAGTTGGCCCACCATCAAGATACGATGTTACCGTGCCGGAGAGTGGATCCAATTCCACATAGTATTCGTGCGCACTACCCTGTGCCGGCGGAGCAACCCACTCAATGTCTGGTTCATGTTGCGAGTATCCTTCTACAAGAGTAAGTAATACTTGGTAAGTAAATGTATCCTTCACCCCCTGCGTTCGCAGAAGACCGTAGCCCATCTCTGCCCAAATGTGATCTCTGGACGCACCCAAAATGTCAACATACGTTGTGTCAAGATTCATCGACATATGGACAATTGCATGCGCCTGACCTGTCTCTTCCGCCTGCGGGCCACAAAGGAGGTCACTGTACTGAGTGTTTATGAA
>WJMS01000103.1 GCA_014727815.1 candidate division GN15 bacterium
GGCGGCAACAAAGGCCTTGAAAGAAGAGCCCGGTTCGAACCAGTCGGTGACGACGCGTGATTTGGTTGGCAGTTCCGGATTCTCTTCCTCCGGATCGTAATGCGCCATCGCCAGCACATCGCCGCTGGCACAGTCGATAAAAGCGGCCGTGGCGTGCTGGGCGTTGAAGGTATCGACAGCCCGGCGCAGTTCATCTTCGACGATATCCTGGAGCTTCCAATCCATCGTCAGGACCAGTGAGTGACCCGGATTCGGCTGGATCAGCGCGGCTTCTTTGACCCGGTAAGTATTGCGGAGGCCGTCGCGGCGGATGTCGGCAATGCCGCTGTCACCGGCCAGGATCTCGTCGAACGTCAATTCAAGCCCGGAGCGGCCGACATTGTCGATGTCGGTAAAACCGAGAATCTGGCGACCGACGGCGCCGAAGGGATAGGAACGGCGGCTTTCTTCGCGCAGGTACAACCCGGCGGGCGCCTCCCGATCGAGTTGTGCGGCGAGGCGATCATCGAGCATGCGTTCGATCCAGCTGAACCGTCGCGGCTTCAGTGAGAATTTCTTCACCGACGTGCCGCTGCGGAAACCGTAGAAACGGTCGAGGTACTGGCCGATGCGGGTGACCTGCCGCGATGAGGTCGGATAGGCGTAGAGCGACGATGCGATGACATTCTTGGCGACGATCTGCCCGCGACGGTCGTAGATGGCGCCGCGCTCGGCGGGAATCCCGACCGTGCCGCCGGACTGGCGCTGAACAATCGAACTGTAGCGATCGTGCTGGAAGATCTGCAGGTGGGCCAGCCGGACGACAACCGCCGAAAAGAACAGGCTCATGACGAGCAGCATGATGCCCAGGCGTATGCGTTCCTGCCGGGTGCGCTTCACTCGTTGCCCTCCTCATCCTCACCGTACAGCTCTTCAGGATCGAGCAAGAACTGGGGGACTTCGCCGGCCGAGGCCTGCGTTTCGGCTACGGCCGGAAGATTGTCGGCTACCCGGCGAATCGAGGTAAACACTCGGGCCAGTTCATTGAGTGGCTCAACTGATTCTTCGTGGTACTGTAACGTAAAGAGTCGATCGCCCGGCACCCGGACCATGCCGAGGGTGTCGGTGGCGTAGCGTTCGATCCGGCTGGCCAGCGACAGGGCGGCAATCTCATCGTGTACTTTGTTGGCGGCATCGACCAGCTGGCGACGCTCCTCGCGCAGCAGGGCGGTCTCGTGGACCAGTGTCATGACCTGCACGCGCTGCCAGATATGGATACAGGCCAGGGCCAGGAAAGCCGCAATTACCATGGCAATCGGGAAATAACGATGTGACCGCAGGCGAATTGTCGGCAGCTTTCGCAGGTCGAGCGTCTGGCTGAACTTCCGTACCGACTTGGCCATGGTCAGACTTTCTCCGCCACACGGAGCCTCGCGGAGCGTGCGCGAGGGTTACGGGTTTGCTCGGATGGTTCCGGCCGGATCGGCTTGCGGCTGATCAGCCGCAGGCGTGGATCGGGATAGTGCGGGACAAGTTCGCCCGGGCGATGCTCCTGAGGCGGGCGCGCCTCGGCCTGGAAGAAGCGCTTGACGATCCGGTCTTCAAGCGAGTGATAGGAGATTACGGCCAGTCGGCCGGACGGGGATAATATAGAGACGGCGGCCGGCAGGACGGTGCGGAGTTCGTCCAATTCGCGATTGACGACAATTCTGAACGCCTGGAAGACCCGTGCCAGCGACTTGATCCGATGCGGACCTGCTGCGATGCGGTTGACAATCTCGCTGAGCTGTGCGGTGGTGCGGATCATTCCGTTTTGTCTTTCCCTGACAATTTCGCGGGCCAGCCTGGCCGCCTGTCTCTCTTCGCCGTAATCACGGATGATTACGGCAAGCTCCTTTTCATCGGCACTGTTAATCAGGTCTGCGGCGCTCTGTCCGGCTGTCGGGTCCATGCGCATGTCGAGTGGGCCGTCTTGTTGGAACGCAAAGCCCCGAGATGGATCGTCGATCTGGTGCGATGACACACCCAGGTCGAGCAAAATGCCGTCAAACGTCGAGACATCAAACCGTGCAACCGCCGACTGTATGTCACTGAATGCGGCGTGAACGATGTCACGAACCGCATCGTACTGTCGTAGTCGCTGAGTCGCGTGAGTGACCGCTTCCACATCCCGATCCAGCCCGTACAGGTGAGCATCGCGGTCAACTGCCTCGGCCAGTCGCTCGAGATGCCCGCCACCCCCGACCGTCAGGTCGAGGTAGGCGCCGGACCGGTTTGTCGCCAGCAGCCGGACGATTGCATCGGCCAGCACCGGCTCGTGAAACGAGTCATTCCGCGGGCTCGTCATGCTTCCCGGTGAACAACCGACCCGCCACCTCTTCGTACGTCCCGCGATACTGCTGGACATAGTAGTTGTAGCGGTCGGGGTTCCAGACCTCGATCCAGCGGTTCACCCCGAGAATCAGAAGTTCCTTCTTGAGGTCCGCCTCGGCGATCAGGTGTTGCGGAACCAGCACCCGTCCGTTTTTGTCCGGAGTAACCGGACTCACACCGGAGTAGAAGCGACGGCTGAAATAGCGGAAGTCCTGGTTGGTAAAGTCGAGGGAGGAGAGTCGGTTTTGAATGGCGGACCATTCGTTCTCCGGATAAATCGACAGACAGCCCTCCAACCCGCGATTGAGGATGATCGTCCCGTCGAGAATCGGGGCGCCATCGGGGCTGGTGACATGACGAAGCTTGGCGGGCAGGGCAAAACGGCCCTTGTCGTCGAGCGTCGTCTGGTACTGTCCGTAGAATCCGGTCAAGGCCTCCTCCACTTTCACCCACGTCTACCCAGAAATCGCACAAATTATGGCGCTTTCTCCACCACAAGTCAAGCTAATAATAGGTCGGCATCACAGAAAATCGTCTCGGTAACCGCTTAATCGGCAATCATTAATGAGAATTCAAAAACTAGAAACGGCGCGTTCATTGATTCGATACAGCGTAGCACCAATGTGGATAACTTATTCACGCAATTGCACAGTCATCCCCCAAGGTATTGCGTATGCACCATAATTAGTCCGAGCCACACTTCGCCATTTCCCTACCAGTTCCGTGGTGATCGCCATAAGGGACCTGTTGACAGTACGTTAGCAAGCAATCGTGCCCCCCGGCCGGGCGACAACCGGGGCATCCGGCTTGCGCATTAATGGTCCGGTTCAGCTTGAAACAGGGTGGAGTGAGCTATGTGGAGCAAAATGGTAAAGATTTTGGCGCTTCTGACAGCCGCGCTGGCAGTCTCGGCCGCCGCGACAGAGCAAGGCACGGTAGTTTTCGACAGGTCACAGATCGGGACGTCTGCCGGAATCACGAGTTTCCGGTACGGCGACTTTCCCACCGTCGCTCTTAGCAACGACCTCTCATTGCCCGTTCAGCACGTGGTCGTTGAACTGATCGAGGGAGAATCGATCGAAGACATAACATGGAAAGCCGTCGGACAGCAGTTGCTTGGCGTCGTGGCTCCCGAGCGGATGGTTGACATGCCCACCGCGGCCGATCCGGACCGTCGCGATCGGATAGCCGCAGCGGCGACCGAGCGCACCCTGGGCAGGCAGCCTGTCTATGTGATTGGGGAGCGGTCTGTCAGAGCATCACGATATGCCGAGCTGCTCATCTTCCCCATTGCTGTCGACCAGTCAGGTCAACTGCTCGCAGGTGGCTCAATCCAGATTAACATCGCCGGTCGTGCGATCGCACCCGATGAACTGCGTCCGATCACGAGTGTGCTCAGTGAAGCTTCTGTGCGGCGCACTGCCGAAGGGATTACTGTCGGGAGCTCACCCGACTATCTGATCGTCACGTCGGAGCCGTTCGTGCCGCTCCTTCAGCGCCTGGCACGTTACAAGATCGAAACCGGATATCGTGCCGGGGTGGTTTCCATTGAGTCCATCACGGCAAGCACCGGCGGTCGCGACGAGGCCGAGCAGCTTCGTGAATACCTGAAAGCATTCCACGCCAACGGTGGAGCGTATGTTCTCCTGGCCGGTGATGAGACGATCCTCCCGGTCCGCTATGCCTACCACTACAACGCCTATAGCCAGCCGGCGCTTGAGATGCTGCAGTTGTGCGACCTCTACTTCGCCGACCTGACCGGCGAGTGGGACGTCGACAACGATGGTGTCTGGGGCGAGCGGAGCCACGATCAGCCCGATCTGACGCCGGAGCTGCTGGTTGGACGTCTCCCCTGCGCCGACAGCATGGAGTTTGCAAACTACATAGACAACCTGATTGCCTACGAGACCGAGGCAGGCGGTCTCGATCGAGGCTGGTTGGAGCGCACGCTCTACTACAGCTCCGACCAGATGCGTGATGATGGCGGCTCCGGGCAGCATCACTACATCGCCGGGGCATTTCCGCAGTCATTCATCATCGATACCTCTGTCGCTGTGGAGCAGTCGTCCGGCAATGATCCTGTACCTGACAATCTGAGCGGCGCGGAGATTCCTGGTGCGCTCGCCGATGGTTACGGTATTGTCCAGGTGCTGGCGCACGGTCGCTCCGATGGTTACATCGTGCGCTCGTCGGGTTACAACGAATGGCCGAAAGCGTACATGTTGACTGCGCCCGAATCGGGTGCGCACGGCTGTCTTGACTCAACGCTCACCGCCGGCAAACCGGCTTTCTGGTATTCGCTCGCCTGCGACAACGGCGGGTTCGACCAGGACCGGCCGCCGTTTGGTGGCGGACGCTCGATGGTGCAGCACTTGCTCGGCGCTGCTGATGGCGCTATCGGCATGGTAGCCTACAGCCGCTGGGGCTGGGTCAACTCCAGCCACCTGCTTCAGCGTGCGTTCTTTGATTCGCTGTTTGCACATCCCGATGATCCGGCAGTAGTGGCCATGTATCGTTCGAAGCAGAGCCTGCCCTACTACCGCGATCTACTCTACGGCCAGAACTACTATGGCGATCCAACCGTGCGCGTGTACACATCGGCTCCCGGTGAACCGCATGTCACCACGCAAACCGAGGACACGGATATCGTGTTGCGTGTGACCGATGCGGGAATGCCGCTTGTCGACGCGCGAGTGATTGTCACTGACTCCACGAGCACTGTCATCCTCGACGCTTTCACTGATCACGACGGTGAGATCGTGTTGCCGGCGCCGACCAATGGGGCAACCATCACGGTCAGCGCAGTCAAGGCGGGCTATACGATTCATCAGGTCGAGCTGGGTCCGTCCATCGTCACCGATGTGGACGATGATGACCTCAGCCTGCCCGGTACGTTTGCACTCGCTCAGAACTATCCGAACCCGTTCAACCCGACCACGACCATATCGTTCTCACTGCCCGAGCAGGCACAAGTGACGCTATGCGTGTTCAACGTGCTCGGCCAGGAGGTGCGGCGACTGATCGATGCCACCCTGCCGGCCGGGGAACATCAGGTCGAATGGCGTGCGCGTGACGATCGCGGCCGGGAATTGTCGAGTGGTGTCTATCTCTATCGATTGGAAGCCGGCGGGTTCAGCGACGTGAAAAAGATGCTGCTAGTGCGGTGAGCGTGCGGCGGGTCTGGTTGACCGCAATCGAGATCGGGATACTGACCATCAGCAGCGCCCCGCACAACCACAGCAACGGGAACTCGATTGGCCGGGCGTACTTGCGCATGTACCGGTACATCGAGGTGTGCGAGATGATCCGTATCCGCACCGGCATCGTCGAGGTCGAAGCGCCGACATAATGCTCGACCACTGCGTCGGGAAAGTACAGGCGGCCATACCCCGCCTCGGCCAGCCGGCGGCAAAAATCGACATCGTTGAACAGGATTGGAAAGCGCTCGTCCATCATCCCGATCTTATCGACCACCCGTCGCGGAATCAACATCACCGCCCCCATCGGCTGATCGACCAGCGCCTCGCGTTCATGATCGAAATAGCCCATCCGCCAGGAACCGAACCTGGGATGATCGGGAAAGATGCGGTCGAGAAACAGGGCCCGGTAGAGGACATGCTTGTAGGTTGGGAACGACCGCACCGAGCGCTGCGTGCCGCCATCGAAATAGACAAACTTCGGGCCGATCATGCCCAGCGAGTCTTCCTGCTTGATGCGCTCCAGCAGTTTCCCGGTCGCGCCGTGGCCGAACCGAAGATCCTGGTTGAGGATATAGTAGTATTCGCCACGTCCTTCTTCGAAGCCCTGGTTTACCGCCCGGGCGAAACCGAGGTTTCGACCGTTTCGAATGAGCCGCGCGTCAGGATAGTTCGCTTCGATGAAGTCAGCCGAACCATCGTGCGAGCCGTTGTCGACAACGATGAGTTCATGACTGATCCCTTTCAGTTCGTCGGTCAACGTGCGCAGGCAGTCCGGCAGAAACTTCATTCCGTTGTAGGAAATGATGACCGCCGATATGTCCGGTCGGGCGTCGCTCATGCCACCGTATCCATCAAGCGGGCAAACCGCTCGGCCATCGCATCGGAACTGTACGGCAGCGCATAGGCCGGTCGCGGGGTGATGGTGGCGGTGCCGGCAGTGGTGTCATCTATCTTCTGACGCAGGTATGACACCGCAGTATCGATCGTCTCGAGTTCGAAATGCAGGCCGTTGTCGATTTCATCTATGAAGTGTGAGATTTCACTGTTGCGAGACGCATAGGCCAGGATAGGTCGGCCCGAGACCGCCAGGTCAAACAGTCGCTGCGGCAGGATGCCCTGCTCCTTGTCGGCGGTGAGACCGATGTAGAAGAGGTGACAGCGAGAGAAGATCTCAATCGTGTCATCACGTTTCTGCAGGCCATGTATCTCGCAGCGAGTTTCGAAGCCATGCTCCCTGAGCAGCGCCTCAAACCACTCCCGATCAACCTGTCCAACCTGCACCAGCCGGATGCGTTCTGCTGTGTCCGGCGATTCTTCCTGGAGCGCCTCAAGCGTGCGCAGCAACGGTTCGATCACCCGCTCTTCGTTGAGGTTGCCCGGTATGCCGATCATGAACTGTGACGAGTCGGGCGGCGCCTGCCAGTTTTCCGCCCGCTCCCGGTCGTAGCCGTTGGGGATGACCTCGCCTTCACCGATGTAGTCGATGATCGCCGGATTCACGCCCGTAATGACCGTGCAATTGTCACGGATCCTGGCCAGGAGTTCCTTGCCCTTGCGAATGTTGTCTTCTTCGGTATAGCTGTCTTCGATGCGGTACATGGTCCAGAAATCGCGGAAGTCGGCAATCCATGGAATTGAAAACTTGTCGATCAGGTCGAGCGCCACCTGGTGCGTCGAAATTGGCGGCGAGGTTGAGATGATGACGTCATAATCATGTTTCTTGATCAGTTTCTTACCCAGCCGTGTGGCCGGTCGGGCCCAGCCGATTTTTGAGTCGGGAAAGTACTTGTCCGAAACTGCCTTGCCCTTCTTGATCATGCCGTGGGAAACGGTCCGGATACCCATCAGGTAGAGCATGCGCTGGGGATCATACGAACCGGAACGAAACACGTGTTGCGTGTTCAGTCCGTGCAGCAGTTCCGGCTCATAGGCGCGATACGCCACCGGCTTGACCGTGAGTACGTGACACTCATAGCCGTACTGCGGCAGGTACTTGAACAGGTTGAGCGGCCGCCCCACCCCACCCAGGCCGAGCGGCGGAAAGTAGTAGCAGATGACCAGTGCGCGCTTGCTCACGACTTCCTCCGCGCGATCAGATCGTGCATCAGCTTGATCATCTCTGCGATGTTGTTCTCGAAGACCGCTTCGCTCCGGACGCGTTCGGCATTGGCTCGTCGCCAGGCTTCTTTGGGATCATCCTCTTCGATCAGGTATTTGACGATATTGCGCAGCGCTTTCTCATTGTAAGTCTCGTACAGGTAGCCGTTGTCGTTGGAGAGCCACTCGCGCACGCCCGGGATGTCGGCCGCGATCGGCAACAGGCCGAGGCCCATCGCCTCGATCATCGAGGCCGGAGATGAATCCGACAGCGCGCTCGACAGATAGACATCGTGCTCGGCCATGAACTGCATGAACTCGGCGCGCGGCATGCGCTGGTAAATCTTCAGCCGGTCACCAATCATCGAACGGGCATGCAGTCTGAAATGACCGGACAACGACCCCGCCTCGGGGAACGTCATCTCGATCAAACCGTCGTTCGCCAGCGGCGCCAGCGCCCGGACCAGGAAGAGATTGTTGTAGATCTTCTCGTGTGGCCGCGGCACGATAATCCGCAGCGGTTTCTGCAGGGCATAGTCACGTCGGTGGTAGTCGAGAAAAGCAGTTTCAATACCCCACGGGATGACCCGGCTGTCGGCGATCACCGCGAGATCACGGGCGGCCTTGACAAGATAGTGCGAATCACCGACCACCAGATCGCTCTGGCTCAGTCCGTAGGCGGTTTTGCGGCGGTGGAAAATCGACTTGTCGGGAACCAGCAGGATATCAGAGCCCCACAGGTTGGTGATCACCGGGGCGTGCCGTCGGGCGCCGGCCAGGGCCGCAAGAAAGCCGTAGCCGGAGGCGAAGTGCGGGTTGACGATATCCGGTTTGATGCGCCGAAGCAGCGTGCGCACTTCATTGGCGGCCAGGACATAGTGCAACTGCCGCAGGAAGCCCCGGCTGCGCAACGTATAGTGCAGCATGCGGCCGCGTTCCAGCGATGCGAGAAAGACGCGGCAGCCCTGACGACGCAGCTCGGCAACATAGCGTTCGGTGTGAAACGAGCGGCTGTCGGCCAGCACCATCACATGCAGTCCCGGCGCGCTCATGCCAGCCTCCCGAGCAGAGACTGCGAAGTATACATGGAGTAGCAGTATGGCTGCGCACCCCACTTGCCCTTGAACGCGCTGAGACCATCCGCCTCGGCCGGTGACTGGCCCAGGTTCAATGCGAGAACACCGCGTTCACGCATCGCCTGAGCGGTCGAATACAGCATATACTGGTTGGCTTTCAAATACGACATTTCCTTGTCCAGAAACGCCTGCCAGTACAAGGCAATCGTCCCGTCGAGCACGTAGATATGCGATGCCGCCATCCGGCCCTCATGATTGACCACCCGCCACCAGATCCGATCATCCCGCTCACACAGCGCGGCCAGAGCCTTGTAGAAATCTGACGAGTACTTCGGTGCGCGACCGTGTCGTCGCTCAGTCGCCTCCATCAAGCGGATGAACGGCTCGAAGTCCCGATCGGCTGCAAACGGCTCAACCGTCACACCCTCCCGCTCCGCTTTGCGGATCTCCGAACGAAGTTTCTTGTCGGCAGGCGCCCAGTCCTCCGCATCCAGGTCAAGCATGTCCGTTTCGCAGTCGACACTATCGTAATAGTCCGGCGGCGTGTGCACACAACCAAAGTCGGTGAAAAAGACCTTCGCATAGCCGTGATTGCGGATCGCTTCGAATAGCGACTCGTCTACGGTTCGATCGCCCGACCGGGCTCCATCCGGATAGTAGGCTCCCCCCGGTAGACCGTCGGGCATTGCCTGAAAGCGAGCGATCGGTCCTCGCCCGAACTCGACCCCGGTCAGGACGACGCATGCCTCGTTGCTCTCTTCGACAATCCAGTAAACATCACGTCCGCCCATCGAATGCCACAGCGCGGCCGTCTCGGGCGCGCTGTAGATCGAATGCCGGGAGAGGGCGGTTGCCATATCGGCCCCAAGATCATCGCGTGGAATACGCCGAGCCTTCATTGCCGAACCAGCAGAATCTTACCCCGGCCGACATCGCCGTTGCTGTCCGTGATCAAAAACAGATAGACTCCCGATGCTACATCCTTGCCCTGTGTATTGCGGCCGTCCCAGCCTTCGTTGACCGGGAATTCGTCGACAAAGTCACCGGCCGTGCTGAATATGCGCACATCGCCGGGGCGATCGAAGTTGAACCGGAGGACATCGTCGTCCGATTCGATCACAAACGGATTGGGAAAGGCGATTACGTCGTCAAGCTCCGAGGTCGGGGGACCGGAGAGCGACGGGTACCGGGACAGGCCGAAATTGGTGGCGACGTAGAGATCACCACTGGTCGGATCGATTGCCAGGCCGCGTACTTCATTGTCAACCAGGCCGCTGTTCGACGAGGTGAATATCGTGAACGACTCTTCGGTCGCATCGTAGAAGGCCAGCCCGTTGCGGGCGCCGATCCAGGCGTTGCCGCGACCGTCAAACTGCAGCCCGGTGATATCGGGGCCGATCCCCGGCGGCAATTCGATTGTTTCGAACAACGGCAAACCAAGTTCGATTGCTTCGCGGCTGAGACCGAAGTTTGTGCCGACCCACAACGCGCCATCGGGCGCGAACCGGACCACCCGGACGACATCGGAAACCAGGCGGTTGTCATCCTCGGTGAAGTGTCCGCAGTCGTCGATCCCGCGAAACGGCTCGCATACAAACACACCGTTGTTGTCGGAACCGATGGCAAGCCGGCTGCCCTGAAAGGCCAGCGAGATGATCGTGTTGTCGGTGAGACCATCGGCCGAGCCGATCGAGTCCCACGCCGCCCGCGTCTCCACGCTGTCTATGTCGCAATAGGCGATCGGATAACCCTGCACCGGATTGAGTGAGGCCAGGAAAACATGATCTGGCGAAGTCGCGATGGCGGAGATCACTACGTCGCCGTTGCCATCGATATGCAGCGGGGCGTTCTGCTGGTCGAACTGCAGCAGGTCGTCGCCGACAATCCGGTAGGCGCCTTCACCAAACGTCCCGGCCCAGATCGCGCCGGAGGAGTCGGTCCGTATCTTGGTGGCTCGTCCACCAACGTCGAAAACTATCTGCTGCCACTGACCATCGACCAATCGGGCTGCTGCTTCGGTATCAAACAGTGCAATGACAATGCCGTCAGCCGACACCGTGATATCTGCAACGACATTCTCGGGCATACCGATGTATGGGTACGGTTCAAAGCTGCCGGTGGCATCGTGCAGCAGCCCCCCCTCTTCAAGCGCAATCCACCGGACACTGCCGGTGTTGAAACCGGTGACGGGGATACTGCTGAACGGACCGGCCGGGAGTAAGCTGACGGTGCCGCTTTCCGCGGCGGCGATGCCGCGCGCTGAATAAATGAACAGGCTGTCGTTTTGCATCACCAGGTCGGCTATGGCAACGTCACTGACCACGGGGTTGGCTGTGATCGTGACCGTCCCGCCAGTCTCGCTCAACAGGAAGAGCCCATCGCTCCCCCCGAGATACAATTGTCCCTCGAAGAACATCACTCGATTGATCGCATCACTGCCCAGCACCGGATGAGTGGCCGTTGAGTAAACGGTCCAGTTGGCCGGGGAGACCAGTTGTGTGAGATCGGAGCGGTCGGCCACCGCCACACCGGCGGCTGTGGCCAGCCAGATCGAGTCGCCGTGAAGCGCGATATCATTGACGGCGGGGAATTGATTGACCGATGTGATCCGATACCGGTTCTGGAACTGGCCGCCATCGTTGACCTTGGAAAAGAGCACCAGCCCGGAGTCACTGCCGATCCAGAGATAGTCACCATCATCCTCGAGTGTCAGCAGCCGCAGATTGCCGTAGACCGGGGCAGTGGGGAACTGGCGAGGATTGTCACCGCCGAATCGAACCAATCGTCCGGCGCCGCTCACCCATCGCTGACCGTCCGCGTCGACTAGCAAGTCGGTCAGGTCGTTCGTTCCGAGACCATCGAGATTGACATACGTCTGCCCCGGCTGATCGCGATCGGTTATTGCGAGCAGGCCGCCCGAAGTAACCGCAAAGAGGCTGTCGCCGACCTGCGTGAAACGGCGCACATCGGTGAACGAGGTAAACGTCTCCCATTCCTGCGCCCGGCTGTCGCCGACAGCAAACGCCAGGATAGCGATCAGCGCTCCTATCGTGACTGTGAGTAGATTCCGATCTTTTGCAGCAGCCATATGATCACCAATATACCGATCGTTGAGACGAGTATCAAGAACGAGGCCAGCCCGGCCACATCGCCGTACCGGGTATAGACGGAGCGACCGGACAATAAGTTCACTGAGCCCGGCAAGGCGTCGACCGCATCGAGCGGCAGTTCCTGTCGAATCCGCCCGTACCCATCGACAATAAACGTAAGCCCGCTGTTGGCCGCACGAGCCATCCAGATCCGGTTTTCCACCGCCCGGGTGATGAATATCCGCGCATGCATGTAGATGCCGACCGATTGGCCAAACCAGGTGTCATTGGTTATACCCACCAGAAACCGCGCGCCACGGTTTATCATCTTACGAGTGTATTCCGGGAAGGCACACTCGAAACAGATCAGAACCCCATATTCGGTGTCCGGCAGCTGGAAGAGATGTATCGAGTCGCCGGGATAGAAATCCGACCACCACTGAACGTCATACGTCTCAATGAAAGTCAGGTACTCTCGAAGGACTTTCTGACGCAGGAACGGCAGTTGATCCTGATACGGCGACTGTTCCGAGAAGGGCACCAGTTTGATTTTGGAGTACTCCCCGGTCACCCGGCCATCCGGGCCGAACTGGTAGGCGGCATTGAAGTGCCGCTGTTCACCGTCGATTGGGGCGGCCCGAAGCGCGCCGACCAGGTGCGGCGTATTGGAACGCACGGCAATTCCTCCCAGGCGCTGCCGGCAGTACGCATCGTGACTGACATAACACGGCGCCGAGGTTTCCGGCCAGATGTACAGGTTGGTCGCACTGTCGGCGACTGTCTGCGCCAGGGAATCGTAGATGACGTAGTTTCGTTCGCGAAGCTCCCTGGCCCATTTGACGTCAAGCGGTACCGATCCTTGCAGGAGCGTCACGTTGTATGTGCCCGGCAGCGGATACGCCGGCATCACGATCCAGCCATAGGCGGATAGTCCGACTATAACCGCCAGCGCGGCAAAGCCGGCCGTGAGCCGTCGCTCCGGCGAGAGTGACGCCTGCAATACGAGCGCCAGCAGTACGTTGACGGCGACAATCAGAAGTGTCAGCCCGTGCACCGAGATAACTGAGACGATCTGCAAAATGACCAGGTAATACGCCTGACTGTAACCGAGGTCCGACCAGGGAAAAGCGAACTCGGTCAGGGTGCGCCAGTACTCCATACCGACCCAGAGAAAGGGCAGGGCAATAAGGCCGATTGTCGCTCGCCAGCGATAGAGGTGGTTGAATATTACCAGCACGATTGTGTAGTAAAAGGCAACAATAACAACAGCGGCCAGCATGCCCGGCGGGGTGACGAGCGCGACCCAGTACAGCGAGAAGAGATTGAAGAAGAAGCCGAAGAAATAGCCGGACGTGAAGGCGCTTCGGCGGTCCAGCCGCGAGAAGATGATGATCGGGCGGACCAGGGCGATCCAGGCAAGGAAGCCGAACCAGCCGGGATAGAATGACAGCGACAGCAGGAACGCCCATATCATCAATTCGAGCCGCCGTTTGCGCACGGCTACATCGTCGGGAAGAAAAAACCGACCGATGGCTCTCAGGGCTCCCACTCGCGGTTTACCCTCGCTGGATAAGCGACTTTCCGGTCATTTCCTCCGGAATCGGGAGGCTGAGTATATCGAGAATGGTCGGGGCGATATCGGCCAGAATGCCGCCATCACGAAGCGAGAACTTGTTGAGATTCCCCGCCGGATCGTAGACGACACACGGCACCAGGCTCGTGGTGTGAGCCGTAAAGGGACCACCGCCGTTTTCATCTTTCATGATTTCGGCGTTGCCGTGGTCGGCCGTGACAATCGCCACGCCGTTCTGGCGCTTGACCGCCTCGAGCAATTTGCCCAGGCCACGATCGACCGCCTCGCAGGCGGCCCTGGCGGCAGCAAAGTCTCCGGTATGGCCGACCATGTCGCAGTTGGCATAGTTCAGCACGACCAGGCCGTACTTGCCCGAGTCGATTCGCTCGACCGCATCATCGGTCACCTGCACCGACGACATCTCCGGCTGCATGTCATAGGTGGCGACTTTCGGCGAGGGGACCATGTGGCGGTCTTCCCCCTCGAACTGCTTTTCGAAGCCGCCATTGAAAAAGAAGGTCACGTGGGCGTATTTCTCGGTCTCGGCGGTGCGCAATTGCTTGATGCCGGCGCTGGCGATCACTTCCCCGAGAATCTTCTGCAGCTTGACCTTATCGAAGGCAACGGAGACGTTCTTCATCTCGACATCGTAGTTAGTCATGGTGACCACCTCGACATCGGGTGACCGGGGCGGATCGTCGTAACCTGCGACCGGGTGCTTCGACATGATATAGGCCATCTGGCGCATCCGGTCAGCGCGGAAATTGAACATGATGAAGGCATCGCCGTCCTTGATCTGCCCCTCCCCCGGCTGATCGAGATTGATTACGACGGGTACGATGAATTCATCGGTAACGTCGTTTTCGTACGACGCCTTGATCGCTGCGATCGGGTCATCCCAGTGCTCGCCCTGGTCATCAACAATCGTGTGGTAGTGCTTTTCCGTGCGCTCCCAGCGTTTGTCACGGTCCATGCCGTAGTACCGGCCACCGACCGTGGCCACCTTGCCGATGCCCATCTCGTTGAACTTGTCGAGCACCTGCTGCATGTAGCCGACCCCGCCGGTCGGCGAGGTGTCGCGGCCATCCATCAGGGCATGGAGATAGAGATTCTTGACATTCTTGCGCTTCGCCAGTTCAGCAAGAGCATAGATGTGATCGAGCGACGAGTGCACTTTGCCGTCGGAAACCAAACCATACAGGTGCACCGCCTTGTTGTTTGTGGCGGCGCGCTCCATGGCCCCGGCGAGCGCCTCGTTCTCGAAGAAATCCCCGTCTTCGATAGCTTTGTCAATTCGCGTTATGTCCTGGTAGACAACCCGGCCGGCGCCGAGATTGAGATGACCAACCTCGCTGTTACCCATCTGGCCGACTGGCAGTCCAACCGCCCGACCGGAACCATCGATTTTCGTCAGCGGCCACTCGGCGGCGAGTTTGTCGTAGTTTGGTTTGTTGGCGGCGGCGATGGCATTATCGGGAGTCGCCTCACGCAGTCCGAAACCATCCATAATGCACAGCAGTACCATCATATCAATCTGTCAACCTCACCGTCCCGGCGCCGGATGTGATGCGGCCGATCCGGTAAGATGTTTCTCCTTTCTGGTTGAGCCGATCAACCAAACGATCGGCGTCCGCTTCCGCGACCACCAGCACATACCCGATCCCCATATTGAAGGCGTGGTACATATCGTCGGGATCGAGATCGCCGGCTTCCTGTAACCACTGAAAGACGGGAAGTACCGGCCAGGTTCCTTTTTTAAGGTCGGCATCGAGATTATCCGGGAGGATCCGGTTGAGATTACCCGGTAGACCGCCCCCGGTAATGTGCGCCATGCCGTGGATATCGAAATCACCCAGCAGATCATGCACCAGCGGTGCGTAGCACCGGTGTACCGCCATCAGGACTTCATCGATTGTACCGTCCAGCTCCGTCACCCGCTCGCCGACCTTGAGTCCCGCGATTTCGAACGCGACTTTGCGGGCCAGGGTGTAGCCGTTGGTGTGCAGGCCGTTCGAGGGCAGCCCGATACAGACATCACCCTCAGTGATGGTCGAACCATTGATAACTTTCGACTGATCGACCAGGCCGACGATAAAGCCGGCCAGATCGTACTCGCCGGGCGAGTAGAAATCCGGCATCTCGGCGGTTTCACCACCCAGCAGGGCCATGCCGGCGTTGCTGCAGCCGCGCGAGAGTCCTTCGACCAGGTCGGCTACCACCTCGGGGTGCAGCTTGCCGGTTGCGATGTAGTCGAGAAAAAACAGCCCGCGGGCGCCGTGAACCAGGATATCATTTACGCAGTGATTGACCAGATCCTCGCCGACAGTCGTGTGACGATCGGTCATGAAAGCCAGCTTGAGCTTGGTCCCGACACCGTCGGCCGAGGAAATCAACACCGGGGCATCGAGGCCCGTCAGGTCCGGCTTAAAAAAACCGCCAAACGAGCCAATCTGGGAGAGGACCGCCGGGGTAAAGGTCTTGCGGGCCAGCGCCTTGATGCGCTTCACCGCTTCATCGCCGGCCTGAATGTCAACTCCGGCCCGGGCGTAGTTCAGTTTTTTGTGGGATTGCTCTGATGACATGCCCCGAATGTATCGGGTTGGGGGGGCGAAGTCAACAGGCGGCCCGGAGGATTACCGGACCGCCCGCAGAAAAAACGATGGCGGCCTGACAGGCCGAATTCCGGCGAAAACAGCTGCTACTCCGTCGGCTCCAGATCGCAGATCACTTCGGGCTGCCAGCTCTCATTGACCCAGAGGCCAACCACCCGAACCGGGAGCTTCCAGGAACGGATCGTCTCGACCGATTCCTTGATCATCTGCTTGTGCTTGTCCGGCGCGACCGGATTGCCGGCGCAATCATGGTGTCCGACCAGCACCACCGCGTGTGAACCGTGCTTGTTGACCGATGTTTCCAGCCGGCTTTTGATCTTGTCGTCCTGCCAGATGAGGTGCTCGGTGAGCAACAGGTCGACCCCCGGTTCGGTAATGGTGTCCACGTAGTCTACGCCGAAGTACTCCTTTGCCCAGATGCTGACGGGCTCTTGAACTCGACCGTCCATACAGGTGATTGCCGTTGCGAAGGTTCCTTGTGCCATTGCGGATCTCCCAGCCTTGTCGTTGTCCTCGCGATCGACGCCGCGATCAGTGCTTGTTAGGACAAGATACGACTTACCGACCTTCGCGGTCAAGCAGATCAAGAACCATCTGCATATCGGTCGGCGGCGGCGCCGACACTTCGACCGGTTCACCCGTGAATGGATGCGTAAACGCCAGCGCGGCGGCATGCAGGGCCTGACGGTCGAGATTCTCGAGTAGTCTTTGCGCCAGCGGCCGCTCGGGCGCGAAGATACCGCGCAACTGTCTTGACCGGCCGCCGTACTCCGGATCGCCCAATACGGGGTGCCCCAGGTGGGCGCAGTGCACCCGAATCTGGTGCGTGCGGCCGGTGAGCAGAGACAGCTCGAGCAAATCGAATGAGCGGTAGCGTTCGAGCACCCGATACTCGGTCTGGGCGGCCCGACCGGTCTGTTCCATCACCGCCATTTTCTTGCGATTGCGTGAAGAACGGCCGATCGGCAGATCGATCAGCCCGGCTCGGTCCCGCATGTGTCCAAAGACAACCGCGAGATATGTCCGCTTCAACGTGCGCGTCTGAATGGCCTCCTGCAAAGCGGCGTACGCCTCCTCGCGCTTGGCCACAACCAGCAGGCCCGAGGTGTGTTTGTCGAGACGGTGAACGATTCCCGGACGGTCGGCGCCTGAGCCGGATGGCAGGGATTGGAAATGGTGTATCAGGGCGTTGACCAGCGTCCCCGAATAGTTGCCGGGGGCCGGGTGCGTGACCAGTCCCGGCGGCTTGTTGACCACGGCCAGGTAGTCATCCTCGAAGAGTATCTCTATCGGGATATTCTCCGGCGCCAGATCGGTCTGTTCGGTCGGCGGAATGTGGATCGCAATCTGCTCCCCACCGGTCAGTTTGGTGCGCGGCGGAACCTCCCGCCCATCGAGCCGAATCAGGCCGTCGGTCAGCAGCTTCTGGATCCGCGTGCGAGAAAGGCCGACCTCATCGAGATCGGCCAGATAGCTGTCGATTCGGATAGGTTGGACCGAATCGGGAACGGTATGCTCGAGTGTGCGCCCCTGTTCGCGGTCGGCGGTCATGACGGAGTCCTACGACTGCGGCGCGGACCGAATGATCTGGATGAGATCGGTGACCGCCTGCGTGAGACCGACCATCAGCGCCCGGCTGATCACCGCATGCCCGACCACGAACTCATCGATATTCCCCAGCTCAACCAGCGATTCGATATTCTTGTAGCTGAGCCCGCCCCCGGCCCGCACCCGCATGCCGGCTTTGTTGGCCGCCTGGGCGGCGGTATCGATCCGATCGAGCCCTTCCTGGGCCTGGTCGATCGTGCGGGCGTCGGAATACTCCCGGCAGTTGATCAGGATCGCCGATGCCCCCGCTTTACCGGCGCCCTTGACCAATTCCGGCTCCGGTTCCACGAGAAAACAGGTACTGATCCCTGCCCCACGAAACCGGGCGGTGATCTCGCCGTAGTCGACCGGCGCCGAGGCGAAGTCGATACCCGATACCGGCGTGTCGCTGTCGGCGTGGTCGTTGACGAAAGTCACCATCCACGGGCGCACCTCCAGTGCCTTGTCGATCAGCGTATCGACCGGTGGCAGTTCGAGCGCCAGGCGCGTGCGGACCAGTTCCCGAAGGATATACATGTCGCGCTCGCGGAGATACTTGCGGTCCCGGCGCAGCTGCATCGCGATTGCATCGGCCCCCGCCAACTCGGCCAGCACGACCATCTGGGCCGGATCCGGATCCTTCATCCCCCGCATTTTTCGCAATACCGCTACCGGGTCAACCCGGATAGTTAGTGATGCCACGGTTACCCCTATACTCGTCAAGCGATTGTGTCTGTCAGTGTTGTGCTGTTATACGATGGTACGGGCGCGAAGATGCTTCGTCAACGCCAAAAACTGCTCGATTGTCACCTGCTCGGCGCGAACAGTCGCCGGCAGCGACATCTCCTCGAGCACCTCGCGCACCGTCTCGGCCCGGACATGAAAGGCTCGCGAGAGGTTGTTGGTCAGTTGTTTGCGACGCTGCGCGAAAGCCGCCCGGACGACACTGCGGAAGATGCCTTCATGTTCGATTGCCGGCGCTTCATGCGGGTACAGCGTAATGACCGACGACGTCACACCCGGCGGCGGCTCGAATGCAATCGGGGAGACATCAAATGCGATCGCGGGATCGAAATGCAGTTGGGTGAAGATCGACAGCGGCGACCAGGCTTTGGAATCAGGCGAAGCCGCCAGCCGCTCGGCCAGTTCCTTTTGCACCATGAAGATCGCCCGGTCGATCGACTCCCGGTGTTCCAGACACCACTCGATCACCGGCGAGGTGAGATTGTACGGTAGATTCCCGACCAGCGCAAATCGCTCGCTTTCCGGACGCCAGTTCAGGAAATCGGCGTTTATGATTGTCACATGCGGATATGCGGCAAAGCGTTTCTCGAGGGCGGGAATCAGGTCGCGATCGAATTCTACCGCCGTAACGCGTGCGCCTTTGTCGGCCAGGCCAGTGGTCAACACACCCTGCCCCGGACCTACCTCGACAATAGCCTCATCCGGTTGCGGTGCAATAACACCGATCAGGCGGTCGAGGACATCAGTCGAGGAGAGAAAGTGCTGCCCGAGTCGCTTTTTGACACGGTAGCCGCCCATGAGCTAATCTCCGAAGGTTTCAACGAGACCGTAGAGTTTGCGGCAGGTACGGTCAGTCACCCGCTCGGCCTCTGACACCGAGACACCGTGCAACTCGGCGAGTTTCTCGCACGTGTATCTTACATACGCCGGGTAATTGGTCTTGCCACGATACGGCACCGGTGTAAGAAAAGGCGCATCGGTCTCGATAATAATCTTCTCCAGCGGCGTCTCGGCGGCGGTGCGCGCCATCGAGGCCTTCTTGTAGGTGATCACACCACCGACTGAGATGACAAAGCCAAGTGCAATCACCCGGTCGGCATCATTGGCGTCACCCGGAAAGCAGTGAAACACGCCGCCGGCCAGTGAATCGGCGTATCGCCTGACGACTTCGAGAGTCGGCTCAAACGACTCGCGAGTATGGATGACGATCGGTTTTGACAATTCGCTCGCCAGTTCCAGCTGTTGCTCGAACACTTGGTGCTGTACCGGCCGTGGTGACAGGTCACGGTAGAAATCGAGTCCGATCTCACCGATCGCAACCACCTTCGGGTGTGCGGCAAGATCACGAAGCCTGTCGATATAGTCCTTCGGCGCTCTGGCGGCGTCGTGCGGATGATACCCGACTGTCGCATAGAGACCGTCAAAGCGCTCGGCCAGCTCAATACACTTCTTCGAGGACTCAAGATCGATACCGATATTGACGATCGTGTGGACACCGGCGTCGACAGCATCGCGCACGGCCTCTTCCCGCCGACCGTCGTATGTATCGAAGTAAAGATGGCAGTGCGAATCAATCATCAGGAAACGCCGGCGCCGGGCGGCAGGTCACCATCGGGGGTCACCACAAACAGACTGTCCTTCGACTTCGCCGCTAGCAGCATCCCGCGTGACTCCACCCCGCGGATTTTGGCGGGTTTCAGGTTGGCAACGACGATAATCTTTCGCCCGACCATCTGCTCGGGCGTGTAGTGCTGGGCGATGCCGGCAACTATCTGGCGCTTCTCTTTGCCCAGACTGATCTGCAGTTTGAGCAGCTTGTCGGCGCCCTCGACCCGCTCGGCTTCGAGCACTTCGGCGACTTTCAATTGCACCTTGCCGAACTCACTGATATCGAGCAGCCCATCGTCGGACGTCGCTTCCGGCGGCGCCACCGTTTCGGTCTTCTTGACCTTCTTGGCCTCGAGCCGCGGAAAGAGCGGCTGGTCGAAGGTCAGCGCGGTCCCCGGCACGAGTGAGAAAAACGTCATGGCGTCATCGAGCGTGCGGGTGGCATCATCCAGGCCGAAAATACGGCGAAGGTCGGTCATCTTGGTCGGCATGACCGGATACAGCACGATCGAGATGATCCGCAACGCTTCACAGCAGGCATACAGGATGCCGCCGAGACTATCACGGTCACCCGACTTGGCCAGTTTCCAGGGCGCCGTGTCATTGAAAAACTTGTTTGCGGCACGCGACAGGTTCAGGCCCTCGGTGATCGCGGCGTGCACGCGGAAATGCTTGATATGTCCATACGCCGTCGTTGCACACTTTTCAGCCGCCTGCATCAGGACATCAAGTCCGTCGATCGGCTTGTGCGGTTCCGGTAGCTTGCCGTCGAAGTGTGTCTGAACCATCTTCACAACGCGTGAGACGAGATTGCCCAGATCGTTGGCAAGATCGCTGTTGTACTGCGTGACAAAGCGACTGGCCTGAATGTCGCCATCTACCCCGAACGGGTACTGTGACAGAATCAGATACCGGGAGGCATCAACCCCGAACTCATCAACCATGTCATCGGGAGGAATCTGGTTGCCAAGTGATTTTGACATTTTCTCGCCATCGACTGTGAAAAAGCCGTGCAGGAAGAGCGTGTCGGGCAGCTTTTCCCCGGCCGCCATCAGCATCGCCGGCCAGTACAGGCAGTGAAACTTGAGGATGTCTTTACCCAGCAGATGCACCACTTCACCGTTGGTCCACCACTTGGCAAACTTCTGCGGATCATCGCCGTAGCCGATTGCCGAAATGTAATTCGAGAGCGCATCGACCCAGACATAAGCCACCTGGCTCTCGTCGAACGTCAGCGGAATGCCCCACTTGACCCGCTCGCGGGAGAGCGAAAAGTCGGGCAGGTCCTGGTCGATCAGGCCCAGCACCTCGCGACGGCGCTCCTCGGGAAGGATGACCAGTTCGTTGGCTTCGATACGCCGTTTGATCTCCGGCAAAAACGCGGTCAGGCGGAAGAAGTAGTTTTTCTCCTTGACCTTTTCGGGCGGCTTGCGATGGTACGGGCAGAGGCCGTCCTCGAGCTCTTTCTCGGTCAGGAATTTCTCACACCCGGTGCAATACAGTCCTTCATAGTAATCGGAGTAGACCACATCACGGCCATCGTCGGTCCTGGCCGTCCGCATGGCATCGAGGATCTTTTGCACGGCTTTCTTGTGGCGGTCCGAGGTGGTCCGGATGAAATCATCGTAGTGAATGCCCAGCGTCTGCCAGGCGTTGATGAACGTCGCGACCGTTCGGTCACAGAACTCCTGCTCGCTCAATCCGGCGGCAGCGGCCGCTTCGGCGACTTTGGAACCATGTTCGTCAGTGCCGGTGAGAAAAAACGCCTCGCGGGCGGCCTGACGGTGCCAGCGCGCAATCACATCGGCCGCTACAGTCGTGTACGCGTGCCCGATGTGCGGGCGGTCATTGACATAATAGATGGGGGTGGTGATATAAAAGGGACGCTGCACCGGTCCGCTCCATGGTAAGCGGGCTACTGCCCGTTGGTGGTTTCGTCAAGATCGTCGAGCTGACTCGGATCGACCTCTTCGCCATTGGTCGGCGGCGTGACACTGACCGATTGCCGCTGACCGACTTTCTCCTTGATATCGCCGGGGGCCACGCGGAAAGTCAACCGGTCCTCGGTGACAATTATCGCTTCTTCGTTAAACACGTCAATCCGCTCGATCACGCCATCGCCCTTGGTGGTCCTGATCGCCGTCCCGGGCGACGGGAACCTGGCCTTGGCCGACTGATACAATTCATTCTCGTACCGCAGACAGCACAGCAGTCGGCCGCAGTTGCCCGAGATTTTGCTGGGATTGAGCGGAAGGTCCTGTTCGCGGGCATGCGAGGTCGAGATCGGCACAAATTCCTTGATATGCGAATTGCAGCACTGCTGCCGCCCGCAGATACCATAGCCGCCGATCCGCCGCGCTTCATCGCGCACACCAATCTGGCGTAACTCGATCCGCGTGCGATAGCGCGAGGCCAGGTCGCGGACCAGCGCCCGGAAATCGACCCGATGGTCGGCCGTAAAATAGAACGTTATCTTGTTGCCGTCGAACTGGCACTCCACATCCACGATCTTCATCGTCAGGCCATGCTTCTTGACCAGCCCGATGATCTCGCCCTTGTAAGTGATTTCGTTCTCCTTGAGTTCGCGGAAACGGGCCATGTCTTCGTCGCCGGCCGGACGCAGGATCGAACGGGGTCGGTTGGCTGATGCGATCTCGTCGCCATCCTCGATCAAGGTGTTGATCCAACCAATGTCTTCACCCTGCTCGGCCTGAGTGATCACATGGTCATCGGGTTTGAGCGAGTGATGGTACGTATTGAAAAAGTACTCCTTGCGGGAGCCTTTGAATTCAACCAGGTAGAGTTCTGCCATGATAGTAATCCACTATATATCAAAACGGTCAGGCAACGGCTGCACCGTGTTCGGCGCGGCGGATGGCTGACCGCAGTTTAATCACCAGGGCTGCTAACGCCGTATGAATATGCACGTTACGTCGAAGGTCGGCAAGGGTATTCTTGATCTCCGCTGTCATCTCCTCGGCCAATGATCCGAATTCGAACGGCCTGCTCAGAGCGATCAGGCGTTCCTCGAAATCGACATTGGTCAATCCCGAGCCGTCTCCCACGACCGCATAGTACGCGCAGTCCCGTATCAGCGACTGCCATAACTCCAGCACCTGCTCGATATCGCCGAGTCCGCGCGAAGCAAGCTGCTCGTACACGACCTGCATGACCTCGCCGCCACCCGGCTGAAACAGGAGTTTGAAAATGAGCCAGCCGAGCGAGCGGGTCGATCCCTCCTCGGTTGCGTCCACGTCGGCCAGCAGTACCGCCCGACCGGGGAGGCCTTCGGAGAGCCGGGCGGCCAGGATAGCGCGTCGCTCAGAAAGCTCGTAGCGCTCCTGCAAGTAGCCGGAAATCAGCTTCTCGGGCACCCGGCTCAAGCGAACCATCTGCGCCCGGGACTGGATGGTTGGCAGCAGGCTGTCCGGTCGTTCGGCCGTGAGGATAATCACCGTGCGCGGCGGCGGCTCCTCGATCATCTTGAGAAGTGAATCGGCGGCATCGGGGCGCGCGCGCTCCATCCGGTCGAACAGCACCACCCGGGTCTGGCCCTCGGTGGCACGACGGCTGAGTCGATGTTTGATATCGACTGCGGTTTCGATACGGATGTAGACTGACTTTTCCTCGTTAGGCAGAGCCAGTGGTTCGTCGCGACGACGCTCAAGATAGGCGTTTATCTGGTCGTACCGCTCGGGGTCCTTCTTGTACGGCTGCAGCGGCACGACCGGAAAGAAGCCCTCGAAATTGCCGTGGGCAATCGCTCGGCAGTGGCGGCACACGCGGCATGGTCGGACCGTACGGTTGCCCTCGCCGTCGATATCATCAATGGGCTGTTCGCAGTTCAGCAGCGACGTAAAGGCCAGCGTCATCGCCCAATGGCCGGCGCCGTAAGGACCGCTGAAGAGATACGTCGAGGCGACCCGGTCGTTAAGAAACGATCGGCTCAGGATCGACCAGGCCCGCGGCTGGGCCGCGATGATGTCAAACTGGTTATCAGAGGGCTTCAAACTTGATCCATTCGACCGGATCGAGCGCTTCCCGACCCGCCCGCAGTTCAAACCGAACTTCGCCGTTGTCTCCCGACGTCCCCAGCGAGCTGCCGCCCGCCAGGTGTTGTCCTTCGGAGACGTTCACCCGGCCCAGTCCGGCATAGGTGGTGTAGTGTCGACTGTCATGTCTGATAATAACGAAATTGCCGTAGCCGCGCAAATTGCCGGTGTAGGCGACTGTTCCCGATGCTACCAGTCGCACCGGCACGCCTGCCTTGCCTTTGATAACAATTCCCGGCGAATAAGATTTGAGCCGCGTGATCTTGTCGGTCGACAGCCCAAACGGCACAATCACTTTGCCGTTGTGTGGCATTCGTAACTGCCCCTTCAAAGCGGCGAAAACCGATGGGGCGACATCGGTCTGCGGATACTGATTCTGCCGGGAGGCTTCCTCGAGCCGCGCGATGATCTTCTCCATGTCCGCCGCGGCCTGCCGCAGGGTCAACATCCGGTCGGCCTCGTCCTGCTTGAGCCGCTTCAGGCGATCCAGGGACCGTTCGGTCTTCTCTTTCTGACTCTGCCCCAGCGAGTAGCTGATTTCTTTCTCTTTCTTGAGATTGGTGACCAGTTTGCGCTGGCCGGTCAGATCTTCCAGGTCTTCCACCGACTCTGCCAGATACAACTCGGCCTGCTCCACATTGCCCGACTCAAACCCGGCCACGGCAGTCAAATACACGACTTTGCGGTGCATTGCCAGCTCGCCGTTGGGCTGTTCAACCGGTGACAGCTCGGTCCGCCGGGTAGCGAAATAGCTCTGGCGGATATTGCCGAGGTAGCGACGGCGGGTCTGCTCGAAGAGCGCTTCGTGAGCGGCCAGGCGATCTTCGGACTGCCCTATCGCGCTCTTGAGGTCGTTCAGCTCACGGTTGAGCCGTCCGATCAGTTTGCGGTCGGAGGCGATCCGCTGATCATACTCCGACATCTGCCGGGTCACTTTTTCCTCTACCGACCGAAGCGAGTCCAGCCGGCGCTGGCTGTCCTGGACATCCTGTTTGATCTGTTCCAGTTCCTTCTTCTGGTCGAGGATATCGCCGGTGTCCTGGGCGGAGCCGTTTGTCACACCGGACAACAGAACCACTAGTGTTATCATGACTGCTCGTCTCATATCTTCATCACCTATTGCAGAGCCTTGCGGATTCCCAGAAAGCCGCTTATACAGCCTACGGCGCCCGCAGCCAGACAGAACAGCAAAATGTCGTCCCCGGTCGGCAATACTACCGAAAACTGGGTAAACACAACCCGCGAGTGGCCATACCAGACAATTGCCCAGCTGAGCAGCGCCGACAAAGCCGCGATCAGGAATCCTTCGATAATAAACGGCAGGCCCACGAAGAGCTTGCCGGCGCCCAGCAGGCGCATCTGGCGAAAACCGATCGCCCGTGCCTTGGTCATAAGCCGGATGTTGTTCGAGGAACTGATGACAGCAGTGGCGAGAATTATCGCACCGAGAAACAGCCCGACCTGCAAAATCAAGTCCCGTGTCGATTCGGCCTTCTCCAGGAACTGACGGCTGTAGGCAACATCGATCACTCCCGGAATGGTGTACATGCGCTCTTCGATCGACTGCATGTCCGATGTATTCAGCACATCATTTTCCATCGTCAGGACATACGATCGCGGCAGCGGGTTGATGGTGTCGTAGCCTATCAGCAGGTCCATACCCAGAAGATCGGTCAGTCGCTTCCGAGCCTGATCTTTGTCGACAAACTCAGCAGTCAGGACGCCATCGATAGCATAGAACTCTCTCGGCAGCTGGGTCGCAGTCGAATCAGGCATGCCTTCATCGAGAAACACCTCCATCCGCAGCTCCGCCAGCAGCTCGCGATAGAATGCTTCCGATGTTCCTGCCGCCACCCAGAACAAGTTAAACAGCAAAAAGAGCAGGGTCAGCGACAGCACCGAGCCGAGTGCTGTGCCGGGATTCCGATAGATATTACGCCCCAGTTCGCGCAGTATATACAGCACCCGGATCACTGCAGAACCCCGTTCTCTAACTGATAGTATGAGGTTTCAGGGAGCTCCTGGGGCGGCAGCTCCGAGGTCAGGATCATCATTGACCGGCCCGAGAGAGCCACTTTTTCCAGCACCTGATGCACTCGTTCCCAGGTTCCCCGATCGAGCCCGGCCATCGGCTCATCGATCAGCAACAACGGCTGGTTGGCGATCGAGGCGCGCGCAAACTGGGTTAACGTGTTTTCCACCCGGGTCAACGAATGGGGATACTCCGAGGCCTGCTTGAGCAGCGAAAACTCGGTAAGCACTTTGAACAGGCGCTCGCGCTGGACCGACCGGCGGACACCCCCGAGTACCAGCGGCAGGGTGATGTTTTCGGCGACGGTCAGCAACGGCATCAGGCCAAACGGCCCGCCAACCCCGCCGATCTGTCGACGGACCCGCCGAATAGCGCCCGTTCGGCGCTTTTTGAGCAATTCGCCAAACATCTCCACCGCGCCCGCCTGGGCAAAGCGAAGCCCGATCAACAAGTCTACCAGGCTGGTTTTGCCGGAGCCGGCCGGACCGCTGATCACCGCCGACTGGCCGGGCAGCAGCTTGAAGGTCAGGTCGCGAAAGACAAAGTCGCCCCGGTCGTTGCGCAATTCGACATTGCTCAGTTGTACCAGTGGTTCTTTCATGGCGGTATCTACATCCGGCCCCCGCGGGCCCGGTTGACTTTCTCGGCCGCGCCGGCTATCTTGCCGACCGAAACGGAGAAACCCGTCAACTATCGACAACCGACAGTGTAAAACCCTTCACAGACCACTTCAATTAAAAACGCAGCCCATGAAGACACTGATACTGCTGATACTCACGCCGCTGGTTCTGGTTTCGACCCTTGCCGGCCAGGCATGGCAACCCGTCCAGCACGGCATTGTCGACAACATCACCGGCATCGATTTCGTCGACGCCGACAACGGCTTCCTATGCACCCATGGCGGCCAGGTTGGGATAACCCGCAATGGCGGCACCGTCTGGCAGACCGTGACGGTCGATCCCGGCGTTCCACTCGAGGACATTTCATTCGCGAACGACCTGATGGGGCTGGTCTGTGGCCGGGACGGAGCGCTGTACCGGACGATTACCGGCGGCCGCCGCTGGGAAGACCACTCGATGGAAAACTCCACGCCGTGGCTGCTGTCGGTCGAGATGGCTGACACGCTCTTTGCGGTCGCGGTCGGCATGACTCGCGAGGAAGAGCGACCGATGGCTGGTCTTTCACTGGTCAGCGCCGATGGCGGCCAGAACTGGCGACGACAGGAGTCGATGGGTCTCGGTTATGGGGAGCTGTTCCACGCCGGCAACGGCCCGATCTATTTTCAGTCGTTTTCGCGGTTGCATATGTCGCGCGATGGCGGCCAGACGTGGCGGACGATCAACACCATCGAGGGACGCCCCGGTCGGGTGACGGCGATCGCCGGACGAACCGGCATCCTGGCGGGCGCCGGCGGCCTGATCGCCTATTCTCACGACAACGGCAAGACCTGGCAGCAGGCGGAAGTTGAAGAACCGCACATCTTTACTTCGCTGGTGATGCTCAACAGCGACACCGGCTGGGTGGCCGGTCACGACGGCATTATCATGCGCACCGAAGACGGCGGTGTCAGCTGGACCAGAGAAGAGCTGCCCGACGGCCTCTCATTTGATATCTACGACATGGCCCGCGCCGGCAACCAGCTCATCGCAGTCGGCACCAACGGCGTCATGATCCGAAGGGATATCAACTAACTACAGCCGGAAGAACTACCGCATCGAAAAACGGCGCAACTCGTAGGAGCTGCGCCGACTTCTCGTCCTCCGTCCTCGTTAGGAATAATTGTCAGTCTTTCATTGAGGCCAGGAAGCGTTCGTTGCTCTTGGTCTTTTTCATCCGGTCGATCAGGAATTCCATCGCCTCGATCGGATTCATCTCCGCGAGGAACTTGCGCAGAATCCAGATCTTGGACAGCGTATCCTGATCCATGAGCAACTCTTCTTTGCGGGTCGATGACCGATTGATGTCCATGGCCGGGAAGACACGCCGGTCGGAGAGGCGACGGTCGAGGACCATTTCCATGTTACCGGTGCCCTTGAACTCCTCGAAGATAACTTCGTCCATGCGCGAGCCGGTCTCGATCAGGGCAGTGGCGCAAATCGTCAACGACCCACCTTCCTCGACATTGCGGGCGGCGCCGAAGAAACGTTTGGGCTTGTGCAGCGCGTTGGAGTCGACACCACCGGACAGAATCTTGCCGGAATGGGGCACCACGGCGTTGTGGGCCCGAGCCAACCGGGTGATCGAGTCGAGCAGGATAACCACGTCGTGCTTGTGCTCGACCAGTCGCTTGGCCTTCTCGAGGACCATATTGGCGACCTGCACGTGCCGATCGGCCGGTTCATCGAAGGTCGACGAGACAACTTCACCGCGTACCGAGCGGCGCATGTCGGTCACCTCTTCCGGGCGCTCATCGATCAATAGCACGATCAGCTTCACACCCGAATGATTTGCCGTAATCGCCTGGGCGATTTTCTGCAGGATGATCGTTTTACCGGCCTTTGGCGGCGAGGTGATCAGGGCGCGCTGGCCCTTGCCGATCGGACACATCAAATCGATAATCCGGGTCGTCAACTCCTCGGCCGACAGCTCCAGCTTGAACGGTTCTTCCGGATAGAGCGGCGTCAGGTTATCGAACAGTGTCTTGTGCTTGGCCGCTTCGGGGTTTTCGTAATTGACCGCTTCGATCTTCAGCAGCGCGAAATAGCGCTCATTGTCCTTGGGCGGTCGCACCTGTCCGGAAATGGTATCACCGGTGCGCAGATCGAACCGCTTGATTTGCGACGGGGAAACATAGATATCATCCTGCCCCGGAAGGTAATTGTAATCGGGTGACCGCAGGAAGCCGTAGCCCTCGTCCATGATCTCCAGAACGCCCTCGGCCAGGATAGCACCGTTTTGTGAAGACTGACTCTCCATAACCTTGTAAATCAACTCTGACTTGCGCAGCCCCGATACCCCGGGAATGTCCAGATCCTCGGCGATTTTTAACAACTCCGCGATGGTTTTGGATTTCAGTTCGGTTAGTTCCATGGTACTTCCTATGTGTTTATGCGTAATCTACTCTTGATCCACTCGGGCGGGCCGGACTCATTCGTCGGCCAGTTCTTCGGCGGGAGCGTCGCCCCACAATTTCTCCAGGGCGTAGAAACGACGGGTCGGCTCGTAGAAGACATGCACCACCACGTCGACATAGTCGAGCAGCACCCAGTTACCGCTCTTTCGTCCTTCGCGGTGAAACGGCTTGATCCCTTCCTCACGCAGGCCATCCTCAACCGCCTCGGCGATCGCATTGACCTGAATGTCGGCCTCTCCGGAAGCGATTACGAAGTAATCGCAGACCGATGAGAGATCTTTCAGTTTGAGAATCTTGACATCAAATGCCTTCTTGGACAGAGCCAGTTGTCCGGCCCGACGGGCGAGGGCGAGAGCGGTGTTATTCGTGCTCAAGGTTTTCGGTTAGTTCTCCGTGTTCGTAGGGCTTTGCAATTGCAACCGTTCGTAGTCCTGACCCACCACCAGGGTCACCGATACGTGCCGGTAATTGTTATCAAGCGGAGCGTAGGAAACATCCTGCGCCTGCAATCCGAGTTTTCGGGCCAGCAGCACCGCCACGGTCCGATCGTCTTCGCGCGAAATCACAAACGAGCTGTCGACTTCCAGCGATTCGAAATTATCCGTGTCGACCACCGAGATCCGAAGATCCTCGTCAGTATATCCGGAAAGCTCATCGGCCATCCGGGCGGCCAGGCGCGGCACGCCGCAGCCATTGAGTACCTGCAGACGGACCGTGTAGCGGGGCGGGTCGATCGTCTGCGATATCCCCTGCGCCACCTGCAAGGTGACCGAGACAACATAGATCAACAGCACCACAAAGGCAGCGGCAATCAACAATTCAAGATAGCGACTCTTTAACTGTAATTTCACTCCGCCTATCTCCCGACGGATACGGTGCAGCTTTGGATTTCGTGTTTCGTCGCGGGGCTGGTCACAGAACGAACGGTCTGCGGGAAGGAACGCGCATGAACAGTTTTTTCCCGGTTAACGACTCCCTGCTACTGTTGCTCACCAGTATTGACGGGGACATGCCTGAAGCCCCACGCCGGTGACATCACGCCATACCGGTTCTGATACCCGTACGCGCCCGGAAACATCCGGCCGTCGTACCGCTGCACCCCGATCGACAGGTGGAAATTCTCGGAGGGATGATAATCGAGGCGGAAACCCGGGAGGATCGTCGCTTCACTGTTGCGGTCACCCCAGAGCGCGCCCGGGTTGTGGGCGATCCCCAGATTAACCTGCAATGACAGGCTCGGCGAAAACTCATAAAACATACTGGTGGTCGCCAATCCGACCGAGCCGGACTGACCGGAGCCGGAAAAATACGAAACCGAATAACTATGCGACCACTTGATCCGGGATACATCAATCAGCGAAAAGGGTGATTCAACCGGCTTGACACCGATACTGTTGGTTGCCGTCGGCTGCTCGAGACGGGCCCGTTCGATATCCTGAGCAAAACCGGACAGGGTCAGGAGCAGAACAACAACACTAACTGTTACAACGTGTTTGCTACATCTCATGGTCATTGTCCAATCTACGCGCCGGGCCGTGGATGGTCAACAAAAAAGCAATCGGAGAGGCCACCCGATGCCGACCTCTCTTCCCTTATAACGATATGATCGGCAATCGTGATCAAAAAAACCGGGGGGTCAACCGGCAAATTTCCGGGCCAACTCCTCGAGTTGCTCTTTCGAATTGACGCCACTAACTTCAGCCGGCTCCTGGCAGGGCACGACCGCGACCTTCAAACCCTTTCCGTGCAATATCTTAACCGCATCCGTCAAATAGAACTCACCCTGGGCGTTGTTGTCGTCGATCTCGTCGATCACGCCGAAGAGCTGCCGGTTATCAAAACAGAACGTCCCGGAATTAACCTCCCTGATCTGCCGGACCTCTTCCGAGGCGTCCTTATGCTCGACAATATCCTTCAGAAAATCGGAGTCACCGTCCCGGACAATCCGGCCATACCCGGTGGGATCATCGAAAATCGCCGAAAGACAGGTCGCCACGGCCCCCGTGCGCTCGTGCACCGCCATCAGCTCGCCGATCGTTGCTTCCGATAGAAACGGCACATCGCCGGCGCAGACCAGGGTGGTGCCGTCGAATTCACGAAGCTGCTTGTCGGCCATCTGCACGGCATGAGCTGTCCCGAGCTGCTCGCGCTGCCAGGCAAACTCGACCGGGTAGTCAGCCAACGCCTCCTGGACCATCTCACCCTTAAAGCCGATCACCACCACGATGCGGTCAAACTTGAGCCGAGTGAGCGTATCGAGCAGGATCTTGACCATCGGCCGGCCATGGATTTCATGAAGAACTTTCGGCAGGTCGGATTTCATGCGCTTGCCCTTGCCGGCGGCAAGGACCACAGCCGCTTTGGGTCCGGACGGAGAATCTGTCATGCGTGAGTAACCCCCGATGTGCGTGGCAGAGTGGTTAGGTTATGCAATTGGCTTGTTGTTGCTGTCGACGAGGACAACCGACGGTTCAAACGACGAGGCTTCTTCCCGGTCGATCTGGCCATAGGCGATAATGATGATGATATCGCCCTTTTCGGCGAGACGGGCAGCAGCGCCGTTGAGCGCAATCGTGCCGGAGCCGGCGTCACCTTCGATCACGTAGGTCTCAAATCGAGCGCCGGTATTGATGTTGGCGACCTGGACCTGCTCACCGACCACCATACCGGCCTTCTCGATCAAGTCCCGATCGATCGTGATCGACCCGACATAATTGAGATCCTTGTCGGTCACCGTGGCCCGGTGAATCTTGGATTTCATTACCGTAATCAGCATCTCGCTCGCTTACCTCTCCCGGCCCATCGTTCAGTCGGCCAATATACCCCATTTCGGCAATTGCGCAAGTGCCATAAGGTACAAAACGCGACCGGGTTGTAACCGTGTAACCGACATACCGGTAACGAGTTCCTCGCTCTGAGAACGGCTCGCATGCCCCGGCGTCGAAGAGAGGACCGTCGGCTCCACCGGAAAGAGACAGCCTATCTGCAAAACCGGACCAAAAATACCCTTGACATATATCCGTTGCGGATATATTATGATACCTATGAAGAACAAAGCCAACAAGCCTCTCACGCCGGCGGTGCTGCACATCCTCCTGGCACTCTCAACCCGGGACCGACACGGCTATGGCATCATGAAACAGGTCCGGCAAGACTCCAACGGAAAGGTGTCCATGGGACCGGGAACGCTCTACGGCTCCATTGGTCGCATGATCGAGGCCGGATTGATTCAGGAAAGTGACAAGAAGGTAGACCCGGAGATGGACGATGAACGGCGTGTCTACTACCGCATCACGGCCCTCGGCCAACAGGCGCTCGCCGCGGAGTTGCAACGGTACCGTGAAGTTGTGGCGGTTGCCGAGCAGCGACAGGTGACACCAGGTACATCGGCGCAGGGCATATGAACAGACTGCAAACATACGGCAACTGGTATTCGGTCTTGCTTCGCCTCTATCCGAGGTCGTTTCGCGATCGCTTCGCCGAGGGAATGAAGCAGACCTTCAACGATCTTCTCCGCGAACGGGCAGCCGAAAAGCGAGGCCTCTTCGCACTGGCGCTCTGGATCTACTTCGATACGGCCACGGGAATAATACGGGAGAACACAGCCATTATGACCAGGAAGTACAAAAACCTCGTTCGCATCATGCTCGGGACCGCATTTGTTTTGCTGGTGCCGCTGGTAGCGATGCAATTCACCGATGACGTGGTCTGGGGGCCGGGCGACTTTATAGTCGCCGCCGTTCTCCTTATCGGCGCCGGTCTCGCATACGAGTTGGTTTCGAGAAAAGGAAGTGCCACTGCCTACCGGGCAGCAGTTGGTGTCGCGGTGACCGCCGGCCTGGCGCTGATCTGGAT
Organism: candidate division GN15 bacterium; assembly: GCA_014727815.1. Lineage (GTDB taxonomy): Bacteria > Zixibacteria > MSB-5A5 > GN15 > FEB-12 > WJMS01. The sequence continues at coordinate 32,951 of WJMS01000103.1, forward strand.
GAACCTCGCGGTCGGACTGATCGGCGCCGAGAGTGATCCGGCCAACCTGATGTATGTCGGGGTGCTCGCTGTTGGCGTCATTGGCGCTGCAGTGGCGCGTTTCCGGCCGAAGGGCATGTCGCGCGCCCTGTCCGCAACAGCGCTGACCCATGCGCTCGCAGCAATCGCAGCTGTCGTGATTTACGCGTTGCGCCACGCCGAACTCGAAGCGGTGTTCGTAATCGTGAGCCTGAACGCGTTCTTCATTGCCTTGTGGATTGTCTCGGCATTTCTGTTTCGACATGCGGCGATCGACAATGCCCAGGCCGCGGCGAAAGCGTAAGGTCTGTACGGGAAGCGTGCTTACAGCAGGCGCATGTTGTCGATCAGCCGGACTTGGTGAACCGTGACGGCCAGCGAACAGACCGTCTCCTTGACAATCTCGCGGGCCGGCTTGAGCGTCTTGAGATCGGTGAACGCAATGTAGTCGATCTCGGCGCCGGGACAACTCGCCTTGATTGCCCGGATCATCTCGCGTTTGATTTTCGATACCTGCCGCTCCCCCGCCTTGACCATCTCTTTCGCCGACTTCAGCGCCCGGTACAGACAGACCGCTTCGGCGCGTTGGCTGTCGCTGAAGTAGCGGTTGCGCGATGACATCGCCAGGCCATCGGGCTCGCGTACGGTCGGCGCCACGATAAACCTGATTGGATAGCCGAGATCACCGGTCATCTGCCGGAGCACCGCCGCCTGCTGGTAGTCTTTCATGCCGAACACGACCACATCGGGACGGGTGATATTGAACAGCTTGGCGACCACCGTCGTGACTCCCTTGAAATGCCGCGGCCGCGAGGCGCCCTCGAGCGTCTGTGTCAACTTCTCAACCGTCACCCACGACTGAAACCCATGCGGGTAGACATCGCGCGGTTTCGGCAGGAAAGCGATATCTCCCCCGGCCGCTCGAATCTTCTTGAGGTCTCCCTTTTCATCACGAGGGTAGCGCGACAGGTCCTCGCGCGGGCCGAATTGAGCGGGATTGACGAAGATGGAGACGATGACGATGTCGGCTTCCTTTTTCGCCCGACCGATCAACGACAGGTGGCCCTCATGCAGGAAGCCCATGGTCGGAACAAGCGCGATCGACTTGCCCTCGGCGACAGCCTGCCGGGCGGTTCGCTGCATAGTCTTGATGGAGCGGATAGTCTTCACGGTTGCTGCGAATCCTTCTCCCCCGTCAGCGGTTCGACAATCGGCTCGCCCGGCAGATGTTCCGTCTCGCCGATCGGCTCCTCCTGGTCGATCCGGTAACCATCCTTCTTGTAGCGAATCACCACGTATGCGTACGCCTGGCCGGTACCGATCACCGCCATGAAATAGCCGAGAATGCTCGCGAAGATCACGAACAGCATGAAAGCCATGACATACGACGCCGCACTGTCGCCGGAGCGCACAAAGCGCAACAAGTCAAGGCCCCAATCGATGCCGGGGAAGATGTTGAATGTCTCCTTCACGACATCCGAGCGCATCGGCAGGTGCGACAGCGATGACTCGACCAGCTTCGCCAGCTTGCCGCCATCGGTAAGACCAATCGCCCAGTTGGTAAACTGCACGGCGCGGACCGCAAAGTAGGCATAGAGGAAACTGGCCAGCTTGCCGGCGACTATCGCATAGATGGTATAGACACCCCAGCGAAGCGGCTGGCGGATGATCGAGGAGAAGGTCTCGAGAATGACGCCGAAGATTTCGCCGCGACGTTCGGCCGCTGCGGCGGCCGGGGCCAGGATGATCGATATCTGAAAGACCGCTACGATAAAGACCGTGAACAGTGCGATGAAGTAGGCCGGGAAGACATAGAAGAAACTGTACAGCCATTCGCCGACCACCGGTATGCGGCCCAACAAGCCGGCTATCGCAAAGAGCGCGACAATAAGTGTCACAAAGGCGACAAGAGCGAGTTCGCAGAGCAACAATTGCTTCGCGCGTGAACGAATGAACCTCAGCGATTCTGCAACCGAAAAGAAGCGGTTACCGCGTATCTGTTCCATGGTGAAAACAGCCACACCGAGCAACCCCAGCATCACCGCATAGATTGCCGCCAGCACGCCGATCCCGAACACAACGTGGCCGACCGCGCCGCTGAGAGCCGGCGAGGGTCCCGGGAATATGCCGTAAACACTATATACGACAGAGAGTTTGGCCCCGTCGACGAGATGCGCGAGATAGAAGCCGAGATCGTAGACGACCAGCGCGAGAATCAGGAAGGTCGTCATCACGAAGATCGCTTTGGCCGAAAACGCCCGGGCCGGCGCCAGCAAGACGTCGCGAATGTCATAGTACAGGTGCGGCTTCATTGGCTCAATCTTCCTTTGACGCCCCGGTCAAGTCAAGGAAAAAGGCCGGGTTGGGTGCTAAACCAAGTTAGCGTGGAGTCGATAACCATATTGGACAAGTTTTGTATTGATCGGAGTCGCATATGGAAGATCGATTCACGCAACACCCTTCGTCCGGCAACCCGACTCGCACCCTGTCTGTGCGCATCATCATCGGCAATACCGTCACCCTCACCGCCGCTCTGGCGGTTTTTTTGTGGCTGGCCAACGGCGCTGTTGCGGCCGGTGCGATAAGCGCGAGGGAGTCGGTGTGGCTGCCACTGATGGCGGCCGTGGCGGTGGCCCTGTTCGGAAGTCTGATGACCGCCCAGATGGCGCGCCTCGGTCTTACGTCGTCGACCGAGGATGAGTCACCTCGCGAATATGACACAGCAGAGTCCGAGCTACCAGCGCGAACCCGGTTGACCATGATGGCATCGTCGACCGGCAGCACCGGCGCCGATCTGCAGGTCGTTCGGCGTTCGGCTGATCGTCTAACCGATATCGAGGATGAGTTGATCCGGCGGATATCGGAACACTACGGCACCGACCGTCGCATGCGGGCGCTGCTGATCGAACTGCAGATCTGCAGCTCGCGAATGAAAGCGCAGCTCAATGAATGCTGCATGCACGCCGACCGGCAGCGCCAGAGTGCCGGCATACGGTGGCAGCCCGAGCCGGTGGCTCACTAAATGTGAAATTCGACAACATCACCGTCGGCCAGCACATGGTCGCGGTTGACGCGTTGTCCGTCGAATTTCCCCTCGCCCCAGATCTTGGCGAATTTGAGCTTCTCGGCAAAGTCCTTGTGAATAGACAACGCCGCTTCTTCCACCGTTCCCCCGATCGGCAGCACCACCGGATCGACTTTCTCGACCGGCTTCCCAACTTGCTTGGTATAGACACGGATTATCTGTAGCGCGTCGAATACGGCTCGCTTGAGCGCGACCAGGCTGTCATCATCGAGAATCGATGTCGTCGTCATGGGGAATTCGGGAAAGAGCTCTTCTATGGCTTTGCGCCGCGCCCCGGTCTCGTCATCGTACATTTTGTGCCCGCAGATGAGCGTCCGCTTGTGCACGAAGCGGACATCCTCGACTTCCTCCGGCACCGTGTGCGTCAGGATGATCTTCTTCTCTTGGAGCGCCGTGACAATAAACTCGTTTTTCTCACGCACGTTGTCATCATCCAGATCCGCCACCAGCAGCACCAGATCAGCGTTGCGGATCAGGTTGGTCAGATAGCTCTCGAACAGATCGGGCGAGATCGGCGGGGTATCGATCAGCTGGATCTGGATCGTTTCGAAATCCATCATCCCGGCCATCGGCTCCCGGGTCGTGTAGGGATAGTCAGCGACATCGACCTTGGCATTGGTCAGCGCATCGACCAGCGATGACTTCCCGGCGTTGGGCGCGCCTATCAACACCACCTGCCCGGCGCCCTCCGGCTCGATATAGTCATGGGTGGGCGCCTGGCGGGCCGGCCCGCCCGCTTTGCCGCCGCCCTCGATCTGCTTCTTGATCTTCGCGATCTTCGTTTTCATATCCGCCTGGAGCTTGTCGGTACCCTTGTGTTTGGGCATGATCCGAAGCAGCTCCTCGGCGAGACGAAGTTTCTCCCGTGGGTCGCGGCAGGAGGAAAACTCCCGCTCCAGCTCGTAATATTGTGGCGGTAGATTTGCCGGCATACCCTAATTAATGCACACCGGGCCCGATCAGGCAAGTCTCTCTGTTATCGCGCGGCGCTAATCACGATCTCCCGAATCGCCTCGCAAACCCGATCAACCTGAGTCAGTTTCAGGCTCGGATAGAGCGGCAGGGTCACCACCCGCCGGCCGGCATAGGCGGTGTTGGGGAAAATCTGTTCCTGGAGCCCGAACTGCTGGAAGAGACTGAGGTCGAACAGCGGAATATAGTGCACCCCGCACTCGACCCCGCGGCCTCTCATCTCCTCGATAAACCGGTCGCGGTCGATCGTGAGAGCATCGGTGTTCACCCGAATGATGAACAGGTGCCAGGCGTGGCTGACGTAGCGTGGCGGTGAAGGCAGCCCGATGTACTCCTCCAGGTCGGCGAGATTGTGCCGGTACCGCTCGGCCAGTTTTGCGCGCTTCTCCTGCTGTTTGTCGAAGAGGTTCAGCTGACCGAGACCGACCGCCGCGTGAATGTCCGACATGTTCGCCTTGCGGCCCGGTGCAATGACATCGTACTGCCAGCTCGCCTGCTGGTGCCGGGTGTGTGCATCACGTGTGAGACCGTGGGTACGAAGCAGCTTCACCCGTTCGACCAGCGCCTTGTGCGGTGACACGACCATACCGCCCTCACCGCACGTCAGATTTTTGGTGGCGTGAAATGAAAAGACAGCGGCGTCGGCCACCTTTGCGACCGACTTGCGGCGATACTTCGCCCCGAAAGAGTGAGCGGCATCGCTGATAATCGGCAGCGTGAAATGCTCGGCCACTTTCTTCAGGCGATCATACTCGGCCGGCTGACCGGCTATGTCTACCGGGATTATCCCCCGCGTCCGGGGTGTCACCTTCCGGGCGACCTCCTCCGGGTCAATGGTAAGCGAGATCGGGTCTATGTCGGCAAAGACCGGGTTGGCGCCTGCGTGCATAATCGCCTCGGCGGTGGCCACAAACGAAAAGGGCGTGGTGATGATCTCGGCGGTGCTGTCGAGCCCCAGCGCCTGAAGGGTAAGCAGCAAACCGTTGGTGCAGGAGTTAACCGCGGCACTGTAGCGCACCGCGCAGCGTCTGGCGATCTCCTGTTCGAGCTGCTTCACTCTCGGCCCGGATGACAGCCAGGTCGACTTGAGCGTATCGCGCACCTCGGCCATCGTCTCGCGAGCGATAGTCAGGTCGTAGAGGCGGATCGGTTGGTCAGCCATACAATACCTTTTCGTAGACTGAGATCATTTTGTCAAGCGATACGTCGAGACCGTACTCCTCTTCCACCAGCCGGCGGCCGTTGGCGCCAAGCTTCGCAATCCGTTCTCGATCCCGTGCGAGCGACACCAGTGTTTGCGCAAGAGCCTCGACATTCTCCGGTTCGATCAGCAGGCCGCTGTAGCCGTCGCGCACCGATTCCACCAACCCGCCCAGTCGCGAGGCCACCACCGGCCGTCCGCACGCCCCCGCTTCAAGGGCGGCGACACCAAAACTCTCCTCGCGGGAAGGGATGACAACAACGTGGTGGTCACTGACGAAGTCGGCGATTCGGTCGGTCGGCAGTTGACCGTGAAAACTGACGATATGTTCGATGCGCAGCTCTTTGACCAGTGCCTTTAGTCGATCAGTCTCCGGCCCGTCGCCGGGCAGGGACAGATGCACCGCCGGCAGGTCGCGCGCCACCAGAGCGGCGGCTTTGATCAGCAGGTCAAGTCCGTAGACCTGTTTGTGACGTTTGAGCGCGCACATGCGAAACTCCCCGGTAGCCGGCAGCGGCCGCGTCGTCTCCGGAATATCTACCCCAAACGGCACGATTGCCGTCGCACCCGCCACTTCGGGAGTCAGGGCGGCCAACCGCTCGCGGAGGTACGCGCTGGTCGCCGTCACCTTGTCCGCCTTACGCAGGACTTGTTTGATCAGGAAGCGTTTGAGCGGGTTACTCGGAAAGGCCGTGACGTCCGAGCCCCAGACCGACACGACAGTTGGCGCCGGTTTCGGGCCGAGTGTCCACAGCCCAAACGATGAGGCGTAGTGACAGTGGATGAGTTCCGGATTGAAAGCACGCGTCAGCCGCCGGGCGGCTGCGCGGCGCAGCAGGTATGAACGGGGGCCGCGATGCGGCCAGGTGATGGTGTCAACCGATCGTATCGGTTCGCCTCCCAGACCGATGACTCGAACCGTGAAGCCGCGCTCGCTCAGGCCGATGGCCCATCGCTGCAGATGCGATGAGTGCGGCCAGCCGTATAAGACGATTCGACAGGGCTTCACGCGCCGGACACCTCCATAACGGATCGGCCGATCGACTACATGATCAACCGCGCGCGAGGCGGCTGATCGTTTCGATAACCTCCTGCTGCTCCTCGTCGGTCAGCTCGGGATAGACTGCAATCGAAAAGACCTCCTCGGCTGCCCTGGCCGCCACCGGCAACTGGTTCGGCTTGTAGCCGAGCGAGGCGAAGCAGGGCTGCTTGTGGAAGGGAATCGGATAGTACACACAGTAGCCGATTTCCGCTTCCTGCAGTCCTGCGAGGATCGCGTCCCGCTTGGGTGAAGCCAGGGTGTACTGGTTGTAGATGTGGAACGTCGTGTAGTCCTTCACCACCGGCGTGACGATACTCGGTACGTCGGCAAACGCCTCATCATACCGGGCGGCGTGCTCGATCCGCTGTTCCGACCACGTCCGCAAGTGCGGCAGCTTGATCAACAAGAGCGCCGCCTGCATCGTATCGAGACGTGAGTTGTACCCGATCATGCTGTGTTCGTATTTGCCGGACTGGCCGTGCACGCGAAGCATGCGCAGTCTTTCGGCGTTTTCATCTTTGTCGGTCACGATAATTCCCGCATCGCCCGCCGCACCGAGGTTCTTTGTCGGATAGAACGAGAAGCAGCCATAATCACCCATCGAGCCGGCCGCGCGGCCGTTGTATTCGGCGCCGATCGCCTGGGCGGCATCCTCCACCACCGGCAGGTTGTGCTTCTGCGCGATCGCCATGATTCGGTCCATGTCGGCGCACTGGCCGAACAGATGCACCGGCATGATCGCTTTGGTCCTGTCGGTGATCGCCTTCTCGATCAGGTCGGGATCGATATTGTACGTATCCGGCTCGATGTCGACGAAGACCGGGGTCGCGCCGAGACGGCTGACCACACCCGCCGTGGAGAAAAACGAAAAGTCGGGGACAATCACCTCGTCACCGCCACGCACGCCGCAGGCATCGAGCGCGAGCAGGAGCGCATCGGTCCCCGACGCGACCGCCACCCCGTGCTTGACACCACACAGGGCGGCAATCTCCTGTTCCAGCCGCTTGACCTCGGGACCTAAGATGAACCGGCCGTGTTCGATGACCAGGCTGATCGCCTTCTCCATATCGCGTCGCAGGTAGTCATGCTGCCTGCCGAAATCTATCAGTGGTACTGCCATCGCAGCTCCTTGTCGTGTTAGTCTTCCCAGCCCTGGTTGTCGAGCAGTTGTTCTTCCGGCACGTCTCGAAACACCTTGGCCGGAATCCCCGCAACGATCTTTCCGCCCGGGACATCTTTGGTCACCAGCGCCCCGGCCGCGACAAGGGCGTCGGGACCAATCGTCAGGCCCGGCAGGATCGTCGCATTAACTCCAATTCGGGCGCCGCGCCGCATGATGACACCCTTGAAGTGCTTGAAGCGCTCTTCGGTGCGGCCGATGTAGTTGTCATTCGAGGTTGCCAC
>WJMS01000104.1 GCA_014727815.1 candidate division GN15 bacterium
ACTCGATCGAGAAACGGAGTACCGCCGGGGACAACGGCACGGTCGATCGGCAGTCTACTGGGAGAACGGGCAAATCAAGACAGAGGTCTATTTCCGTGATGATGTTCGGCACGGTCCATACAGATACTGGCATTATGATGGCGCTTTCGGAGGCGAGTCGGTTTTCGAAGACGGCACCGGCGTACTCCGACAACAGTATGCCGATGGGACGCCGATGGTGGAGCGACCATTCGTAGATGGCAAGGAGCACGGGGTTTACCGGGAGTGGTATCCAAGCGGAGTGCAGTCGATGGAGGGCCAGTATGAACACGGTAGACCCGTGGGCAGTTATCGCAACTGGCATCCAAACGGACAACTATTTCGGAAGGTCGTGCGTGACGGTTTTCGCATGGTTGCCGAGAGTACGTGGTACGCTGATGGATCGAAGCAGTTCGCGCAGGACGTTGAGAGTCCCCCCGACACGCTCTATGACTGGTATCAAAACGGGCAGAAAAAGCGGGTGCAAGTGCGCGCAGATCGAGGATTCCGCACGATCGACGCGGAGTGGTTTGAGGATGGATCGCTGGAGTATGTAGCCACCTACGCTGGAAGTACGACTCCTTTGAATAAGCGAGCGTGGTATGAGGACGGTTCCGTGCGCGGCATCCGTCAAGTTGCACCGGACAGTTCGTACGTAGTCGCAGCGCATTGGTATCCCAACGGCGCCTGGAAAAGCTACGCGCTCGACAGTCTGCAAGGCGGTCGGTCGGTGCACAGACTGTGGTATCCCTCGGGGCTGCTCAGATCGGAACGTCACTACGCTCGACCCGGTGGTACACATGAACTACGCACGTTTTCCGAGTCGGACGGCTCGCTGCACTACCACGCCCGATGGTACGATGACAGTGTTGGTGTCGGAACGTTCTATCTTCCGGGTGATTCGGGTATACTGACCGGACCGGTCCATCGAGTAGACATCTGGGAAGGCCAATGGGTGCATCTGGACAGTGCCGGGTCTATTGTGGACGAGGCATTGTATGAGGATGGACGGCTTATTCGGTCGACCGATTCAACGCTATTCAGGCAGTACTTGAACGATCGAGTCCGGGTGGAACCGCAATAGAATCATCTCTTGTCGGCGCTTAGAGCCTTTCGTATCCTGCTGTTAATGATCTCCCTTCGTCAATTGTCAAAAAGTTACGATGACGGCGCCTCGTTTGCCGTCCGGGAACTCGATCTGGAAGTCAACGATGGTGAATTTCTCGTATTGCTCGGCGAGTCGGGATGTGGCAAAACCACCACGCTGAAGATGATCAATCGGTTGATCGAGCCGACTTCGGGGACAATCATCGTTGACGGCGAAGATATCACGACGGTTGACCCGGTGGCGCTTCGGCGGCGAATCGGCTATGTCTTCCAGGGGATCGGGCTGTTTCCGCACATGACGGTTGCCGAGAATATCGGGGCGGTGCCGCACCTGCTGGGTTGGACCGAAACTGACACGACCGATCGCGTCAACGAACTGCTCGAGTTGATCGAACTACCACCTGATCACTATCGTGAGCGTTCGCCATCGGATCTCTCGGGCGGGCAGCTTCAGCGGGTCGGGGTGGCCCGGGCGTTGGCCGCGCGGCCGAGACTGATGCTCATGGATGAGCCGTTTGGCGCGCTCGACCCGATCACCCGCGACAGCCTGCAGCGCGAGTTCAGGCAGTTGCAGGCCGATCTCACGTTGACCGTGGTCATGGTCACACATGATATGACCGAGGCACTGTTGCTGGCCGATCGTATTGCCGTCATGGCGGCCGGTGAAATCCGTCAGGTTGGTACCCCGCACGAACTGCTCCGCAATGCTACCGATGACTACGTCGCCGGGCTGATGGCGACGCCCAAGCGGCAGGCCGACGAGGTCGAGCGGCTGCTCCGGGAGGGCGACGAGACGTGAGCGGTGAAGAACTCGGGCGTCAACTGGCCCTCCTGCCGGAGTACCTGGGCAGCCACCTGCTGCTCTCGATGGCGGCGCTGAGTATCGGGATTGTCATCTGTGTGCCGCTGTCGATCATCGTCAGCCGCCGCAAGTCGCTGCAGTGGCCGACCCTGGCGTTCGCATCGATCATGCAAACAGTACCCGGTATCGCCCTGCTGGCCCTGATGGTGCCGTTGCTGGGTATGATCGGGTTCATTCCCGCGCTGGTGGCGCTGATTCTCTACAGTATGCTGCCGATCCTGCGTAACGGGGTGACCGGAATTGTGGGTATCGATGCCTCGCTGACCGAGGCTGCCCGCGGGATAGGCATGAGTCCCAACCAGATGCTGTTCCGCGTTGAATTGCCTTTGGCGCTGCCGGTCCTGATCGCAGGTATTCGGACATCGGCGGTATGGGTCGTAGGGACGACTACGCTGGCGACACCGGTTGGGGCGACCTCGCTTGGAAACTACATTTTCGGCGGGCTGCAGACACAAAACACGACGGCGGTGCTGGTTGGCTGTGTCGCGGCGGCGGTGCTGGCGATTGTACTGGATCAAATAATTCGACTCCTCGAACTGGCGGCGTCGCGGCGCAGCCGTGGCCTGGGAGTTGCAGGGGTTATGGCGCTGGTGGTCTTGCTCGGGGCCGGGCTGCTGCCGAAGTGGGCAGGGCAGGTTGCAGCGAGCGATCGGGCCACTGTTACTGTTGGCGCCAAGACGTTCACCGAGCAGTTTATCCTGGCCGATCTGCTCGAGCGACGGCTGAAGCGGGCCGGGTTCGAAGTCGAGGTGCGGTCATCGCTCGGCTCAACGGTGCTTTTTGATGCCGTGGCGGATGACTTAATCGATGTCTACGTCGACTACAGCGGCACGATCTGGGCCAATGCGATGAATCGGGATTCGATTGTCCCGGCGGCCGAGATGATCACTCAGATGACCGACTGGCTTCAAGAACAGCACGGTATCAGGTGTCTGGGGACGCTCGGATTCGAAAATGCCTACGCGCTGGCGATGCGTCGTGCACAGGCCGAAAGCCTGGGGATCAAATCGATTGCTGATCTGGCCGGGGCAGCCGACAAACTTGCGATCGGCAGTGACTATGAATTCTTCACCCGGCCGGAGTGGAGCTCGCTGACAAGCACCTATGGCCTGTCGTTTGCCGGGCGACGGACGCTGGATCCATCGCTGATGTACACTGCCGTGGCGGAGGGGAAGGTGGATGTCATTACGGCGTATTCCACGGATGGGCGGATTGTGGCATACGACCTGGCGGTGCTGGATGATCCCCGTAACGCCCTGCCGCCCTACGATGCGGTCCTGCTGGTCTCTTCGCGGGCCGCTCAACGAAATGCACTTGTGCGTGAACTTCGCGGCCTCATCGGCGTTATTAATGACAAAGCAATGCGTTCGGCCAATAAGCTGGTTGATGTGGACGGTCGCCCGGTCGATGAGGCGGCTGCCTTTCTTGACTCGCTCGCAGAATGACCCACGCACGTCTCAGCGCGTTGCTTGACATCATGAGAAAAGCTGTTATATAGGCTGGATACTTCTCCGGCCGGAGCGCCCACCGGGTCGCTTTTGATTCAATCAGAGGGAGAGTGATAGCTCGTGAAGACAGCCAATCCGCCCGCAACTCTATCACGTACCGACTTGCGTCGGCGCTTCGATACGGTCCGGCGCTTTTCCGAAGAACTCTGTCGGCCGCTGGCCACGGAAGATTACGTGGTGCAGCCGATCGAGGACGTGTCTCCGCCGAAGTGGCATCTGGCCCATACGACCTGGTTTTTCGAACAGGTTGTTTTGGAGCGATTCCAGGAAAACTACGTCCGCTACCACGATACCTACTACTACATTTTCAACTCCTATTATCAGGCGTTCGGCGACCGGGCCGAACGCAGCGGTCGCGGCACATTGTCCCGCCCGACCGTCGAACAGGTCTATGCATATCGAGCCGCAGTAGACGAGCGGATGCATGAGTTGTTCGAAGCGCTGCCGGAAGAACGGTTCGAGGAGTTTGCCTCGATCGTTGAACTCGGGCTGCATCATGAGCAGCAGCACCAGGAGTTGCTGGTTACCGATATCAAGTACATTCTTGCGACCAACCCGCTGCTGCCGATCTATCTCGATGGCCAGTTGCCGTCGAGTGGCAGCGGCCGACCGGCGTCGTTTGTAACCTATGAAGGCGGGGTGAAGGAGATCGGCGCTAAGGGTGATGGTTTCCACTACGACTGTGAGGGTCCCCGGCACAAAGTGTATTTGCATGACTTTGCGTTGATGGACCGCCTGGTGACCTGCGGTGAGTTTCGCGAGTTCATCGAGGATGGCGGCTATGAGAACCACGACCTCTGGTTGTCCAACGGTTGGGACGTGATCACGGAGCGCGGCTGGAAAGCGCCGCTGTTCTGGGTGCGTGATGGTGACCGCTGGCAGATTATTACGATGGCCGGTATTCGTGATCTGGTTGATGACGAACCGGTGTGCCACGTGAGCCACTATGAAGCTGCCGCGTTTGCTCGCTGGGCGGGTAAACGCCTGCCGACCGAGGCCGAATGGGAGGTCGCAGCCGGCGAGCTCAATACGAGCGGGTATCCGGGTAACCTGGTTGACGAGGGGTATTACCACCCGGTGCCGGCGGGGACATTCAACGAATCAAGTGAACTTCGGCAGATGTTCGGTGATGTCTGGGAATGGACGTCGTCGGCCTTTCTGCCATATCCGGGATATCATCGCGAGACAGGCGCGCTCGGAGAATACAACGGGAAATTCATGAACGATCAGATGGTTCTTCGGGGCGGTTCCTGCGCTACGTCGCGCAGCCACCTCCGTGCGACGTACCGTAACTTTTTCCAGTCCGATCGAAGGTGGCAATTCACCGGGTTTAGGCTGGCATCTGATGTGTGACGCGGTTGGACAAGATGGCATCGCACTACAAGGTGATCAACGAAACTGATTATTCCGATTCATTCGGGGAGCGCGATGCGTTCGCGCTCGATGTGCTGGTAGGGTTGTCGGAAACGCAGAAAGCGATTCCGTCGAAGTATCTCTACGACGCCCGGGGCAGCGAGTTGTTCCGCGACATCACCCGTCTGCCCGAATACTACCCGACCAACTGTGAACTGGAGATACTGGAGAATCGTGGCAGCGCGCTGGCCGATTTCGTAGCCGACAAGGCGTTTAACCTGGTCGAGCTGGGGGCGGGTTTTGGCCGTAAGACGCAGATATTGATTCGGCGTTTTGCCGAGTCGGGCCTCGACTTTCGATACGTGCCGATAGACATCTCGGAGTCAGCCATGGCCGGGCTGGTCAACCAGCTCAATGGTGATCACCCGTCGGTGGAGTGTGAGGGGCTGGTTTCGGACTACTTCAACGGGTTGAAGTGGCTGAACAACCGTGACGATCGCTTGAACTTCGTGCTGTTTTTGGGGTCCTCGATCGGGAATTTCTCGCATAGTGAATCCCGCGTGTTCCTGCGCAATATGTGGAACTGCCTGAATCACGGTGACCTGGTGCTGATAGGATTCGATTTGAAGAAAGACATCGAACTGCTGCTGCACGCGTACAACGATAAGCAGGGGGTGACGGCGGCGTTCAATCTCAACCTGCTCGACCGTATCAACAGCGAACTGGGCGGCCATTTCGACAAGGCGAAGTTTCGGCATTTCGGCACCTACGACGTCAACTCCGGCGGCATGGAAAGCTACATCGTTTCACTCGAGCGGCAGACGGTCTATATCGACATGATTGGCCGCTCGTTTACGTTCCGGCCGTGGGAACCGATTCACACCGAGTACTCGTACAAGTACCTCATTGCCGAAATCGAGGATTTGGCGGCCGAGACGGGTTTTTCGGTCGCGACACACTACTTCGACTCGCGGCGGTACTTCGCCGATTCGGTCTGGCGGGTTGACAAACCTCGCCCGAGTCGCTGAGCGGGCAAGGCTCTCGCGGGACATCTTCACCACGCCCTTCACCCGGTCAACTAATCTGACAATCACGAAAGGAGTGCCGTCATGGCCGATACAGACGTCACCAAGTACGATGCGATCATTCTCGGGTCCGGGCAGGGCGGCAAGCCACTGGCGGTCGAACTGGCCGGAGCAGGGTGGAACGTTGCGTTAATCGAAGCAAGACACCTCGGCGGAACCTGTGTCAACGAAGGGTGCACACCGACCAAGACGATGGTTGCGTCGGCGCGAGTTGCACACCTGGTGCATCGGGCCGAGGACTACGGGGTCAAGACGGGGGCGGTGACAGTCGACCTGGCCGTGGTGCGAGATCGAAAACGCAGTATTGTCGAGACCTTCCGCGGCGGCAGTGAGAAGCTGGTCGAGAAGACCGACAATCTCGA
>WJMS01000105.1 GCA_014727815.1 candidate division GN15 bacterium
GTGATTGCTCGCAAGTACAATCGCATGAGCGCCGTTCGATTAATCCCCAACAAGAGGGACCATCTCCCTCTTTAACCCGATTACATCGCCTTCACACGACCACGAACGCTTGTGAAAAATGGTGCATGTGATGCCATCCCAACGAGACCCGTTATGCAGCCCCCTCGGCGCCGGACCGCTGCTTGCCCATACCCTAAATGAACATATTAACATATTAAACAACAAGTTGTTACGGGCGCTGCCCGAATCTGTATGAAAAAGGGAACTTTTTTTTGGAGAGGAAGTTAAGAAAATACTTTACATTTGCGTAAAGATTGGTAGATTGCGGCCCACATGAGAGAAGAGATGGATGAATCGTATCTATAAAGTGCGCTTATGAGAATATCTGCTTTGGAAGAGTATGGCCTGCGTTGTCTGGTCACGCTGGCCAAGGAAGGGACCGACGGCATGCTTTCGATTGCCGACATCGCGCAAAAGGAAGGCCTGTCCGTCCCGTACACATCGAAGCTCCTGTCGATCCTGCGCAAAAACGGCCTTGTTGTGGCCGAGCGTGGTCGCGGCGGCGGTTTCACGATCGCTCGCGACCCGCAGGAGATTGACCTGTTCGAGGTCATCACCGCCCTGGGCGGACCGATTATCGATCCTGATCACTGCACCCGCTTCTCCGGGCAGCGCGAGGAGTGCGTGCACGCCGACAACTGCTCGGTGCACGAGGTGCTCGGCGGCCTTGCGGGATACATCCAGGAGTTTCTCTCCCGGACGACCCTGGCCGACCTGATCTCGACCGGGCCGGTGATTGAGTTGAAACCGCTGAGCAGCCGGGTGAACGTCCAGTCAGCGCCACGACCATCGGCGGAGATGTCCGGTGGTGGGATGTCGGCGGACGCTGAATAACGAAACGAATGAGTGAGAATAGAGAAGAAGAAGGAAACAGATTGATGGCAGACAAGAAACCGCTTCTGGCATTCGACGATATCCACGTGGAAGTGGAAGGCACCGAAGTTGTCAAGGGAGTTTCCCTGACGATCAACCCCGGCGAAACGCACGCGATCATGGGGCCCAACGGCTCCGGAAAGTCATCGCTTTCCCAGGCGCTAATGGGGCACCCGTCGTACGAGATCACCGGGGGTGAAGCGTACCTGAACGGTGAATCGATTCTGGACATGGAGCCGGATGAGCGCTCCCGCGCGGGTCTTTTCCTCGCGTTCCAGTATCCCCTGGCGATACCCGGCGTGACGGTGGCCAACTTCATGCGGGCGGCGCTGCAGTCGCATCGCGGTAAGGATGCCGACATGTCGGATTTCCGCAAACTGTTCAAGGCGCAGATGGACGATCTGGGAATCGATCACGCTTTCGCCACCCGCTACCTCAACGAGGGTTTCTCGGGCGGTGAGAAGAAGCGGATCGAGATCCTGCAGATGGCGATGTTGCAGCCGAAGGTGGCGGTGCTCGACGAGACCGACTCCGGGCTGGATATCGATGCGCTCAAGACGGTCGCCGAAGGCATCAACCGGTTTCACAACGACAGCAACGGGATGCTCCTGGTGACCCATTACCAGCGGTTGCTCAATTACGTCAAGCCCGACTTCGTGCACGTCATGATGGCCGGTCGGCTGGTCAAGTCCGGCGGAGCCGAACTGGCGCTGCAGCTCGAGGACAAGGGCTATGACTGGGTGGCTGCCGAAGCGAACCAGAAGGTGGAGGTATAGCAACTATGGCTGATGCTGCACAGAGACAAAAAGACGACCTCTCCCTGCTGAATGCCGATTACGCCACTCGTTACGGCTTCAAGGACCCGGTGGACTATTTCCACAAGGGCGCTCGTGGTGTCAACCACGAAGTCGTCGAGATGATTTCGAAAATGAAGAATGAGCCGCGGTGGATGGCCGACCGTCGGCACGAGGCTTTGGACGTATTCCTGTCCAAGCCGACGCCGCAGTGGGGCAACACCAAGCTGCTCAACGAAATCCTCTACGATAATATCTACTACTTCATGAAGCCGATCGAGCAGCAGGGTAAGAGCTGGGACGATGTCCCGGAATATATCCGCAACACGTTCGACAAGCTGGGCATACCCGAAGCCGAGAAGAACTTCCTCGGCGGCGTATCGGCCCAGTATGAGTCGGAAGTGGTGTATCACTCGATGCGCGAGGATCTGCAGAAGCAGGGCGTGGTCTTTCTCGATATGGACTCCGGCCTGCGCGAGCACGAAGATATCGTGAAAAAGTTCTTCGGCACGGTGATTCCGACTGACGACAACAAGTTTGCCGCGCTCAACACGGCGGTCTGGTCCGGCGGTTCGTTTATCTACGTTCCCCCGGGCATCAATGTCGAGATACCGCTACAGGCCTACTTCCGAATCAACGCGGAGAACATGGGCCAGTTCGAGCGCACCCTGATCATCGCCGACAAAGGCTCGCGCGTCCACTATATCGAGGGCTGCACGGCGCCGGTCTATTCGACCGATTCGCTGCACTCGGCGGTGGTGGAGCTGATAGCGCTCGAAGATGCCTATATCCGTTACACGACGATCCAGAACTGGGCGCGTAACATTTACAATCTGGTCACGAAGCGGGCCACGGCCCACAAGAATGCGACCGTCGAGTGGGTCGACGGCAATCTCGGTTCGCGCCTGACCATGAAGTACCCGTGCATCCAGCTGGTCGGCGAGGGCGCCAAAGGTGAGATCCTGTCGGTGGCCTTTGCCGGTCAGGACCAGCACCAGGACGCCGGCGCGAAGGTGATTCACGCCGCGCCGAATACTTCGTCGCGGATCACCTCAAAGTCAATCTCGAAGGACAACGGCCGGGCTTCGTATCGTGGCCTGGCGAAGATTCACAAGAATGCCGTCAACTCGAAGATTTCGGTCGAGTGTGATGCGCTGTTGATCGGCGAAGACGCTCGTTCCGACACCTACCCGACCATGGAGATCGACAACGAGCAGGTCCGGGTCGAGCATGAAGCGCGTGTTTCCAAGGTGGCCGAGGAGCAGCTGTTCTACCTGACCAGCCGCGGCCTCAGCGAAGATGACGCCCGCCTGCTCATCGTCAACGGCTTCATGGAGCCGTTCACCAAGGAGTTGCCGCTGGAGTATGCGGTCGAATTGAATCGCCTGATCGAACTCGAGATGGAAGGATCGATTGGCTAAGATGACGACGAAAACAACACAGGAAACCGATTACACCATCCCGGCGGTCGCCACGCCGGCGCTGGAGCGCGGCCCGGTCTGGCTTCGTGAACGCCGTAAGCTCTCGCTGGATACGTTTAACTCGACGCCTATCCCCCGCCGCGGTCTGCATCTCTGGCGCTATACCGACCCGGAGAAGTTCCTGATTGCAGCCGACCGGATGGATACGGCCTTTGTTGAGCATTTCGACGAGGCCGAACAGGTCGAAAAGAAACACTTCGATGAAGGGTCGCTTGCGGCGCTGGCAATCGACTATGGTGGCCGCCGCATGGACGTGATGATATCCGACACCACCGCGTCCAAAGGCGTGGTGATCAAGCCGCTTTCCGATGCGGTCGAGTCTCATCACGACCTGGTCGAGGAGCACCTCTACGGCCTGGTCAGCAGCCGGATTGGCAAGTTCGAAGCAATGAACAGCGCGATGTGGAACGATGGCCTGTTCGTGCACGTACCGGCCAATACAACGATTGAGCGGCCGATCCACCTGATCCGCGAGGCAGGTCGGGCCGGCTCGGCAACCTTCCCCCGCCTGCTGGTGGTGGTTGGTGACAACGCCGAGGTGACGCTGATCGACGAGTACGCCGGCGGAGCGGCGCAGACAGCCGATGGCTTTGCGTACAGCAACGGCGCGATCGAGCTGTTTGGCGGTCAGGATAGCCGGGTGCGCTATGTTTCCCTGCAACGGCAGGGGCACGGCACCATCTCCTACCTGACGCATCGCGCGCGAATCGGCAAGGGCGCCAGCATGATGACGATCCCGTTTGCGTTTGGCGCTTCGATCTCGAAACAGAACTTCGGCGTGCAGCTCGACGGCACCGGCGCCAACAGCAAGATGGTTGGCCTGCTTTTCGGAGCCGGCCGACAGCACTTCGACAACCATACGGTCCACCATCACTCGGTCGGCCAGACGTTCTCGGATATCGACTTCAAAGTGGTGGTGCGGGACAAGTCCCGGTCGGCGTATACCGGGTTGATCAAGATCGACCAAAACGCCAAGACCTGCGAGGCCTACCAGGAAAACCGCAACCTGTTGCTCAATCGCGGCACCAAGGCCGAGACGATTCCGGAGTTGGAGATTCTCAACGAGGACGTCAGTTGCAGCCACGGTGCGACGGTTGGCCCGATCGATGAGATGCAGATCTTCTACCTGACCAGCCGCGGTATCGCTCACGACGAAGCGGTGCGGATAGTCGTGTCCGGATTCGTGCAGTCATCGATCAAGATGGCGCCACCCGATCTGCAGGAGCGGTTGAGTGATGTCATTGCCGAGCGGCTGAAGGACCTGTAACGATGAGTGACTTCGTCAAAGCTGCCAGGGTAAGCGAGATTCCCGAGGGGTCGTTCAAATCGGTGGAAATCGACTTCGAACGGATTATCATCGTGCATACGGCCGATGGTTTCTTCGCTCTCACCGATGAGTGCACGCATGACTCCGAGCCGATCAGCACCGGGTTGCTCAAGCGCAACGAGTTGATCTGCAGCCGCCATGGCGCTCGTTTTGACGTGCGCAACGGCGCCGTCACGCGCGCGCCCGCTATCGTACCGCTCGACACGCACGAGTTGAAGATCGATGGCGACGACATCCTGGTGAAACTGGCCGAATAGGAAGGTAGAATATTGTGGGTGATATGGCATCAAGAGCATCGGACAGCCCGATCGTCACCGTCCCGGATGCCCGGGTACTGGATGTCGAGCGGATCAAGGCCGACTTCCCGATCCTGTCCGAGCGGATAAACGATAAGCGGCTCGTCTATCTCGACAACGCGGCCACCTCGCAGAAACCACGCGAGGTGATCAACGCGCTGCTCGAGTACTACCGCAAGATGAACGCGAACATCCATCGCGGCCTGCACACGCTGGCCGAACGGGCAACCTCGGCCTACGAGCACACCCGTACCCACACCGCCGATTTCATCGGCGGCGTGAAGCCCGAAGAGATCGTGTTCACCCGTGGGACGACCGAGTCGATCAATCTCGTCGCCTACACCTGGGGCGAGCAGAACATCGGCGAGGATGATGAAATCCTCGTTTCCGAGATGGAGCATCACGCCAACTTCGTCCCGTGGTTCCAGCTTGCCCAGCGCAAGGGTGCGACGATCCGCAAACTGCCGATCACCGTCTGCGGCCATCTTGATCTGAGCGACATCGACAATCTCATCAACGAGAAGACCAAGCTCGTTGCAGTCTCGCACATGTCGAATGTGTTTGGCACTGTCAATCCGGTCAAGGACCTGGCCCAGCGGGCACACGCTGCTGGCGCCTTGATCCTCACCGATGGCGCCCAGGCGGCGCCGCACATGCCGATCGATGTTACCGATCTCGATGTCGACTTCTACGCCTTCTCCTCGCACAAAATGCTCGGCCCGACCGGGGTTGGTGTGCTCTATGCACGCGAAGAACTCTATCGCGACATGCCGCCGTTCAACTACGGTGGTGAGATGATCAGCCAGGTCGGATTCGACAAAGTGACGTTCGCCGATCTCCCATACAAATTCGAGGGCGGTACGCCGAATATCGCCGACGTAATCGCATTTGACGCTGCCCTGAGTTATCTCGAGAAGCTCGGCATGGAAAACGTCCATCACCACGAAACAGAGATCACCCGCTACGCGCTCGACCGTCTGTCCGAAGTCAAGGGCCTGGAGATCCAGGGTCCGCAGGACACCTCGGAGCGAGGCTCGGCGGTGTCGTTCACGGACAAGGACATCCACCCGCACGACATCTCGACCTATCTCGATTACAACGGCATCGCCATCCGCGCCGGCCACCATTGCGCCCAGCCGCTGATGAAATTTCTCGGCAAGGTTGCCACCGCTCGCGCGTCGTTCTATATTTACAACGACCGGGCCGATGTTGACGCACTGGTTGAAGCGCTTATTGAAATGAGGAGATACTTTGGCGTATGATGCCACTTGATGAAATGTACCGGGATATCATTCTCGATCACTATCGCTCCCCCCGGGGCAAAAAGCCAATCGATGCGGCCAATGTCACGGCCGAGGGGCACAATCCCTCCTGCGGTGACGATATCAAGCTCGAGGTGGAGATAAAGGACAATGTCCTCAAGGACGTGCATGTCGACTGCAAGGGCTGCGCGATTTCCGTAGCTTCGGGGTCGATGCTGGCTGAGACAGTCAAAGGCAAGACATTTGAGGAGGTTTCCGAAACGGCCAAGGTCATCCGCCGGATGCTCAAGGGTGAGATCGACCAGCCGCCGGACAATATCGGCGATCTCGGCGCCTTGGCCGGTGTCCGCCAGTTCCCGGTCCGAATCAAGTGCGCCCTGCTCGCCTGGGTGACGCTGATCGAGGGTTTGGAGAAGTATGCCGCCGAGGGCCGGGAAGGCCGTATTGTCGTTTCGACCGAGAAGGACGACGAGCAGTAAACCGGCTCACGTAATCACGGAGTTACAGAGAGATCGATATGGCTGTACCGACCAAAGACCAGATAGTAGAAGCACTCAAGCCCGTCCAGGATCCGGAAATCCGGATCGGCGTCGTTGATCTCGGTCTGATCTACGATGTCGTCGTCAACGAACAGGGCGAGGCCACCGTCAAGATGACCCTGACCACCCCCGCCTGCCCGTATGGCGAAATGCTGGTTACCGACGTTCACCGGGCCGTGGAGAATCTGGACGGGATCAGCAAGGTTGAAGTGGTGCTGGTCTGGGATCCACCGTGGGATCCCCAGGAGATGTGTTCCGACCTGGCCAAAGACCAGCTCGGAATCTGGTGATATATCCGCACAGGCGAATTCTAGAGAGGGCCCACCGGCCCTCTTTTTCTTTGTCCACCATTGCCTCACCGATTTTCGCCGGATTTGTCCAGATTTGTATTGCCGTCGTCGCAATTGCGTCGTATATCGGAAACCGGTGGGCGCTTGCCGGGTTATATGATACGATTGGAACAACCGGCAATGAGCATTGGGGACAATGGAAACCAACAGCAAGAACTACGATCTCTCATCGCTGAAGATCGATCGAGACAAAAAGCTTGGCGACCGGCCGAAATCCAGGAAGTGGGTATGGCTGGTTGTCGTTGTCGTGCTGGTCGCGATCGTCATCGGCTATTTCGCGCTGCAGGAGTCGGTCGCCCCGGCAATCAGCGTTGATGTCGCCACGGCGTCATTCATGTCCGGGTCCGACGCGGCCGCGGAGATGGTTGCCACCGGCTATGTGGTCGCCCAGCGCCTGGCCGAAGTCGCCTCCAAAGGCACCGGCCGGCTTGCCTATATCGGTTTCGATGAGGGCGATGTCGTCTCGCAGGGCGAAGTGATTGCCCGCATCGAGAACGACGATATCAGGGCAAATCTCGAACTCGCCCGGGCCCGGCTCGAACAGGCCGAAGTCGATTCCCTGAACGCCGGCCGGCAGTACCGCCGACAACTCGCCCTGCTCGATTCCGGAGCCGTAACGCAGGAAGTTGTTGAAACTGCCGAAGCCGCGTATCTCGGCGCCCTGGCTTCCGTCAAAGCGGCCGCCGCGGCGGTCGACATCGCCGAAGTCGAGCTGGAAAACACGGTCATCCGCGCGCCGTTCGACGGCACCGTGTTGACCAAGAATGCCGAAGTCGGCGAGATCGTCGCCCCGTTTGCGTCATCGGCCACCTCCAAAGGCTCGGTTGTCACGCTCGCGGATATGAATTCGCTGGAGGTCGAAGCCGACGTCAACGAAGCCAACATCAACAAAGTCACGCCGGGGCAGCGGTGCGAGATTGTTCTCGATGCCTACCCGAGTGTGCGCTATGACGGCTATGTCGAGAAGATCGTCCCCACCGCTGATCGCTCCCGGGCGACGGTCCTCACGCGCGTTGCGTTTTCTGATATCGATGACCGCGTGCTGCCGGAGATGTCGGCCCGCATCAACTTCTTCATTGGCGAGCAGGCCAATGATCAGGAGGCGACGGCCCTGACGATCCCCGATGATGCCGTCACATCTCGCGACGGTCAGACGGTCGTGTTCAAGGTGGTAGATCAACAGGTGGTGCGCACACCGGTATCGCTCGGGCGGGAACTTGGCTCGATGACTGAGGTCACCAGCGGCCTGAGCGCCGGCGATCGGGTCGTCCTCTCCCCGCCCGGAAAGCTGACCGACGGACAGAAAATCACCGTTTCACGATAGACACTCCAAGCATAGAGAGACGTCATGGCCGAGCCGATTGTCGAACTGCAGTCAGTGTACAAGTCCTACTATCGCGGACAACTGGAGATTCCCGTCCTGTACAACATCAACCTGACCTTCACCGAGGGGCAGTTTGTCGCCCTGATGGGTCCGTCGGGATCGGGCAAGACGACCCTGCTCAATCTGATTGCCGGCATAGACCGGCCTTCCGATGGCCGGCTGGTCGTCGCCGGGCAGGATATCTCGCGGCTGTCCGAAGGTGACATGGCGCGCTGGCGAGCCAATCATATTGGCTTCATATTCCAGTTCTACAATCTCATGCCGGTGCTGAACGCGTTTGAGAATGTTGAGTTGCCGCTGTTGCTCACGCGCCTGTCACGCTCGGAACGCCGTCGCCAGGTGGAAACGGCGCTGGGCATTGTCGGGCTCGGTGACCGCATGGGCCACTATCCGAACCAGCTCTCCGGCGGCCAGGAACAGCGTGTTGCGATTGCCCGGGCAATCGTGACCGATCCAACCCTGCTGCTTGCCGACGAGCCCACCGGCGACCTCGACCGCCACTCGGCCGACTCGATTATGGACCTGCTTTCGCGCCTCAACAACGAGTTCGGCAAGACGATCATCATGGTTACGCACGACCCGCGCGCCGCCGAGGCCGCCCGGACGGTACAGCATCTCGAGAAAGGCGAACTGGTCTCGTCATGAGGCTGCTGAAAATCATCTATCGCAATACACTGCGGCACTGGCTGCGCACGTCGCTGACCGTCCTCGGTCTGGCCATTGCCGTCGTTGCCTTTATCGTTATCCGCACCACGATCGATGCCTGGTACGCCCAGTCCGAGGCCGCCTCGCCTGACCGGCTGATCACCCGTCATGCCGTCTCCCTGACTTTCTTCCTGCCGCTGGCCTACGAGAACCGAATTCAGGATGTCGAGGGCGTGAAGGCAGTGTCTCACGCCACCTGGTTCGGCGGTGTCTATGTCGAGCCAAAGAACTTTTTCGCCAATTTCGCCATCGACCATACCAAGTATCTCGACTTGTACCCGGAGTTTGTATTGGAACCGGCTGAACGTGACGCCTTCATGCAGGAGCGCAATGCGGCGATTGTCGGCCGCAACCTGGCCGACCGCTTCGGCTGGCAGGTCGGCGATCGCATCACGCTGACCGGCACGATCTTCCCCGGCGACTGGGAACTGGTCATCCGCGGCATCTACACCGGCGCCAAGGAAAACACCGACGAATCGACGATGATGTTTCGCTGGGACTATATTGATGAGCGCCTGCGTCGCGAAGTCCCCGCGCGAGCTGGTTATGTCGGTACGTTTGTCGTGCAGGTGGACGACCCGCAAGAGGCCGCGGTTGTCTCAGAGAAGATCGACGCGCTCTTCCAGAACTCCCTGGCCGAAACCAAAACCGAAACCGAGGAAGCGTTCAACCTGAGCTTCGTCGCCATGGCCGGCTCAATCGTGCTTGGTCTGAAAGCGATCTCCATTCTCGTGATTGGTATCTTCATGCTCGTGCTCGGCAACACGATGGCGATGACCGCCCGAGAACGCGTGTCCGAATATGCTGTCATGAAAACGCTCGGCTTCCGGCCACTGCATATCGTCGGCCTGATCTTCGGCGAGTCACTGTTTATCGCCGCGCTTGGGGGCGCGCTTGGCATCGCCCTGAGTTTCCCTCTCGGCGGGCTGGTCAAGACAATGCTCAGCAACTTCTTCCCCGTTTATACGATTGCCTTCTGGACAGTCGTCTTTGCGGGCCTGATCGCCTTCGTTGTTGGCCTGCTGGCCGCGGTCTTTCCGACCGTCAAGGCAGTGCGAACATCAATAGTCGACGGGTTGCGGATTATCGACTGAGGATAACAAGATGCAATTACTGGCTGCCTACTCATGGAGAAATGTCCTCGCCCGCCGGCTGACCTCAATCCTGACGATCATCGGTGTGGCCCTGGTCGTCTTTGTTTTTTGCGCCGTCTTCATGCTGTCCAACGGTCTCAATCAAACCCTGGTCGACACCGGCTACGACGAAAACGCCATCGTGATCCGCAAGGCATCGCAGACCGAAATCCAGTCGATCCTCATGCGCGACATGGCCAACGTCGTTCGCGCCGATCCGGCGATAGTCGAGGCCGCCGATGGCGGACCGTTCGCTACCGGTGAGCTGCTGGTACTTATAAATCAGCCCAAGCGCGGCAGCAATGACCCGAGCAACGTGCCCATACGGGGAGTCGGTGAACATTCCATGACAATCCGGCCGGGGATCAAACTGGTTGAAGGTCGCCTCTGGCAGCCGGGGACGTCGGAGATTATCGCCGGGGCGAAAGTCTCTGAAAACTTCCAGGGATGTGGCCTTGGCGAAACCGTGCGCTTCGGTTCGCGGGATTGGACGGTGGTTGGCATATTTGAAGCCAACGGCGCCGGTTTTGAATCCGAGCTCTGGGGTGACTACGACCAGCTCGCCCAGGCCTTCATGCGGCCAATTTACTCCTCGATTACGGCGCGCGTACCCGGTCAGGCCGATTTCGAAGCGATGAAATCACGACTGGAAAACGATCCGCGGGTGACGGTCGATGTCATGCGGGAAAAGCAGTACTACGCCGAGCAGTCGAATTTCACGCGTACCTACATAAGCGTACTTGGCGGCGTGATCTCGTTCATCTTCGGCGCCGGCGCGATTGTCGGGGCCATGATCACGATGTACGCCAGCGTCGCCGGCCGTACCACCGAGATCGGCACGCTGCGAGCGCTCGGTTTTTCGCGGTTGGCAATCCTGACGACATTTCTTGCCGAGGCGGTGTTCATTGGTGTCATTGGCGGGACGCTGGGTGTCATCGCCGCGACATTTCTGCGCCGATTCGAGGTCTCCACGACCAACTGGGATACGTTTGCCGAACTGGCCTTCAGCTTCGAAACCTCCTGGGAAATCGTCATTATCGCCTACGTCTTCGCCATCGCGATGGGCTTTCTGGGCGGTGTTCTACCGGCCGTTCGGGCCTCGCGGATCAAGATCATTGAGGCGCTTCGGGCTAAATAAGCAAACCCGTACGTAACCTGCTTACCGAACAGCCGTATTAGAAATCTGTTTAGATTGTAAGATTCGAGCACGAATCACTTGCGGATTGAGAGATTCGGTGCTATACTCGCGGGTGAAAAGACTGCGCACCGGGTTCCCGGGCCTTCCCCGGGACACTTCCAACCTGTAAACGCGAAAACGCTCAACCTGATAAGATATGATCGATTACAATTCGACAGATCGTCGTAACCTCGGCCTGCAATGGCTGTCGCGCCTGATGGACCGGCTCAGCCGATGGACTGAGGAACACACCGAACGAACCGTAGAACGTATTGTCGAAACACAGATAAACGAGGAACCAATGTCCGGCCAGTATTGCTCCCATAACCGGCTCGTGCGCCTGATTGCCCACTATACGGGCTGGTGGACGCATGATCGGCATCGGCAGGCGTTCGCCAATGGTCACCCCGTCTGTCCCATCTGCGGGCGGATACCGTTGACGAAGGCCACGGTGATGTACGTGCTGACGGTCTGGTTCCGCGATGGCGAGGTGTACGAGTTCCACTTCCGCAGTCGCTGCAAGGATGACTGCTACCGCATTTCCGACAGCGCCCTGCACATCTACCTGGCCGACTCGATCATGTCTTATTCGCTCGATCTGATTTCAGCGGTGAATTTCGGGACCCGCGTACGACCGCCGGTGGCGCCCGAAGTGCTCGAGGCCGAGCGAATCATCGCCGGCATTGGCAAGGAAGAATAAGCCCTCTCCATACGAGAGGGCTTCGTTGTTACTGCCCGGTACGCATCAAATCCTGTACCGCCCGCCGCCGCTTGTATGATCGCAAAACCGCCCCGAGGATAATGGCCATCCCGGCGATCCCACCCGTATACAGGATGGCATGACTGATCCAGGATAGCGCCGACTCGGTGTTGGCTGACAGCTGCCAGAACTCGAGCCGCGAAAGATAGACCGGCACTTCGAACGAACGACTGACCACGCAGAGCAGGATGATCAGGCCGGTGATCAACCGCATGGTCCGCTCCTTCAGGATACGCGTACCATACGTCCCGAAATAGACCCCCGAGAGTGAGCCGAACAGCAGCAGGACCGTCAGGCGTAAATCAACCATGCCGTCCCAGGCATAGGCAATAGCGCCACCGGCGGCCATGAAGATGGCCAGGAACAGCTGGGTGCCGGCTGCAACCACCGTCGGAACACCAAACGCATAGATCATCGCCGGAACGCCAACGAAACCGCCCGCGCCAATAGCCCCGGCCAAAAAGCCCGTGAACAGACCGACTGCAAAGACGAGCCAGAAGGAGACGCGGATATCGGCGGTCGGAAAGTACACCACGGGGGGAATCCTGATGTGAGAGAAAAACTCGGCCAGGCGAGTTGATGGCCCCTTGCCCTCGCTGCTGCCGACATCACGAAGCATTCCGATCGCAACCGCCAGGAGCACCACCACGTAGATGGCCGAGATATAGAGATCGCTGGCCGCTCCGGCATTCGCGGCGCCGTTGTCTGCTTCGTACAGCGACGTGTTGAACCAGACTGCCAGGCGGATGCCGATCAGGGCGGACACCAGCATGAACAAACCCAGCTTGCGATCTACATGACCCAGTTCGCGATGTTTGCCGGATCCCATCATCGCCTTGCCGAACCGCTGGGCCAGGTTCGAGCCGACCGCAATTACGCCGGGGATGCCCAGGTTCATCATGCCGGGCGTCATGAAAAACGCCCCGCCAATCCCGATGAACCCGCTGAGGACACCGCCTACGAATCCAAGCATGATAACGCGAATGGCCGTAATCAGATCGAGATCTATGAATGCTTCAGCCGACACGACAGACCTTCCTCATAGCCACGGGCTCACTCGAACCGCACCAAACGTAACAGCATCTTCACCACCGTTCCCCACAACCAGGCAAAAGCAATGGTCAACGCGACCACCAGGCCCGCCGCGGCCAGACGAAGCCAGGCGGTCTTGTGTTCGGCCAACAGATACAATAACTCATCCTGGCGCAAGAAGACCGACGCAAA
This sequence comes from candidate division GN15 bacterium, assembly GCA_014727815.1. GTDB lineage: Bacteria > Zixibacteria > MSB-5A5 > GN15 > FEB-12 > WJMS01. The sequence goes on from WJMS01000105.1 coordinate 13,366, forward strand.
CACGACCGCCGACAACACGACCAGCACCACCAGCATCGCTGCATCACGTGATCGAAACCGGACCTTCTGCGAGATCTCCTGCGTCGATACAACCGGGACATGCAGTCGGTAGGAGAATCGTCGGGCCAATTGATCCCGCAGGCGCATCCGGACCGTCCGAGAGCGACTGAGGAAGAGATCCCCCAGTACGACCATACTGTACCCGCGTGTCGCCTCCAGGTGCGACAACAACCAGTCGGCCGATCCATAGAAGGTCGCCGCCCCGGCCGAGCGGCCACGCTGCTCGAACGCGCCGGCACAGACCGAAAGATCGTCGCCCGGTTCGACCGGTTCTCCGTCGGGCGGCTCCGGATGGACCAGGTCGTGCACCTCGATCCCGGCTTCTTCCTCGTGCGAGGTGGACGCGTCAAAAAACTCGGCGCCGGGCGTTGCGTCGGGTCCGGCCAGGCGCATCAGCTGTACGGCCGCATCGGAGCGTTCCGCCAGCGTCAGTACGTCGGCGAACGCCGGATCGCCCTGCTCGAAATGATCCTGGAGGTACAGAATCTGCCCGTTGGCCAGGGTGATTCGTACGTCGTTGACTCCCTCAAGTTCCGATACTACCTCGCGGACGTGCGGCATGCGCTCTGCCTCCTGCGGCTTTCCAACAACGTAAAGGACATTGTTGTGCGCATTAATGGTGACCGACAGATCACGAGTCCGATCGTCGTGCAGCAGCTGGTACTGCGCCCAGGAGGCCAGGCGCAGGTTGGTCAGTGATGACTTCGCTTCCGTCCCGAGTTGAAACTCGGACTCCTGCGACATCTCGAGCACTTTGTCGAGGGCATGGTTGATGCCGGTCTGTGAGATGTTGACCAGCATGTCGTAATAGAATAAGTCCCGCCAGTCAACGTTATAGAGAAAGCGCGACCAGCGATCGCGGTCGAGGTCGACATGGTTGACATACTCCCGCGCCTCACGTTGGCTCTTCCCCATCGTGTGCATCACGACATGGATACGGAAGTCGAGGTCGGCCACCACCCGGATCCGGAGAATATTCGGAATGCCGCTGAGCAGCATGTGGCCGGCGTGACCGTCGTACACGACATCCCCGGCCAGCACCTTGTCGCAGAGCTGGACCCGGACACAGGCCAGGTAGGCCAACCGCTCCTGGGCCAACTCCTGATAAGACAAGGGCGGCTTGTGAATCGCCTCCTGCAGCAGATCGACCGGCACGCCGCAGCGCTTGGCTTCATCGGCCAGCTGCTCCCGGCTGACGTACGTATAGCCCAGTTGCTCGGCCAGCTTCTGGGCCAACTCGTGACCGCCGCTGTAAGTACCGCGAGAAACGGTTATCAGTGACATAATCGGTTGTTTACCCTGTAAGGCTGCGTTCGGATGAAATTATACACGACTCTCACAGAAAATGAAAGTGCTATACCGATCTTTCGGGACCCCAATCACCAGGTAGTTGTTGTTGATGTAACGCCGGTGAGAGCAGTTATTGCCAATGCCGATGAACGACACGGACTCTTAACGGGAAGTAACGAGATAGACATATGACCCGACGCACCGAATCATTCGGGAACTCCCGTACCCGCCGCCGCAAAGCGCAGCTCAAGACGATCCTGCTGAAGCGCGACCTGGCGGCCGTGCAGAACTACGCTACCGACGAAAAGGCGGCCTTTCGGACGCTCCAGTCGCTTCTCTGGGACAGCGACCTGCTCGTGGTATGGCGCAGCATTGAAGCAATCGGCCTCGCCTCGAAGGTTCGGTACGCAAAAAACCCTGAGGACGTCCGGGAACTTATCCGCAAGCTGCTCTGGTGCATGAACGATGAATCCGGCAACCTGTGCTGGTTTGCCGCCGAGGCTATCGCCGAAATCCTCACGCAGCTGCCGCAACTGCGCAAGGAGTTCTTGTCGATCTGGTTGGGCTTTCTGGATGAAGAGCCGTTTGAAGCCGGGGTCAGGTGGGGCATGGCCCGCTTGCTCAGGTCCGGGCGGGTCAGTGACGACCATGCACGGGCGATGCGGGGCAAAATCGAACAGGTACGGGCGGGATTGGACCACCCGCAAGCCGCGGTTCGCGGGATGACGTTGCTCGCCCTCGAAGCGATCGAGGCCGAGCTATCACCGGAGAGACGGGAGCGCCTCTCCGGCGATGCCGATCGTCTCAATGTCTATAACTTCGATTCGGGGCAGTTGGACCTGGTGGAAGTTCGTTCGCTGCTTCCGGCTCAGCTCGCCTGACCCTCGCCCGCCCGGTTGCCGACTTCGGCCTGACGGTCCGCGAGCACATCCTGGCGAATTGTCATCGTCTTCTCACCGAATAGCGCAAACCGCAGCCACTGGTAGCCGAACTTCAGCAGTTCGACATCATCTTCCTTGATCTTCGTCCGCGTCTCGCCATCAACCTCAAACTTGTCGAAAAAGCTGCTGTTAAAGATGAAGCGGCGGAAGCTGTCGATGTCATAGCAGACGGTAAAGAACATATCCATCTTCTCCGGCGAGAGCATCTTGCCTTCACCGAAATACCTATGGGTGGTCAGGTTCTTGAACAGTTCACCGTAGCGATCGTACTCTTCGACCCCCTGGTTCTTCTTGTATTCCTCGATCGTCCATTCCTTCGGTTCGTCGTAGCCGCGGCAGCAGGACTCCTTGAGCAGGAAATAGAATTCCTCTTCGAGTTCCTGGTTGCCTTCGCCGGGCTGCGCTACGCCGACCGGATACATCCGGCACGCCCACGGCCGGTCACCGTAGACACTGCACCCTTCGGGGCGATTGAACGGGCAGGACTTGCGGTCGTTGTCTTCCATACGAAGCAGCACGACCGGAAATTTCGAGTCCTTGTTGAAGGGCGAGAGGGTGTAGCGATCGAGAAACTCGCCCGAACTGATACCGAGATTGTTTTTGAGGCGAATGATATCGTACGGGGTGAGAAAGATATTCACGTCACCGCAGCACTCATTGAAACAGGCTACCCCGTGATGACAATCGAACCGGAACGGGCTGTCGGCCTTGAGACGCGGGTACTCCTTGAGCACCTTTTCTTTGAACTGTTCAATCTCTTTCATGATCTCTCACCTGTTGATCTAGTCTACGATGCCGTCCCGGAGGGCTGTCTCCGACCACACCGGCAGCGGACCGGACTCGCCGTTACAGGGATTGAAGCGGTAGCGATACGAGACGTTCTGTTTGAACTGTGCACGCATCCACTCCCAGCCTTCCAGGTAGTACGGGCAGTTGTCATCAAAGCATACGAATTGTGGCTCATACCCCCAGGCGGACTCGAGGGAGCCGACCCACTTGACCATGGGTTTGCCGCAGTACGGGCAGGTTCCCACGGGGGCTTCCGGAAACTTTCTTTCAGCCATGCAATTTCCCGACACTGATTGATTCATACTTTCACCTATCTACTCCATCATTGGTCAATATAACCACATTCGCGCACCGGCACAAGGGCGCAAAAAAGGTCCTCCGGGCCGGATGGACCGCCCGGAGGACCATCAAGTGCATGCTGTCAATTCAAGCGACAGCCGGTTCCGGTGCGGAACCGACTGCCCGCGTAGTTGTCATCAACCGCCGATCAGCTCGTGTTCCTGCGCCTTCGGATAGACGTGGAGCATCGGCCGCTTGATCATTTCCCACTCGTTCTTTTCGGGGATCCAGCGGCAGTTGGCAAAGACATGCCAGTTCTCGTCGTCCATCGTCGGGAAGTCCGTGCGGCGGTAGTAACCCGGCCAGCGAGTCTCTTCGCGGAAGAGAATCGTGCGAGTGTGGGCCTCGGCCTGCCACAGGCGCTGGACATTCTCCCAGCAACGCAGCAGTTCGTGGAGGTCCGCAGCCGCCAGCTTGTCGGAATCTTCCTTCAGGAAGGTGAGCAGTTCCATCGCCTTTTCAAGGTGAGCCTTGTTCGTGGAGAACTGCGCGGAGACGCCACCAACGTACTCATCCATGATCTTCTGCAGGCGGAACATGAACATCTTCGGCTTGATATAGTGCGGGTTGACCTCGGGATCGGTCGACGCACCCTTGAACTCTTCGTAGATATCCAGCGGCTTGAACTGCGCGCCCAGCATCTCGTCGACCTGGCCGGCATCGATTTCCGGCAGGCTGGTGTTTTCGACGATATACTTCACGGCAGACTTACCGCAGATTCGGCCTTCCGCATGCGACCCGGAGGAGAACTTGTGCGAGGAGGCGCCGGAGGCGTCACCGGCACAGAAGAGCCCCTTGACGGTCGACATGTGGCTGTAGCCCCAGAAGTACTCGGATTTGGTCTCGTCGGTCTGCAGATCGGCCGGACCGGAGACCCAGGCGCCGGAGGCGCCGGAGTGCGAGCCGATGAAGTACGGTTCGGCAGCGGCGATCTCGGAGGATTTCTTCTCCGGCTCGACGTTGCTGGCCGCCCACAGGACCGCCTGCGAGATGGTCATATCCAGGAAGTCTTCCCAGGCTTCGGCCTCGAGTTCTTTCAGTTTCTTCTTGGCGGCCTTCTCGTCACCGGCCTCGTTGGCGATCTTCTGGATCGCTTCCTCGGTGCGCATGAAGATCGGGCCCTTGCCTTCCATCACGTCGAGCATACCGAGCCAGTTACGGAGGTTGGCCGGGATCGGCTTGACCAGCCCGTACGGCTTCCAGTTTTCGAGCTCGTCGCGACGCTCGACCATGTAGCTGCCACCCTCGGAGTTGGTCGCCTGCGACTTGAACAGCAGGAACCAGGCGCCGACCGGACCGTAGGCATCCTTGAAGCGCACCGGGATGAAGCGAACTTCCTGCGAGGTCATCTCGGCGCCGGCGCGCAGGGTGAAGTACGCGGAGGAGCCGGAGTTCCACGGCGGATACCAGGCGCGGCCGAGGCCTTCACCGGTGCTGCGCGGCTTGAAGATGTGCACAGCGCCGCCCATGGTGCAGATCACGGCCTTGGCGCGGAAGACATACGCCTTGTTTTCGCGGGTCGAGAAACCGATCGCACCGGCGATCCGATCACCATCGAGCAGCGGCTCGGTGATGAAGACGCGCTCGTAGTACTCGCCACCGGCTTCTTCCAGCGCGTTCTTGGCGGCTTCAGCGACGATCACCTTGTAGGATTCGCCGTTGATCATCAGCTGCCAGCGACCTTCGTGCACATACTTGCCCTCGGCGTCCTTCCAGATCGGCAGACCCCATTTTTCAAAGAGGTGCACGGAGGAGTCGACGTGACGGGCGATATTGGCCACGAGGTCTTCACGGATGATACCCATCAGGTCCATGCGAACATAGTCAACATAGTCCTTGACGGAGTTTTTGCCTTCATGCAGGCCAACGTACTGGTTGATCGCGGAGAGCCCCATGGCGACAGCGCCGGAACGATCCATGGCTGCCTTGTCCACGAGGGTCACCTTGACCCCGTTTTTCTTGGCCCAGTATGCGGCCTCGACGGCTGCGCCGCAGGCCGCCATGCCACCACCCAGAATCAGAAGGTCAGTGGTGACTTCTACTTTTTCGTAATTAGCCATCGTCTACTTCCCTTCCGGTTCTTACTTGATGGTGTACACTTCAGACATGTTCAAAGCTTCGGGCTCCTGCGCCAGCACTTCGCTGTTCAGGTCGTCATGCGTGGTTCCATAGCCGCCCTGCGGCTGCGCCTGACCTTCCGGCGTGGTGCGGATCGGGAATTTGAAGCGTTTGAGCATGCCGTTGCGGAATTTGACCGTCCACATGATCGTGTCGGTCGAACGCATCGGGGTGACGTTGGCGCCCATCGGGACGAAGTCAGCGTAGCCGCGGACTTCGATCGCATCGACCGGGCAGATCTTCACGCACGAGTAGCATTCCCAGCACATCTCAGGCTCGCGGTTCCATGCCTTCATGGAATCCTTGTTGAGCAACATGAGATCGTTGGGGCAGATGTACTGACATGCGGTCTTGTCCAGTGCCTTGCACCCATCGCATTTCTCGGGGTTTACGAAGCTAGGCATTACACCCTCCTTACACAGGATAGATACTAAGAGGTCTCAGTGTACCTTAGTTA
>WJMS01000106.1 GCA_014727815.1 candidate division GN15 bacterium
CGGCGCATCTGTCCCGCGCCGCTGCTGTTCGAGGCCAACATGGTCTCGTTCGAGGCGCCGGAAACAGCCGACTTTGCCTTCGTCATGCTCGGCTCATTGTACCTCAATTCGATCGAAGAAATGCATTCCCATTTCGACTCAATCGCCGCCTCGCTGCGCCGCGGCGGACTCTACTTCCTCGACTGCTGTATTCAGTTCGCCGATATGATGTCGCCGACATCACGAAGCCAGGTCAGTCACGGCCGTAACGGCATCAATGTCGAATCGACCTTCGATATCCGCCTGATCGATCCCGGCCGGCAGATTTACGAAGAAGTGTGGAAGGTCTCGATCGATGACAACGGTCGCCGCCACGACTTCGAGATGATCGAGCGCAACAAGGCGATCTATCCCCAGGAATTCCTGCTCTTCATCGACCAGCGCCCCGACTTCGACTTCGTCGGCTGGTGGCAGGACTGGTCGTTCGACGACCCGATTACCGAGTTCAGCACGCCCTCACGGCCGATCACGCTGCTTCGCCGGGTCTAACCGCCCCATTCGTGCGTGTTGCAGCCGCTTTTTTTCCGTTGACATCGATGCACCGGTCCGCCTTACTGGCGCTACCGATATGTCCCTCTCGCACAGACAAAAAGCAGCCTTTGCCGACCTCGGCCTGCTCTATGCCGCCGCTATCTGGGGCGCCACCTTCTTCATTGTCAAGGAAGCCCTGGCCGGTATCGACGCCGTCATCATGGTCGCCTATCGCTTCCTGATTGCCGGGGGAATCCTGCTGGTCTGGTTGCTTATCGCAAAGAAACCGATCTTTCAGAACATCAAGTACTCGATACCGCTGGCGATTATGCTGTGGTTTCTCTACGTGCCGCAGACGCTCGGTCTCAAGTACACCACCGCCTCCAACTCCGGCTTCATCACCGGCCTCTTCGTGGCGTTTGTGCCCATTTTTCTGCTGACAATCTTCCGCCGGCGCCCGACCGTGATGGAAGTAATCGCCTCGGTGGTCTCGCTGTTGGGTTTGTGGATCCTGACCGGCGGCCTGCAGTACGTCAATACCGGCGACCTGCTCACCCTGGTCACCGCCATGGCCTATGCCCTGCACCTGCTTTACGCCGACCGCTTCATGAAGCGCGGCTTTGATCCCTACGTCTTCTCCTGCCAGCAGTTCCTGATCAACGGCCTGCTCTGTGTGCTGACCGGCCTGGTCTTCGGTCTGCCGTTTGGCATTACCACCGACACCGCCCTGTGGACCGTCATCTTCCTCGGTATCTTCCCCACGCTGACGGCCTTCACGATTCAGATGATGGCGCAGAAGATCACCTCGCCGCTGCGCGTCTCGCTCATCTTCGCCCTCGAACCGGTCTTCGCCGCCGCCTTCGCCTGGACCCTCGGCGGGGAGCCGTTCGTGCTGCGCCGGGCCGCCGGTGGTCTGCTGATCGCGCTGGCCCTGGCTCTCTCCGGACTGCCCTCGCCGAAAATCTCCAAACGCACCGTTGATCCCACTGCCTGAAAAACGAACCCCGCAACGCCGAAACGCCGCGGGGCCGAAATGAGATTTGTACCCGATGGCGCTACCTGGTCGTGTTGGCGCCACTGCGGTCGATCACGAACTGGTTGATCGAGCAGTCATACTGCCAGGAGCCGGAGAACGGCAGATCAGTCTCATCCGGCGGCAGGGAATAATCACCAAACGTGCCCTCGATTGTCCCGGCCAGGTTACTGTTCTCGGTCGCAAACGTAGCCTCGAAAACACCATGACTCGAACCGCACAGCGGACAGAGACGGTAGTCATCGAAATACCAGGTCCCCTCGAGCGTGGCGATCACTTCATCAGTAAACAATCCCGACACCGAGCCCTCCAACTCGCCGACGTTGGCGTTTGGTTCTTTCCAGAACGTGCCGTTGAGATAGCCAACCGGTTCGCCGTTGGCGTCCATCCAGTGGCCGTAGAAATAGCCCGAAGTCCGATCGTTGGTCTCCTGCACCCACCGGCCGCCGAGCAAACCGCCGGGACAAGCATTGTGCGGTATCTCGTGCGAATGAATGATCACGCCGCTGTGCTCATCGACCCGGTAGAACTCGGTGAAGTCATGCAGCTCTTCGACCGGGATATCAACCGAGAACGGCGCAGTCTCAAACGAGACCTTCGGCGGCGCGAAGTACTGGATCCCGCGTTTGAAGAAAACAAAGCACGAGACGCCGTCGAAATCGTTGAGGGTCGATGACACCCACTGGACAAAGATCGGGGCATCGTGCGGCACAATCGAGTCCTGGCCCGGCTCGAACTGAATTCCCCGGGCAACATCCACGAACCCCTCGAAATTGCTGTTCAGCCGACCGTCCCACACCACCGGCTCGGTGGTTGGCGTCGCGCTGTTGTACAACGTGCCCCAGATCATGGTGACGGCATAGATGTCGTACGATGTATCAAACGGTGAGGGCAGGTAATCGGGCCAGTCGTTGAACGAGTGCAATTCACTACCGGGCCACGTCGCATCCGATCGTTCTTCGAGAATCGTCGCAACGTCGGGGGCGATACTCTGCTCGGTCATCGTCCCGGTCGTCGACTGCGGCGCGGAGGTTGGTTCGGTGTTACACCCGACAATCAGCAACAAGGCCGGGATAGCAAGCGAAATGGCCAGTGTGACATATCGCATACACACCTCGCAATACTAAACATCCTGTTATCGATATTCCCACCGGGCGAGCGCGACGGGCATGATGTCGGGTGGGAGAGTGTGTTCTGTGTGACACCAACAATATAGGCCACTGCCCCGGATTCTCCAAGTTAGATCTCCGTCAGTACCGACATGGAACAACCCGGCGGGGTAACTCGTTACACGGAAAAGGACGGAGCGCACCGTTGCGCGACGTTCGGTAAATCGCTTCGCGGGATTGTCGCATCCCGACCAACTCCCCAGCCACCACGAACTTACCAGAAACCATGTATTCTCGGCGGGATACACGGCGGCCCGTGATAGAACCGGAAAAGTCGGAGGTGACTTATGATACGCAAGATTACAGTCTTCACACTGGCCCTTACCCTGATGTCCTTTGGCATGCTTGCGGCCGGCGACCATGACAAGGCCGATAAGAAGGCGATGGTCGGTAAGGCCGAGTATGCGGATACCCTCGATGTCGGCCTGACCATGAACACCGAGGATCCGGCCCAGATGCTCCAGGACCTCAACAACCACTTTGTCGTGCTGGCCGATCAGTATGACGACCTGCACCAGCACTTCGCCAAGACCATGACGATCGAAAACGAAGCGGAGCGCCTGGAACGACTGGAAGAGCACCGCGACATGATGCGGGTCATGATGCGTCAGTTCAAGGATCACAAGATGATGGCGCAGAAAGCTGAACAGATCATGGATACGCTCGAAGTGAGCAGCGTACAGACGACCTCATCGAGCAAGTAACTGCTCCTTACCACTGTCACCAGTCAATGCGACCGGCTGCGCCGGGTAAGACCCCGGCCGGCCGGCAGCTTCTTTTTCCGTGCAAGGAGGCCGCTATGGAAACTACCAACTATACCTTTCGAGTGGAACTGCCGGTCGATTTCGAGTCGGCCGTCAAACTGACCACCGAGCATCTGCAGGAACAGGGCTTCGGGATTCTCACCGAGATCGATGTCACCCGGACATTGAAGGAGAAGCTCGATGTCGACTATCGGCAGTACAAGATTCTCGGCGCCTGCAACCCACAGTTAGCCCATCGGGTACTGGAGGTCGAGGAAGAGATCGGCACGCTGCTGCCATGCAATGTGGCTGTGTTCGAGGAATCGAACGACACCGTCAAAGTCGCGGCGATGAATCCCAACTCGGCCATGTCCGTCGTGCACAACGATGCGGTCGATCCGATCGCCGACGAGGTTGCCCAGAAACTCAAGACCGCTCTCAGCAACCTTCGCGATGCCGTCGGCGAAGTCAAACGATAGAGCGAGTCACTCCGATAAAAAAGTCGGTGGCAACAACTCAAGCTGAAGGAGTCAGGAGCACGCATGAGTAAGAAGATACACGAACTGCTCGGCGAGGATGTCTCGCTACTCGACTACACCTGCCAGGGAATCTCATCGGAACGCCTGGCCCTGCCCGGCCCCGACTTCATCGATCGCGTCATGCTCGACACCGACCGGCCGGTGGCCACTCTCCGCAATCTCAGGTGGCTCTACAACTCGGGCCGCCTCGCCGGCACCGGCTACGTCTCGATCCTGCCGGTCGACCAGGGCATCGAACACTCGGCCGGGGCATCGTTCGCCCCCAACCCGGACTACTTCGACCCGGCCAATATCGTCAAGCTGGCGATCGAGGGCGGCTGCAACGGCGTCGCCTCGACTATCGGCGTGCTGGCTGCCACCGCACGCAGATACGCCCACCGCATCCCATACATCGTCAAACTCAACCACAACGAGCTGCTGAGCTATCCCAACTCCTATGACCAGGTGTTGTTTGGCAGTGTCGAACAGGCGTTCGAGATGGGTGCGGTCGGAGTCGGCGCCACCATCTACTTCGGTTCCGAAGAGTCTCGCCGACAGATTTCCGAAATCGCCGCCGCGTTTGAACGGGCGCACGAACTCGGCATGTTCACCGTTCTGTGGTGCTACTTGCGCAACGACGCGTTCAAGACCGACAAAGACTACATGATCTCGGCCGACCTGACCGGACAGGCCAACCATATCGGCGTGACCATCAAGGCCGACATCATCAAACAGAAACAGCCCGAAAACAACGGCGGCTACAAAGCCATCAAGTTCGGCAAGACCCACGACAAGGTCTATTCCGAACTCGCCCCGGACCACCCGATCGAATGGACCCGCTACCAGGTAGCCAACTGCTACATGGGCCGTATTAGCATGATCAACTCCGGCGGCGCCTCCTCGGGTGAAACCGATCTGGCCCAGGCCGTCCGAACAGCGGTCGTCAACAAGCGGGCCGGCGGCACCGGGCTGATCTCCGGCCGGAAGGCCTTTCAGCGACCGATGGCCGAGGGCGTGAAACTGCTCAATGCAATTCAGGATGTCTACCTCGCCGATGATATTACGATCGCCTGACGTTCTCTGATCCAACGGCGCCCTGTCATCTCGCAGCGTCTCGCCATTGATTGGGCGGCGTTGTGTCCGAAAGGACGGTCGCGCGGTGAACCGCCGCCACCCCGCGGGTGTTGTATCTGGCAGAACCTGCCAACAGGTCCCGCGAAACCGTACTGACCCAAAAGGGGCGCCGACATGAACCGACCCGAGAAGATACAACCCGGTCCGGACCAGGAATCGGTGTGGGATTACCCCCGCCCGCCGCGTCTCGAGGCGACCGATAAACCGGTCCAGATCGTATTCAATGGCACCACCATTGCCGACACCCGACGCGCGTTGCGCGTCTTGGAGACGAGTCACCCACCGACCTACTATATCCCGCTCGACGACATCCGCGAGGAGTTCCTGTTGCCCTCACCCGGCGACTCCTGGTGTGAGTGGAAAGGACGGGCCAAGTACTATACGGTCCGGGTGGGTGAGAAGTCGGCCCAGTCGGTCGCCTGGTTTTATCCCGAGCCAACCCCCGCTTTTGCCGCCCTCAAAGACCATGTCGCATTTTACCCGGCGCCCATGGACGCCTGCTATGTCGATGGTGAACTCGTGCAGCCACAGCCCGGCGGGTTCTATGGCGGGTGGGTGACCTCGGATATTGTCGGCCCGTTCAAGGGTGGACCCGGCTCGATGGGCTGGTGACACTGCGCAGCCTGGCCACCACCCCTGTTTTTCGCTGGTAATCCGGTTGACCCTGCCCTACCATACGGATCAGGGAGATCGATTGTATGAGCAAGAGCCTGAACTGGCCAAACCTGGTTACCATCTCGCGCCTCGTCCTCGTCTTTGTCGTCGTGATTCTCGTCTACGGTCACACGTTGTGGGATGGCCTCCTGGCGGCGGCCCTGGCCGTGCTGCTGGTCGTCAGTGACTGGCTCGATGGCCACCTCGCGCGACGGCTTGACCAGGCCACCGCTCTCGGCAGTGTCCTCGATATCGCCGCCGACCGAATCCTCGAGACGGTCATGTGGATCATCCTCGCCGATATCGACCTCATCCCCATCTGGATTCCCCTCGTCGTGATCGCCCGTGGCTTCCTTACCGATGGTATCCGCGGCTATATGCTGAAATTCGGCTACTCCGGTTTCGGCAGCAAGACGCTGCAGCAATCGAAGATCGGCAAATTCATCACCGGCTCACGGATCATGCGGTCTGGCTATGCCGTCCTCAAAGGCTTCACCTTCGGCTGGCTCTTGCTGCTGGCCGCGATCGATCAGGTCCTGTTCAAGTGGAAGGCGTTTGAGTCGGAGTGGGTGCATATCGGCTTCGATATCGGCTACTGGGCGGCCGTGCTGGCCGCTGTCGTGTGTATCATCCGGGGCATTCCGGTCGTCATCGAAGGCGCCGCGCTGATCCGCGAGAAGTCCGACGAGGCCTGATGATGACGATCCTGTGGGATATCGACGGCACCATTCTGCCCTCGAGTCTCGAACGCCACTTCTTCGCCTACCTCCGAAAACACCACTCGAGCGTCTCGCTCCTCACGACTGCCGGAGCGATGTTTCGTAATTCGCTCGTGCAATGGCCGCCCTCATGGTATCGCATGAAACTCGCCTACTTGCGCGGCCTCACGGTTGATGATGTCGAGTACCGGGTAGATCGATGCTGGGAAGAGGTGATCCAACCGACCATCTTTCCGTCAGCAGTGGCTGCAATTCATAGATTGCGCAAAAAAGGCTCGCGGCAGGTCTTGTTGACCGGCGCCCCGCGCATGCTGGCCGAGCGCGTCGCCGCCTATCTCGACTTGGCCGACCTGATCGCCGCCGAACCCGAAATCGACAACGGCGCATTCACCGGCGGTGTGGCCGCGCCTCACCCGCGCGGCCAGCGCAAGGTTGAGTATGCCGAGCAGTGGTTACGCCTGCACGGGCTCTCCTGGGACAATACGATGGCGCTGGGGAATCACTACGATGATCGCTTTTTACTCGAGCGGGTGACCCATCCAGTGGCCGTCAATCCGGATCGACGTCTGACGAACCTCGCACGCGAAAACGGCTGGCCGGTTGTCGATCCGTCCCGGCCCGATGCCTTCGTCGATCTCTAGAAGTCCTCGTCGATATCCACCAGCCGAGCTTTCACCCAGTCTTCACCCATGATCGACTGCCCGTGCGCATCGGCATCCCCCACATACTCACGCGGCACCATAACCGTGTACACCCCCCCGGCCGGCTGAAACGAGGTCATCCCCATCTGCCCGGTCTTGCCGAAAAAGCCGGTCCCGCGCAGGATCACTACCGGAACATGACTGTTCCGCAACGACTCCTCGAGCATCTCGGCAAACTGCAGCGAGGTTAACTTGGCCAGGGCGATCCAGTCCTTGTACGACTCCTCACTCTCGATCATGTCCGACAACGAGTCGACCAGCGGCTGGTCGCATTCCGGACAGCGGAACACGCCCTCTTTGTATTCATAGCGACACTCGGGACAATACGGCATCTGCTCACCTGCCTGCAATGAGGTTGTAGAAAGCTCCCTACCCCATGATACGATTCAATTGTGATGATATTCAAGGATGAAACGGATAATCGTGAAGTCGATACGCCGGCCTCGCCGCTTACAAGCCCCGATCAGTCAAAATTGTCTCGATAATCCGCGAGACATCGCCCGCCCGGTTGATCACCATCAGGTGGGTGCCGGCCTCGATCCGGATATCCGGCGCCACGTACCGGATCGGCAAAAGGCGATCGGCCGTCCCGTGCACATGTACCACTTCGCCGATCGGATCACAACCCGACCAGTGCAGCAGCCGGTCAACCGCCCAGCGCGAAAAGTGCGTGTCGGTATCGATAATCATCGCCTCCAATAGCTGCTCATCCTCCTCGGTGATGACGCCGTTGAAGTACTTGATGATCGGCGCCGTATGCTGGGAGATATTGACCGGTGTCAGCTTGTGCAGCCCCGGCCCCGCCGCCCAGCGGTAATACCAGGGAATCTGGTGCGGCTCCCGCACGCTCGAGACAAGGATCGTCAGGGCCGGCGACACCAGCCGGGACATCTCCAGCGCCACCACCCCGCCAAACGACACCCCGAGCAGCACCGGCGGCGGCTCAATCGCTACCTGCTCGGACAGCCGACCGACATAACCGGCCAGCGACTCATCCTCGCGCGGGTCAATCCAGCGCACATGATGCAGCGTTCGGTTGGGTAGATCAACGTTCTTGAACACACGCTCATCGGCGCCAAGACCGCTGATACAATAGATATCCCGGGCAGTCATTGCCTATAACCTTCTTAGCGTCAGTACCGCGGTATCTCGCCCCACATGACGGTGTATCTCGGGCGGAAACCGTAGCGTTCGTAGAACCGGATCGCATCGGCATTGTTCGTAAACACCCCGATCGCCAGTTCACTGACCTCACGACGCCGGAGCACCTTGAACAATTCCTGCATGAGCGCATCGCCAACCCCCTGGCCACGGTACTGTGGCAGCACCGAAAGCGTCTTTAGTTCGGCCGCTTTTTCCGGCGTGCGGTAAGCCGCCGATGGTTGCTGGCTGGCCACAAACGCATAGCCGACCGCCTTCCGGTCGACTCGGGCCAGCAGGATATACGAATCGGGCGATTCGAGCCAGTCGAGATAGTGGTGTCGGCGACGGTTCCAGGATTCCTCAGGGGAGCGCATTCTGCCCAGATGTTCTCCGATCTCGATATGGTATTCCTGCAGCGCTTTCCACAGCGGCTCGATCTCGGCCAGGCACTCTTTGCCGCAAATCGATATTCTCAAGGATGGATTGGCAGCCATCAGTCCTCCAGTCAGTCGTTTGGCGATACTGGCTGCAAAACACGAAACAGATCGCCCGCTGTCAAGCGATTGCACGGGAGGATGTCACTCACCAGACTCTGTGATTCAGCCCCCAATCTTCGTTACCCCGACTCCCCAACCTGTCACTCCGACTCCCCAACCTGTCACTCCGGACTTGATCCGGAGTCCAGTCCTCGCGGCCTATCATCCGCACATCCGGCCTTGCTGGATACCGGCATTCGCCGGTACGACAGACTGGCGGCTGACTGCACGATGGCAACCCACCAGATCACTTCAGCAACAACATCTTGCGCGAACTGGTCCAGTCGCCCGCGTCGATTCGATAGAAATACACCCCCGAGGACACCCGCGTGCCGTCATCAGAGGTACCATCCCACCGCACCGCATGGCTGCCGGCCGGGCGATCTCCATCGACCAAAGTC
The DNA here is from genome assembly GCA_014727815.1 of candidate division GN15 bacterium. Classification (GTDB taxonomy): domain Bacteria; phylum Zixibacteria; class MSB-5A5; order GN15; family FEB-12; genus WJMS01. The sequence continues at coordinate 9,262 of WJMS01000106.1, forward strand.
CGAACGCGCTGCCCCAGAATATTGAAGACTGTCAGATTTACATGGGCCGACCGGGGAAGGCTGAACTCGATCGTGGTGGTTGGATTGAACGGGTTCGGATAGTTCTGCACGAGACCGTAGCTGTGCGGCAATATGATCTCCCCGCCCCCACCAACGACACACCCCACCCCAAACGCGCCGATCGTACCGCCGTCGCTGGCCGCACCAACACACGGCGAACTGGCGGCGACATGGAAGTTATTGTCCTCGGAATCACAGAAGAGCGGATCGGCCGCTACGTTGCCATTCTCGCCTATGTCGCTCGAAAGGCAGCCAGGCTGACTATTCATCACGACGCAGTGGCTCACATCCGGATCGGGACACCAGAGACCCGTATGACTCATTATACACTCGCAGTAACCGATTGCATAACTGGTCTCGACGATCACACAGTCGGTGATACTGAGATCCGTGCCAAAGATACTGAGATGAAAAACGGCATCATCACGGTAAAACGTGCAATGCGAAACATATCCCCTTGATGGTTCCTTGAAGTCGTAGTCACCATGATTGCCGGTGAACAGACTGTAACTGACTCTCGGTGACCCGCCATAAAACACGGCCCCGTACTCAGCGCTGTTCTGCACGAACGAACAACTGTCGAACGTCCCCCCGGCGACTGAGCCGACTCCACCCCACGTGGCGCTGTTCGAGGTGAACGTACAGCGCTTGAACAACCGCCCGGTCGAGATCACCCCGCCCCACTCTGCCTGATTGGAGACAAACTCGCAGTCGTGAAACTCCACCGTCAGGCCTCCCCCCACCGGCGCGACCACGCCCCCGACCTCGGCTTGATTGTCCCTGAAGATACAGTCCTTGAACGTGATCAAACGCGCCCGGCCGGCCACCGCCCCACCGGTGTCCGCTCGGCAATTGCGGATCGTAAAGCCCTCGACCACCACGCTGTCATCCATCCCGCTTGGCAGCCAGAGCGCGCGATAGTGCTCAGTCTCGGTCGCCCCTGCATGGATAATGGTCGCCTCGGGCCCATCACTGCTCTTCAAGACTATGGCCCGCTCGTAAAATTGCAGGTCGCGGTTGCCGTCACTCCAATACAGGCCCGGCGCCACCAGCACCGTATCACCACTCGATGCCGCCAGGATCGCCTCCTGGATGGTCGGATACTCCGATGGTACGCGAATGACCGTGTTGCTGCGCGCCACGAACGATCGCAACTCCGACCAGGCAGAATACTCATATTGATCGAACGCGCGCGCGCGCCACCAGTACTGCTGGCCACTGGTCAGGCTGTCGAAACCCGATGCAAACGTCCGGCGGCGGTTGTAAGCCGAATCGAACAGGTTCTCCGGCGCCGCACTCGGTGCGCTGTAGATCTCGAAATCAAACCACAGCGTGTCCTGCTCGATATCCGGAAGCGTATCCACGCGCAGCTGCACGCCGGTGGCGCTCACCGCCTGACCCTCAGCCGGCGACAGCAGGGTCGGTACCACGGGATTCCGGTTCAACCGGAACCGCCGATACACCCAGCTGCCCCACTGCGATCCGTCATACAATCGAATGCGATACAAGTATGCCTGCCCGTCTATGAGCGGCAAACCATCGTATTGATATGTCGTATCCCCCGACATGACCTCACCGGTTGCCAGCTGGTCGGCCGTGAAACTGTCAGTGGTCGAACTGACTTCAAGTTCGAAACGTTGCTGCGTGGTCGGGAGGCTGTCGTGGTAGCTCCAGTAGATCTCGGGCGTGTGGCTCACCACCCGCACCTGGCCGCGCTCATCGAGCGCCATCCGCTTCGCTATCGGCTGTTCGTATTGCCACGGAAAAGCGCCGGCATCGGAGCGAGAGCCATCCGGATCGAAATCGCCGTACGGCCAGCCGATATCGATACACGGCGAGGTCTCCCGAAGGTGATAGTCGTTTGCGGCACTATCGACAAACTGAGGATCGGCGCTGATACATTGGAAGCCGTCACCGTCCCAGGGCACACCGTTACCCCAGATAGTCGAGTAGATCGGGCCGTCATACTCATAGACCAGAGGAATACTGTCCTGCCAGGCGATAATGCAGTTGCTCACCCCATACCCGCCGTCGCGTAGTGTCCGCGCTCTTATGCCGATATGATTGCCGATAATCGTGTTGTTCTCGATCGTCCCGGCATCTGCACCCTGCACATAGATCCCGGCTGCCTCCGGACCGGCGCCGGTATTGTCCCGAATGACACAATGATGAACCGCGGTGGTGTTGTCGCCAAAATACCCGCCTATACCACTGCCTCGATCACAATGATTCTGGTAGATGTCACAATGAGCGAATTCGGCGTTGTTACCGAAATCACCTCCAATGCCGCCGCCCAGTTGCTCCGAGGAGTTGTCGCGAATCTGGCAGTGCTCGATTAGCGGTGACCCGTCATCGATCAGTATCCCTCCACCTTCCCCGGAATGATGGCAGTTACTGATGATACACTCTCTTAGTATGGGATTGACCCATTCGAGGAATACCCCCGGTGCGTCTGATGTCCCGGTGACATGAAACCCCTGAACGATACAATCACGGCTTTCGCCGTACGCAATAGTGATGACGGGCTCAGCCGGATCGGCCGGCTGCAGCACCGTCAACGCGGCGCCGTGTTCCGATGTCAGAACGATGTCCTTACCCACCAGGTCAATATTTTCGACATACAGGCCGGAGTCGACCAGGACCGTATCACCGGCCACCGAGGCATCGATCGCCCCCTGAATAGTCGCGTACTCCTGCGGAACGGAATAGGTCGTGGCATAGGCGGCAGTCGTTCCCGAGCAGAGCGCGCCAATAAGCCATAGGGCGGAACACAAACGCATCGACGTCCCCTCCGTATTCAAGGTCCTATCTGTAAGATAGCTCGGATGGTAGGATTGTCAATTATCGAGCGGTCGGTCACCTTTTGATCACCCGAGCACCCCACCTGTCTCGGTTGGGCTACACCGAGTACCCAACCCTTCCGCCGGTGGGTTTACAACAATCCCAAACACGCCCGCCAGGGGCGTGTCACTCCGGACTTGATCCGGAGTCCATCTTGATCCGAGTACCCCAATCATCTCGGCTGGAATCATCCCACACCGCACAGCGGTGGACTACTCAACTACTCCAGCAGATCAAACCAAATCGTATCAGCATTGACACGACCAATCCAGTAGTTATCGCTATCGGGCTCTTTCCAGTAGTTCTGGTAAGATACCGCAAGCCAGTAGCGACCAGGTGAAAACGGACGCATTCGGAGCCGATCCAAAATAAAGAGAGAATCGTCGATTACCACAACTTGACCTGGCTCTATCGTTCCGAAGTGGTCCGGGTCATTTACCCATGGCATCATATCCTGGCCACCGGAGACGACAACTCCCGGTGGAAGACTGAATGTCAATGCACCGTTCTCATTGCCCAGCTTATAGAGGATGTTAGTGTTTCTCTCCCCGCCTCGTTCGTACCCATATGACAGCAGGGATATGGGGAGCTTCATACGCTCATTCGAAGGGTTACGAACAGCGACTGTTAGCAGAGGCAGGTGCGACGTGGAAGTGGAATCAGTCCGGTCAGCGGTCGTTTCTGCATCTTGTCCCCACCAAGAAGACTCAAGGTATCGATTAATCTCCGGGCAACTAAAACTACTGTCATTGAGTGATGCTTCAAGTTTCAGCGTCCCTTTTGATGTCGCACCTGTCTCAAAGACGTTCACATATCTAGTTGACCCGCATGAGGACACACAAAGCACCACCCCCAGAACGAGGGTCGCGATATATGCATAGCGTGCATTTTGTC
>WJMS01000107.1 GCA_014727815.1 candidate division GN15 bacterium
CGCCGAAACCAGCCCGGCCGAGCGGTTGTCATCGAGTTCGGCGAAGATTTCATCAAACAGCAGCATCGGCGGCTGCCGGCGTTTCTCCTTGAGGAGGTGATAGACGGCCAGTTTGAGCGAGATGGCGCCGGTGCGAAGCTGTCCCTGCGAGCCGTGCGTCCGGGCCGGGTAGGGGCCGATTTCAAAGAGCACGTCATCGCGGTGCGGCCCGACCATCGACACGCCCATCACCCGCTCCCGCTCGCGGTAGGCCTCCAGCGAGGCGTAGTAGCGCTCTTCGATACGCCCCTCGCGCATGTCATTGTCTTCCGCTTTCACCGAGGGTTTATACGTTGTGGTCAATTGCTCGCCGGCGGCGATCTGTGAATAGTAGTCACCGGCGTGGCGGCCGATATCGTCGAGAAAGGCAAACCGGGCCTGCATGATACGGGTGCCGATCGGCGCCATGACCGCGTCAAACGGCGCCGGGTCAATGTTGTTCTTGAGCGAGGCGTTCTTCTGGGCCAGGGCTTTCTGGTAATCGGTCAGATCGGCGAGGTACTTGCCGGAGTACTGCGAGAGATACATGTCGAGAAACTGGCGTCGCACCGAGGGTGACCCGGCCAGGATAGCGGTATCTTCGGGGCCGGCCGCGACGGCGCTGAAATGCTCGTACAGCTCTGCCAGACGTATCGTCACACCGTCGAGTGCAATCTTCTTCCGCCCGCCCTTCTCGTAGGCCAGCGCCAGTTCACGCTCTTTGCTGTCGAGCCTGATCATACCATCCAGGCGATAATACGACGCATCCTGTCGCACCAGGACGGCATCGGTGGCCCCGCGCTGCGAGCGGCCGAGCAGGAAGACGAAGATTGCTTCGAGCAGGTTGGTCTTGCCGGCGCCGTTGTTACCATAGAAGATATTCACGCCGTCTCCGAATGAAAGCTGGAGGTTGGCGAGATTGCGGAAATCGGTCACGGCAAATGTGTCAATGATCATAGATAGACCGCAAAGAAAAATGGCAGATAGAGACTACCTGCCATCCTCCTACACTTTCCCCAGTCGCAACGCTACTCTGCCAGTCGCAACGGCATGATCAGGCAGAGATACTCATCCTTGTTCACCTTCGGCGAATAGATTACCCCGGCGGCCACCGGAGTCGACAGCTCGAATATGACCTCATCGCCCTCGATACGGTTGAGTATCTCGGTCAGATAGGTTGCATTGTAGCCGATCTCGATCGCTTCGCCGCTATAGTCGCATTCCATCTGCTCCTGGCCCTCGCCGCCGACATCGACATTGCTGGTCGAAAGCGTCAGGGTGCTGCCATCGACACTGAATCTCACCTGGTGGGTGAGGGCATTGGAGAGAATCGAGACACGGCGCACGGCGCCGTTGAGATCTTCTTTCGAGACAGTCAGCGTCTTGTCGTTATTGCTCGGGATGACCTGCTCGAAGTTTGGGTACGGACCCTCGATCAATCGCGAGGTCAGCACGACATCGCCGAGATTGAAAATGATGTTGTTCTCGCCGAATATAACACCCACCTCGCCGCCCTCTTCCTCGAGGAAGCGCGGGATCAGGTTGAGCACTTTCGGCGGGATAATGACATCCTCGTGCAGGCCCTTGAGCTTGGTGTTTTCGAGGGCCATCTTGGCCAACCGGTGGCCATCGGTGGCAACCATCTGCATCAACTCACCCTGGGTCTGCCACAGCACGCCATTGAGGGCCGGGCGGGTTTCATCGGTGGAGCAGGCGAAGGTCGTTTTACGGATCATTTTTACCAGCTCATCACCGGCGAGCCGGACTTCTTTCTTGGTGTTCACCGCGGGCAGTTTCGGGAAATCATCGGCCGACACGATTGCGATCTTATACGAGCCGTTGGGAATCTTGATCTCCATCCGCGTATTGGTCGACTCGAAGGTAATCTCCGATTCGGGCAGTTCACGAATGATCTCAAAGAGGATACGGGCCGGCAGGGCCGCCGATCCTTTCTTGGCCACCTGACAATCCACCGTCGCCGTAATCGAGATATCCAGGTCGGTCGCCGAAAGCTTCAGCTTATTCTCCAGCGCCTCGATCAGGATATTGGTCAGGATCGGCAGGGTCGACTTGGTCGGCACTACCTGGAGGATCGACTGAAGGGAGGTGCTCAGTCGGGACTTCGAAAGGGTAAACTTCATCGCATCGTTCTCCTGCGAGATCTTTCCACAGAAAGTCTCTTATGATTCCCTATGTACTCAAAAGGCATAATATCAATAGGTCCTGTTGACATGTGTACAGGCGTGGCCCCGGTCGCACGCGACGTCCCCATGCTGTTTGACGAGCGGGACTTATCATTTTGCGACGGTCGCACAATTGTCCACCCTGGCTGTGTCCGATCATGTTGGCAAGCTGCCGGCTATCCACAGAGCCGGCCCGGTCATGGCTTTTCCAGAAGCTGTCCACGAATCCTTCCACCGGTTGCTAATATAGGAGACTGGCCGAGAGCTTGTCAATTTTTTCACAGAACCCCCGGTCGTTTGATTTCCGGCGCTCGACGAGATCGCAGGCGTGGATGACGGTCGAGTGATCCCGCCCGCCGAAAGCATCGCCAATAGCTTTCAGCGAGTTGTCGGTCAGCGACCGCGAGAGATACATCGCCACCTGACGGGCCAGGGCGATATGGGCGGTCTTTTTCTTGGCCTGCATCATCTCGATCGGGACGCTGAAGAACTCCGAGGTTTTCTGCTGGATCGTTTCAATCGTCACGAGCGAGCGGTGTTCCTGGATGGCGTCGGAAAGTACCCGTTGGGCGGTCTCGATATCGACCGGGACCTTTTTCAGCGAGGCGTAGGCCAGCACCCGGATCAGGGCACCCTCCAGCTCCCGGATATTGGCCTTTATTTTATCGGCGATGAAGCGAATGACATTGTCCGGAATGGTCTTTTTGCCCTCTGACTCGAGCTTCTTGTACAGGATGGCGGTCCGATTTTCCAGATCAGGCGCCTGCAGGTCGGTCACCAGCCCCCACGAGAAGCGCGAAAGCAGACGGTCCTCCAGGCCCTTGATCTCCCGCGGCGGGCGATCGGACGACAGAATAATCTGCTTGCCGTTGTGATAGAGGGCGTTGAAGGTGTGAAAGAACTGCTCCTGGGTCGATTCCTTCCCGGTGAAGAACTGGATGTCATCGATGATCAACACATCGACATCGCGGTACATCCGGGTGAAGTCATTAATGGAGCGATCGGAGATGGCCGAGATGAAGTCCGAGGTGAATTTCTCCGAGGTGGCGTAGAAGACTCGTTTCTCCGGGTACTGGGCCTTTATCTCATTGCCGATCGCCTGGACAATGTGGGTCTTCCCCAGTCCGGTACCGCCGTAGATGAACAGCGGGTTGTACTTGGTGGTCCCGGGTTCTTCGGCCACCGCCATGGAGGCGGCGCAGGCGAACTGGTTGAAGTCACCCACGACCAGTGAATTGAAGGTGTAACGGCTGTTGAGGTTGTTGCCGTTACCGTGACTGACACCGGCGACCGCCGACGGGGTGAGCGTCGCCCCGCTGCCGTTGCCGTTACCATTGCCGCCCGAGTCATGCGGACCCGTGGCGTCAAGTTCGAGGACCGTCTGGTCCTCCGGGTCGGGCTGACCGGTGAGGACGTAGACCACTTCGTACGACCGGCCGAGCACCTCGTGCAGTGCCTCGTCGATCAGGGTTCCGAAATGGTCCTTGATCCAGTCGGCGACAAACTGATTGGGAACAGCGATGCGAAAGTCACCGTTAGCTCCCGGTTCCCCCTTGGTAGGCCGCAGCCAGGTGTTGAACGTTTGTTCCTGGACCCGGCGTGCCATGTAGGAAAGACATTCTTTCCAGTGCTTGGTGTTGTTTACTCGTTCGAAATACACGCAGTCCCCCACTCACGTTTGAATGATATACCTGCAAAGGGATTTTCCACGGTCTGAAGAGACAGGTTTCGATAGTACAAGGACGTACAACATTCTCCACAAAGTTATCAACAAAATCGTTCAATTGTACGGGTGGTAAGTCGTTGATTGAAGGGCCGCCCAGCTCAGCCGTCCCCATTCCATCCACACCTTGTGCACAGTGTGCCTCATACCCGATAACATGTGCATAGTTAGCGCCTGACAATACCTTCGTCAAGGCGGCCCTAACAAAAATTTAAAAGAATTGGAAAGCGGTTGGCATCACGATGGTTACATCGCCAACACAAACGACGTTCGGCCGCGTCGTTTCCACGAATCGCGGCCGATTAAATTTGCAGTCATTCTAAGAGGCTGACAGAGTAGACAGTTATCACGACGACACCGCGACAATGCGACGAGCGATACCTTCGAACGTCCCCTGCTGCGCATCAGTGCCCGTATGCGCCACCGGTTGACCGGCATCGGCGCCTTCGCGTATGGATGTCTCCAAAGGAATTTCACCAAGCAGGTTCACACCCAGGCGTTCTGCAAGCATCTTACCACCGTCACGACCGAAGACATACTCTTTGTGACCGTTGACTTCGAAGTATGCCATGTTTTCTATCACACCGAGGACAGAGAGTTTGGTTTTCTCCGCAAGTTTCGCAACACGCCCTGCAACATGGGTGGCAGTCGCCTGCGGTGTGGTGACAACGAGGAGTTCGGCCGATGGTAACGCCTGTGCTATGGTAAGGGTAACGTCGCCGGTACCCGGGGGAAGATCGAGCAGGAGGAAGTCGAGATCATCCCACACGACATCGGTCAAGAACTGGTTGATCGCTTTGTGCAACAATGGTCCGCGCCAGATTACCGGTTCATCTTCGGCGACAAAAAAGCCCATTGATACCGCCTGGAGGTTATCTCCCCAGCGCAGCGGCACCAGTTTGTCATCGAGTTGTGTCGGTTGTCCGGTAAGGCCGAGCATGCGCGGGATGGAAAAGCCGTACACATCGGCATCGAGCAACCCCACTTTATACCCAATCTTAGTCAGGGCGACCGCGAGATTGACGGTGCAGGTTGACTTGCCCACGCCGCCTTTGCCTGACGAGACGGCGATAAACCGTTTGGCGATATGTGTGGCGGTACCGTCACCACTTTGTCCGGCGCCGGCCTGACCGAGTTTTTCTTTCAGAGCCTGACGTTGTTCGTCGGTCATCACGCCGAAGGTCACCTCGACGTTGTCGACGCCTTCGATCTGTGTGACCGCCGCGGTAATGTCCGAGGTAATCTTATCCTTGAGGGGACAGCCCGGAACGGTCAGGGCGATTTCGACTTTCACGGTGGCATTATCGATCGTGACCGAGCGCACCATGCCCAGTTCAGTGAGTGGTTTCTTCAGTTCGGGATCATCAACGCCCGAAAGCGCTTTGAGTACGGTTTCCTTATTGAGCATCGGGGCCTCGCCTGTCTGTCTGGAAGTGGATGTCGGTTAGTTTTGTCTCGCGAAAGACCGTTTCGAGCGCGCCCTGGGCGCGTGTGTAGACGGCTTTCAGTTCACACCCCGGCAGGTGTATGCAATCGATCGGGCCGCGCTGGCAGTCGAACATGTCGAGCCGTCCCTGGATAGCCTCGATGATGTCCAGCAGGGTGATCGACTCCGGTTCGCGGTTCAGCCGAAGGCCGCCGCGGTAGCCGCGGGCGGAACTCAGCAGTCCGGCCTGCACCAGTTCGGCGACGATCTGCGGCAGGTATTTGGGCGGGATTGCCTGGACCCGCGCTATCTCGGCGGCGGTCCGAAGGCCCTCGCGCTCCCGGGACAGCTCCCAGACCGCCCGGATCGCATACTCTGTCTTCTTTGTAATCATCGCGGCAATATACAGCCCGGCGGGAAAAATGGAAAGTGTTATCTATGAATCGGTTTGCGCCGGCGGTTCCTCGTCGGCGTTTTGCCCGTGCGCTGCTGACCGGGGTTTATACCACAGCAGGTAGATCACCAGGAAGATCATAGCACAGAAGATGGCGGCATCGGCGATATTGAACGTCCACCAGCGTCGGAGTTGGTAGCCGAACAAGTTGATATCGAAGAAGTCGACATCGATGAAATCGACCACCTGGCCGAGCCGGATTCGGTCGATGACATTGCCGATCGCCCCGCCGGCTATAAACGACAGCGACCAGGACAGCGGCGCTTCGTGGCGGTGGTGAATGATATAGTAGATGATGAACGGCAGGATGATCAGTGCGACAACAAGATAATACATCGGTGAGCCGAGCGATGTTCCCATGGCGCCGCCCCGGTTGTACACCAGGGTAAACATGAGGAAATCGCCCAGAACGCGCACCGGGGGTTGATCGGCCAGGGCGTGAACCGCCCAGATTTTGGTCGCCTGGTCGAGTGCGACCACTACCAGGACAATGAGAACCGGCCACAGAAGCGATGTTCGTTTCTCAGCGGCCAGCTTTTTTCTCCTCCTCGGCGGACTTGCACGCGATACACAGGCGGGCGTGCGGCACCGCCTGCAGGCGGGCCTTGGCGATCTTCTCGCCGCAGGTATGACACAGGCCGTAAGTGCCGTCCTTGATCCGTTTGAGGGCCATGTCGATATGATAGACCAGCCGGCCCGATTTGGACGCAAACATGAAGGCCAGTTCGCGATCCATGTTGTCGGTCCCCTGGTCGGCCATGTGATAGGAGTAGGATGACAAGTCGCCGGTTGAATCACGCACGGTACTGGCATACCGTTCCCCGTACAGGCCCATCTCTTCGAGCAACTCTTTGCGTTTCTTCAGCAGAAGTTCCTCGAACTTACGCAGGTCCTTCTCACTATACCCCATCGTAACAGTTCCTCACTACATTACGCTTTGGCAACCGCGATAACGGCTTCTTCGCCGTTTATATTCCACACCTTTGCCCCATCGGTGGTATCTTTGTCGATATAATCAATACGATTGGCCAGTGTCTCCCGCCGGATAAATTCCTCGTGCCGGCTGACCGCCTCGCGGAGGCGATCGGACGGCCGCAGGTAGACGGTGATCCGGTCGGTGACGTCCAGCCCCGAACTCTTGCGCATGTTCTGGATCTTGTTGACGACTTCGCGGGCGAAGCCCTCGTCGCGAAGCTCTTCGGTCAACTCGGTCACCAGCGCAATCGTCACCGGCCCCTCGGATTCGACCGCATAGCCCGGGCGTTCGTCCCGCCGCACCTCGACTTCTTCGGTGGTCAGCATGACCGTCTCGCCGGCCACCGTCACTCGCATTTCCTCGGTTCGCGCAAAGGTCTTGACGGTGTTGCTGTCGAGCTGCTCGATTCTCGGCGCGACGGCTTTCACTTTGGCGCCGAGTTTCGGCCCCGCCTTCTTGAAGTTAAGTTTGGCCGAGTAGGTCACATAGGTGTCGAGTTCATCGGAGGGAATGATCTCTTTCACATTCAATTCATCTTTGACGATCGGCAGATACTCCAGCAGCTGGTCGAGATCGATCTTCCCCGTCAGCGAGACCAGCAGTTTGGCCAGCGGCTGACGCACTTTGAGATTATGGCGGGAGCGCGCGGCGCGGCCCATCGAGACCATCCGCCGTACCGCCTCCATGATTTCTTCGAGGGTCATATCGATCCGGCTTTCATCGACGGTCGGATAGTCGCAGGCGTGGACTGTCAGCGGCAGGCCGCGCGCCCGGCGGTTCGGGCCGGTCAGTTCGGTCCAGAGCAGCTCGGAGATAAACGGCGCCACCGGCGCGCTGAGGCGGCACACCCCCTCGAGCATCTGGTAGAGGGTCAGATAGGCGCGCATTTTCGAGGGATCGTCACCCTCGGCCCAGAAGCGACGACGGTTGTTGCGGACATACCAGTTTGACAGATCTTCGATCACAAATTCCTGGATGGCGCGGACGGCCCGGGTGATGTCGTAGTTGTTGAAGGCCCGGACTGTCTCCGCGACGGTGCTGTGATAGCGCGAGATGATCCAGCGGTCGAAGCGGTTGTATTCACCGGCGAGTTTTTCGAGGAAGGTATCAACCGTCTCCCCCGCCTGATCGGCGCGTTCGGCGATATTGTCGATATTGGCGTAGATAGCGAAAAACGAGTAGGTATTGCGCAGGGTATCGAAGTACTTGCGCACCACCTCGTTGAGGCCGTCGAAATCAAACTTGGTCGGCAGCCACGGATTCGAGGTCGAGACGAGGTACCAGCGCAGCGGGTCGGCGCCGTACTGATCGACCGTCTCAAACGGATTGACCACGTTGCCCTTATGTTTCGACATCTTCTTGCCGAGTTTGTCGAGAATGAACTCGAGCACGATCACATTCTTGAAGGGCGCGGTGCCCTTGAACATGGTGGCGATCGCCAGCAATGAATAAAACCAGCCGCGGGTCTGGTCGACCGCTTCGGAAATGAAGTCGGCCGGGAATTTCCGTTCGAACTCATCGGTATTCTCAAACGGGTAGTGCCACTGCGCGTACGGCATGGCGCCCGAGTCAAACCAGACATCGATCAACTCCGGCACCCGGGTCATGGTCCCGCCGCATTCGCAGGTGAGCTTGATTTCATCGATACCGGGCCGGTGCAGGCCGAGTTCTTTGAGGATCTCATCGACTCTCTCGGCCGAGACAGTCGCCCGCTTTTTCAATTCCTCGACCGAGCCGATCGCCGTCTGCTTGCCGCAGCGGGGCTCATCGCAAAGCCAGATCGGCAGCGGCGTGCCCCAGAAACGCTCGCGCGAGAGCGCCCAGTCGACATTGCCCTCGAGCCAGTTGGCCATCCGGCCGGAGCGAATCTCATCGGGATACCAGTTAATGGCGTTGTTGTTTTCCAGGAGCTGGTCGCGGTAGTCAGTCGTCTTGATATACCAGGATTCGCGGGCGATATAGATCAGCGGCGAGTCACACCGCCAGCAAAAGGGGTAGTTGTGCTCGTACTGTTCCTTCTTGAACAGCCTGCCGTCGATCTTGAGGTCTTTGGTGATCTCCTTGTCGGCGTCCTTGATCCACATCCCGGCGTACTTGCCCGAGTCCGGCTTAAAGACACCGTTCGGCTCAATCGCCTGGAGCACGGGCAGGTCGTGCACCTTGCCCGCCTCGTAGTCATCGGCGCCGAAGCCGGGGGCGATGTGGACGATGCCGGTGCCGTCCTCGAGGGTGACGAAGTCGGCGTTGATGACTTTGAACGCCTTGTCGGCGTGATCGGCAAAGGTGTCAAACATCGGCTGATACGTTCGGCCGGCGAAGTCTGCGCCCGTATGTTTTTCGAGTATGGTCGGCTTTTCGCCGAATACTTTCTCCAGCAGCGCCTCCGCCATGACGAGTTTCTCGCCATCATGCTCGACTGTCACGTAGGTTGCATCGGCGAGCATCGCCAGGGCGGCGTTTGACGGCAGCGTCCAGGGGGTGGTGGTCCACACGAGGTATGCGTAGTCATCATCGGTCGCTCTCACCTTGACGAAGACCGACGGGTCCTTGACCATCTCATACCCCTGCGCGACCTCGTGGCTCGACAAGGCCGTGCCGCAACGCGGGCAATACGGGACCGTCTTGTGTCCCCTATAGATCAGGTTCTTGTCATGGAGGTACTTGAGGATGTGCCAGACCGACTCGATGTAACCATCGGTGAGCGTGACGTAAGCATCGTCAAGATCCAGCCAGTAGCCGATCCGGCGGGTGATCTGATCCCACTCCTCGAGATACTTGAAGACCGATTCGCGGCACTTCTTGTTGAACTCGGCGATGCCGTACTCGATTACCTTCTGTTTGGAATCGAGCCCGAGGACTTTTTCGACCTCGATTTCGACCGGCAGGCCGTGGGTATCCCAGCCCGCTTTGCGGTCGACCCGATACCCGGACATCGTCTTGTACCGGCAGATCAAGTCCTTGACAGTGCGGGAGATCACATGGTGAATCCCGGGGCGGCCATTGGCGGTCGGCGGGCCTTCGTAGAAGACGAAGTGCGGCCGATCGGCGACAACTTCGTTGACATGTTCGAAGACCTTCTGTTCATCCCAGAACGCCAGGATTTTCTCCTCGGCTTTGGGAAGCGAGAAGCTTTCTTTGAGGGGATCAAATTTCATAGCTGTCTGTGCGTATCTCCGCTACCTTCCGTTTTGTTATAGCCTTTCAATTTAGACCGGGGGGGTGATTTTGTAAAGACAAAACGGGTGGCGGGCGGGTCGTCGGCTTGACAAAATCGCCTGTTCATGTCGATTTTGTCTTCGGCTGATCGTCATCGCTATGAAACCGTCGGCGCGAGCTGCCGGCACAGGCCCCCAACCATTTACAGGATATCAATCCGGGAGTAAGATCATGCCGCAGTACATGCTGCTCATTCACGATGGCGACTGGCCGGAGCTGTCGCCCGAACAGATGCAAGCCACTATCGAGAAGTACATTGCCTGGGCCAAACAGCTCCGGGCGGAGAACCGGATGGTCGCCGGCGATGAACTCAAGCCGGAGGGGCGCCGGCTCGTGGCGAAAGACGGCTCGATCACCGATGGCCCGTTCACTGAGACCAGGGAGAGAATCGGCGGCTATTTCATAATCACCGCCGACAGCCTCGATCAGGCCGCTGAGATAGCTAAGGGCTGCCCGACGTTCGAGCATGGCGGCGCCGTCCAGGTGCGGGAGATCAACACGCAGGATGGCTGAGGCGCCGACAACATCGGACCACAACTCGGTCGACCGGGTGGTCGACCATCTTTTTCGCCACACTGCCGGCGATATCGTGGCGGTGCTGACGCGGATATTCGGGATTGATCGGCTGGCGATGGTTGAGGATGTTGTGCAGGATGCCCTGATCGCGGCCCTTAAGAACTGGCCGTACAACGGGATACCGGACAATCCGGGCGGCTGGCTGATCACCGCCGCCCGCAACCGGGCGCTGGACTTGATCCGGCGGGAGAAAAGCCTGGCCGAGAAGCAGCCGGATATCGCACGGCAATTGTATCATTCACTGCAAGATACCATTTCCGATCGCGACCCGCACGGGCTGGCTGACGATCAGTTGCGGTTGATGTTTGCCTGCTGTCATCCCTCGCTTCCGGCCGACAGCCGTGTGATGATTGTGCTTAAGTTGTTATGCGGCTTTTCGGTGGCGGAAATCGCCCGGGCTTTTCTGAGTAGTGAGGCGGCTGTGGCGCAACGAATCGTGCGAGCCAAGCGGACGCTTCGGGAGCACGACGAGCAGTTTATGAACTTGGAGCACAAAGAGATAACATCTCGTCTCGATTCTGTGCTGCAGGCGTTGTACTTGATGTTCAACGAGGGGTATTCGGTTACCGAGGGGGAGAACCTGGTGCGGTTTGACCTGGTCGGCGAGGCTCTCCGATTAAGTGCCGCGGTGGCGGCTCACGAGGCCGGCGCCAGACCGGATGTGTTTGCACTGATAGCACTTATGTCACTGCAGGCGGCACGTCTGCCGGCCCGGGTTGATGCCGATGGTAACCTCGTGCTGCTGGCCGATCAGGACCGCGCGCGCTGGGACCGGCAGTTGATTGCCCGGGGGATGCACTATCTTGAGCGCGCTGCCGACGGTGAGCGCGTGACGCGCTACCATCTGGAAGCCGGTATTGCCGCCTGCCATATGGCAGCGCCGAGCTATGAGAAGACTGACTGGGAGCAGATCTTGGCGTATTATGAGCTTCTCGCACAGCAGGATAGCTCGCCGGTGATCATGCTCAACCGGGCCGTAGCCGTCGCTGAACTTCGGGGGGCCGAACGGGGACTGGAAGAACTCGATCGCCTGGCCGGTGAGCCGAAGCTGGAGGGCTACTACCTGTACCATGCCACCCGCGCGGAGTTGCTGACCCGGCTGGGGCAATCAACCAATGCGCTGGACAGCTACCGCACCGCCCTGTCGCTTACCGGTTCTGCGCCGGAACGGCGCTTTCTCGAACAACGGATCGCAGATCACACGGCGTAAGACTCGATCGCCGTCAGACACGCCTTTACCTCTCTCTCGACATCCCTATATTGTCCCCACGAAATCGGCAACGACAAAAGCAGGAGTGTTCATGTTTACTATTACCCCGGTCGCCTGGGTCGGTTCAACCCGGGTGGAACCATCCGATGATAACTGGGATGCCGAAGCGGCGACGATCACGCTTGATGACGCCATGCCGGAAGAGTCACTGACCGGACTCGACGAGTTTTCGCATCTGGAGATACTCTTCTATTTCCACAAGGCTGACCCAGACAAAGTTGAACCCGGCCTGAGACATCCGCGCAATAACCCGGACTGGCCGAAAGTCGGGGTGTTTGCCCGTCGCGGAAAAAACCGTCCCAACCACCTTGGCCTGTCGGTCGTGAAGCTGATCAAGCGGGAGGGCCGCACGCTGCACGTGGAGGGGCTTGATGCTATCGACGGCACTCCGGTGATTGATATCAAGCCGCTGCTAAACGGCTTTTTGCCGCGCAAGCCGTTGTTGCAGCCGAAGTGGGCCGATGAGATCATGGCGCGGTACTGGCGGTGACGAGACGGGCAGGTCATATCCGCCTTCGGCGGACAAGACCTCTCGGACCGAAGCAGCCTTAGTACCCGGCAATCGCACTTGACCGGTCGGGATACTCTTGCATAAGCCGGCGCATTTTACCATCATTAGGCAGTAGGAACCCGACAGCGCGAGAGGATTGCCATGGCCACTGACACGACCCAGACCGACACTATTCCCCAGCGACAGGATATCGACGAACAGCACAAATGGAACCTGGCCGATATCTATGCCACCGATGACGCCTGGGAGGCCGATTTCGGCAAAGCCCGGGAGTTGATCGAGCAGGCCGAGTCGTTTCGCGGTCGTCTGGCCGAGTCCGCCCGGGTCCTGTGGGACTGTTTGCAGAGTCGCTCCACGCTGCAGCAAACGCTTTCATCGCTGTTCCAGTATGCATACCTGAACAAGGATCTCGACAACCGGGTCTCGAAGTACCAGGAGATGACCGAGCGGGTGGCGATGCTCGGGTCGCACGCGGGCGCGGCATATTCATTTGTTGAGCCGGAACTGCTGGCGATCGATGAGGCGCAGCTTCGCGGCATGGCTGACCAGTTCCCGCAGACCGATGTCTACGATTTCTATATCAAGGAGCTGCTTCGTTCGAAGAAGCACATCCGCTCCGGCGAGGTCGAGGAAGTGATGGCGATGATGTCGGTGGTGTCGCGCGGGCCGGACAATATCTTCGCGATGCTCGATGACGCCGATATCACGTATCCGTCGATTCTCGATGAAAACGGCAACCAGGTCCAGTTGACCAAGCAGCGCTACGCCAAGTTTCTCGACTCAAAAGACCGCCGGGTCCGCCGTGACGCCAATGAGGCCTTTTACTCGAGTTATCGCGCTCATGTCAACACGCTCTCGGCCTCGCTGTCGACCTCGGTCAACCAGGATATCTTCTACGCCCGGGTCCGTCGTTACGAAAACGCACTGCACAGCGCGCTTGACGGCGACAATATCCCGCTGTCGGTCTACCACCAGCTGCTCGATACGACCGAAAAGAACCTCAAGGCGCTGCACAATTATACCGCGCTGCGCAAGAAGATCCTCAAGCTCGATGACATCTATCCGTACGACATGCTCTGCCCGCTGTTCCCCGAGTATGATCTCGAGGTGAAGTATGAGCAGGCGGTGGCGCACCTGCTCGAATCGATCGGGCCGCTCGGCCAGACGTATCGCGAGGTGCTGGAGCGGGCGATGAAATCGCGGTGGGTGGATGTCTACGAGACGCAGGGCAAGGGCGGCGGCGCCTACAGCTACGGCGACAATGTCAATACGCATCCGTTCGTGCTGATGAACTACAACGACACCGCCGAGAGCATGTTTACCCTGGCGCACGAGATGGGACACGCCATGCACTCGCACATGGCCAACACGACGCAGCCGTACCCGAAAGCGCGCTACTCGATCTTCGTCGCCGAGGTTGCCTCGACGCTCAACGAGGGCCTGCTGCTGCAGCACCTGCTCAAGCGGGTGAAGGAAACCGGCGAACGGCTCTACCTGCTCGACCGTCAGCTCAACGGCACG
>WJMS01000009.1 GCA_014727815.1 candidate division GN15 bacterium
GAGGCTTCGCAACAGAATCTGCAGCCAGGCAAACAACACGCCGGCCACACGCGCATCGCGATCGGTTCGACATCCCATTGATCGCTGGGCCAGATAACCGGTGCCATCGGAGTTCATCTGGTAGAACCATTGCAGGCCGATGATGATCAGGAACGGCAGCAGCGCCTCACCGCCGGTTGGTGAAAACGACAGCATATCGCCGGCGGCAGCGCGACCGTACAGCTCGGCGATCCGATCGGTCATGGCGCCCAGTCCACCCACTTTGACTACGACTATAATCGCATAGATCAGTGTCCCGACCATTGCCAGGCTGAATTGGGCCACGTCGGTCGCAACGACCGAGCGAAGCCCCCCGGTCATCGAGTAGAGGGCGGTAAACCCGAGAATCAGCACGATACTTATGAGGTTGTTGGCGGTGGCGATCGTGTCCGGCAGGCCGAGCGCGCTTTCCCCGAGGTGTAACCCGGTGACGGTGACCAGCCCGGTTACGGCGCTGTAGATACCTTCAGGGAGCCACTCGTGCCAGGGCAGGAAGACTTCGGCGATCCGCATCGCCGCCACCAGCACCATCGCCATCACGGTGCAGTTGATTACCGTGCCGTAGTAGACCGCCTTGAGCACGCGCAATGCCAGAACCGGTTTGCCGGAGTAGCGGATTTCGGTCAGTTCGGCGTCGGTAAGCACCCCGGAGCGTCGCCAGCAGGCGGCGAAAATAAAGGCCATCATCAGGAATGCCAGGCCGTAGATCCAGAGCCGCCAGAGCAGGAAGATGCCGCCGGTGGCGATCAGGCCGGTCACCAGCAGCGGTGTGTCGGCGGCAAACTGCGTCGCAGCCATCGAGAAACCGGCTTGCCAGCCCTTCAAGGTCTTACCGGCAAGGAAGTATTCCTGCAGGTTTTGCGATGCTTTCCGGCGGGCCCGGAAGCCGGCCGAGACGGCATAGACGACAAATATGAGAACAATCAGCAGGTCAAGCATGGATCTATCGATGCCAACGCATATTGCAGGGAAAGCCCGTTCGTGCTGAGCGGCGCTATAGGATAGCCAATCGATCCCGATCGCACAACCCTTTCGCATCAACCACGATCACCCAGTTTACCGGTGACAAGGCCGTGAGGATCGTGTAGATTGCACCCGATCAACGAGGAGAGAGGCGCTTCATGCTGACCGCACTGGCCCGCTATTTCCGTTTCGATCAACGCCACACGACCTTCCGCAACGAACTGATCGGCGGTGCGACGACTTTCCTGACGATGGCGTATATCATCATCGTCAATCCCAAAGTGCTCGAAGCGGCCGGGATACCGCTGGGACCATCGATGGTAGCGACTATCCTGACCGCTTTCTACGGCACCATGATGATGGGTGTGTACGCCCGCCGCCCGTTTGCAATCGCCCCGTACATGGGTGAAAACGCCTTTATTGCTTTCACCGTCGTGCAGGTGCTGGGCTATTCGTGGCAAACCGCGCTGGGGGCGATCTTCATCGGTGGCGTGCTGTTTACGATTGTCAGTGTCATTGGCGTGCGCACCTGGCTGGCCAAAGCGATTCCGGAGTCGTTGAAGATCTCCTTCGCGGTCGGTATCGGTCTCTTCCTGGCGTTTATCGGTCTCAACGAGACCGGCATGGTGACCCTGGGTACGCCCGGGGCGCCGGTGCATGTGGGAGATTTCGGCGACGCCTCGGTGCTGCTGGCAATTGTCGGCTTCCTGCTGATGAGCCTGCTGCTGATCCGCAAGGTGCTTGGCGCGCTGCTGATCAGTATTGTCGCCATCACCATCATCTCGTTTATCACCGGTGTCGCCGAACCGCCCGAGCGGATCGTCAGCCTGCCGCCCGACCTGAGCCCGATCCTGCTGCAGCTCGATATTGGCGCGGCGTTTACCTGGGGGTTCTTCTCGGTGATCCTCACCGTGCTGGTGATGGATTTTGTGGACACTACCGGCACCCTGCTTGGATTGGCCTACAAGGCGGGTTTTGTCGATGAACACGGACATCTGCCGGATATCGGCAAGCCGATGCTGTGTGACTCGAGCGCGACCATCGTCGCCTCGCTTCTGGGCACCACGACCGCCGGCGTGTTTATCGAATCGGCCACCGGTATTCAGGCCGGGGCGCGAAGCGGCCTGGCTTCAGTAGTGACTGCCCTGCTGTTTATGGCCGCGCTGTTTTTCTCGCCGTTCTTGACCGCCGTGCCGGGGCAGGCGTACGGACCTGCCTTGATCGTGGTGGGCCTGCTCATGTTGCCGCCGATCGCACGGCTTGACTTCGGCGACCTCTCCGAATCGATCCCGGCCTTTGCCGTGATCTTGCTGATGAGTTTCACCTACAATCTCGGGATCGGCATTACCGCCGGCTTCGTGACCTACCCGATCGTGAAACTCTTTGCCGGCAAAGTGCGGCAGGTGCCGGCCGGGATGTGGGTGCTGGGCGGCCTGTCGCTCCTGTTCTACATTTTCTATCCATATTGACAGCGAACATCACAGGACTACGGACACAATCGCGAGGAGATGCATCAGTGAACTACCTGCATACGTATCTGAGGATGGTATGCGCGACTATCCTGGTCGTCGTATTGTTCGGACCGACCGGCGCCGACACGGCCCGGGCGCAAAACGAGGAACCAACCGTGACAGATAAGAGACCGGAGCACTACCTGGTCAAGCTGCTCGGTACCCGCGAGGGCTGGCCGAACGACATGACCGATGACGAACTGCGGGTGATGTCGGAACATTTCGTGTATCTCAAGGACCTGACCAAACGCGGCAAGGTGCTGATGGCCGGGCCGGTCTTCGATCAGTTCGGGCTGATCGTGCTCGAGGTTGCTTCGAGAGAGGAAGCCGACCGTATCATGGCGAACGAACCCTCGATCGTGCAGGGTGTGCATACGTATGACATGCACCCCATGGTTGCTTCGCTGCAGGCCTCGACGGTGCCGGCCTGGCGTTATGTCGAAGTCCGTGGTGACAGGAAGCTGGTGAAGGAAGTGACGGTCGCTGCGACACTCGACGAAGTCTGGCGTTGCTGGACGACTGCGGAGGGTGTCGAGAGCTTCATCGCCCCGAAAGCCAATATCGAGCTTCGCCCCGGCGGCGCCTACGAGTGGTTGTTCGACCTGAGTGCACCGCCCGGCCAGGAAGGCGGCAACGGCTGCCGGGTGTTGAGTGTGCTGCCGATGGAGATGATGTCGTTTGAATGGAATGCGCCGCCGAGATTCGACGATCGCCGGTATACCTACACCTGGGTGGTGGTGCAATTCGAGGCGGCGGTGGAAGGATCGGTCACGGTCCGCCTGACCCATCTCGGCTGGGGCGACACGCCGGCGTGGCAGGAGGTGTACGACTACTTCGATTCGGCCTGGGGCTACGTGCTCGACCGGCTGAAGCAGCACCTGGAGTCCTGACGTCGCCGAAAAAGAAACCGGCCCCGTCGCCGGAGCCGGTCTGGTATGTTATATAGCTGTCTTCGTGCTACCTCACACAATGGGGATAACACGACGCGGCTTCCGGACCTCCGAGATAGAGCGCGTTGACCAGGTAGATTAGATCCTTCAGATCAACGTTGCACTCTGGATCGCCGTCTACATTGCAGAGCGCCGGCTCGCTCGGCGAGGGGCCTTCGAGGAACAAGGCGTTGGCCAGATACAGAACGTCGGCGAGATCGACTGCCCCCTGTGGGTCGCTATTTGTATTGCCCATGACGGCTTGCTCGCCCGGATTCCACTCGACAACAGCCCATTGACGATGTACAGAGCCACCGACATCGGTCGGCTGAACATCGTTCCAGGTGCCGGGCAGGCGATTTGGCTGTGTGTTGGTGGGGCCCCACATAGCCAGCGCGGACTCAAAGGAAGAGAACGACGGCTCGCCATCAGCCCAATTCTGATACGAGAACGCCTCACCACTCAGCCACCACCATTGCAGGTCAGCATCATCGAAACGACCACCAAGATAGAATTGATCGAGCTCGGTTGGCGGTATGAGATTGGCGATGATGTTGTCGCGAATGAAGTCGTTCTCCGCCTGCGACGTGATGCTCGCCAACATTCCGGGCACGCCGAGCAACTCGATCTGTTCCGCTGCGTCCCGTGCCTCCACCCACGGCTGCACGATGGCCAGCACGGCATACCAGTGGTCGTTGCCACCTTCGGACACCGGCCACTGCGTCAAGCTAATGATGGAATCGATAGGTGGTGCAGATACCGAGCCGAACTCGATCACCGACCACTGCCGGTGGATGGGATCACCATAATCATTGTTAACCACGTTGTTCCACTCTCCGGATGATGCCAGCATGGCCAGACCCTTTTCGACATGTACATTGGTAGGTTCGCCCGATGCCCAGTTGGTGTAGTCGAACGGCTCGTCGGTCATCCATTGCCACTCGGAGATGTACGCTCCTCCCAGGTAGAACTGGTTAACTGCTCCGGGCTGGCTGATACCGTCGATAACCTGAGTCAGGATGAACTGGTTCTCTTCCGGTGAGGTAACCGATGCCAAATAGCCGCTGTCGTTTCCTTGAGAAAACGTAGTCGCAAGCGAGTACGCATCGATCCAGGAAACAGTGTGCGGCAAGACGGCATACCAGTGGTCATTGCCACCTACAGCGGCACTCCACTGTACCAGATTGATCAGAGAGTCCGTAGGTTGTGAGGTGGAGTCCGGTGTGCCGAACTCAACAACGGACCACTCCTGGTGAATACTCCCCGTCGCGTCGTTCGGCATCACGTTGTTCCAGAAACCATCGGCGAATCGCATCGCCAGAGCCGTCTCAATGCCGGTATTGTTCGGCTCGCCACTGTTCCAGCGTGAGTAGCTGAATGCCTCCCCACTCAACCACTGCCACGCCCCATTCTCGTAGGTGCCGCCCAGATACAACTGGTAGGGAGAACCAAGCACTTCCAATCCGTCAAACAGCACATTGAAGATGAACTGGTTCTCCTCGGGAGATGTCACCGTCGCCAGGTAGCCGGACATGGTGTCCACCACGAAAGAGGTGACAACATCCCGGGCCGTTTCCCAGGGCATTCTCTCCGGAAAAACCGCATACCAGTGTCCGTTGCCGCCTTCGGCTTCGGGCCACTGGACCAGATTGTACAGGCTGTCAGGTGGTGTTACGGTTGTGTCGGCAGTCCCGAATTCGATGATCGACCACTCCCGGTGAATACTACCGCTGGCATCGGTTGGTCGGACATTGTTCCAGAAACCATCGCCGAACCGCATAGCCATCGCGGTCTCAACTCCAATATTGTTTGGTTCACCACTGGCCCAGTGTGTGAAGATGAACGGCTCGTTTGTCAGCCAGTACCATTGATCCAGGTGATGTGCACCACCAAGATATAACTGCCACGGGGAGCCGAGTGTATCCAGGCCGCTGAGAACCGCATCGTAAATGAACTGGTTTTCCTCGAGAGAATTTACAGTTGCGAGATATCCTGACATGGTGTCCAACGTGAAGGTCGCTGCGATAGCCTCGGCTGTCTCCCACGGCTCCCGGTACGGGAATACTGCATACCAATGTCCGTTGCCGCCTTCTGTTTCGCTCCACTCTACCAGGTGAACCAGACTGTCGAGCGGTTCGGGGGTCGTTCCCGGAGTCCCGAATTCTATGACTGACCATTCCCGATGAACACTCCCGGGATCTCCGTTGGCGACAACGTTATTCCACTCACCGTCCGTGAATCGCATGGCCATGGCGTTCTCGAGTCCCAGGTTGTTTGGTTCACCCAGCGCCCAGTTCTCGTAATCCCAACCTTCTCCGGACAGCCACTGCCACTCACTGAAGTCATACTGGCCACCGAGATATAGTTGGAAGGGCGACCCCAATGAGTCGAGACCTCCAAGCACGTGGTCGAAGACAAACTGATTTTCCGTCTCCGAGGTGATGGTTGCCAGATAGCCGGTCAACGTGTCATGTTCGAAGGTCTCGGCTAACTGCCGGGCCGTCTGCCACGGGACCCGTTCAGGGTAGACCGCGTACCAGTGATCATTACCCCCTTCGGCGATAGGCCACTGCACCAGATGGATCAGGCTGTCCAGTTCCTGGCTCGTTGTATCGACAGAGCCAAATTCAATGATCGACCATTCGAGATGCACGCTTCCCGGAGCTCCGTTGGGAATAACGTTGTTCCAATAGCCACTGCTGGTGCGCATCGCGATCGCGTTCTCCGTTCCAACATTGTTCGGTTCGCCGGCGGCCCACTGTGAATACTCAAACGCTTCATCGGTTACCCACAGCCAATCGCCCTCATCGTACATTCCCCCTAAGTAGAGCTGGCCGGGAGAACCGATGGCATCGAGGCTATCGAGAACGTAATTCAGGATGAACTGGTTCTCTTCGGGAGACGTCACCGTGGCTAGATAGCCTGACAATGTGTCCAGTTCAAATGACTCGGCGATTGTGCGGGCTGTCTCCCAGGATACGCGTTCGGGGAAGACTGCATACCAGTGGTCATTGCCCCCTTCGGATGCGGGCCACTGGACTACGTTGAAAAGGCTGTCAGGCTGGAAGGTCGAATCCGGGGCGCCCCATTCCACGACCGACCACTCCTGGTGAACACTGCCGGGTGATCCCAGAGTGTAGATATTGTTCCACTGACCGCCAGCCGATCGGATGGCGATGCCGGTTTCTATGCCGAGGTTGTTGGGTTCACCCACAGCCCAGTTGCTGAAATCAAATGGTTCTCCGGTCAGCCATGCCCAGTCAAACTCGTATTCGGCGCCGAGGTAGACCTGCTTATCGGCGGGGACGGTGGTGTCCGGCCCTTGCAGGACGTTCTGATAGACAAACGTGTTCTCGCTGGACGACGTCACTGTCGCCAGGTATACCGGCAGGCCGCCCCATTCCATGGTGGCAACAGCCGAATCGGCGGCCGTCCAGGGCATACGATGTTTGAAGAGGGCATACCAGTGGCCGTTGCCGCCCTCTGCGGCTGTCCACTGGACGACATTTACTACGGAATCAAACGCCGGTTGACTCTGAACAACGGCAGCTCCAAGCAAGCAAAACGCAAGAACCGAAACTGCTGCCAGGCGCACTAAGCCCGTGCCGGCACGACGACAGGAAGTACTCATGAGATTGGCCTCCACCCCGATATTAGAGGGTTACTTTCGGTGATTCCTATACTATCCCAAGTTACCGCGGATTCATAGACCGGTCAATCTGTTTTTACTTGCTCCAAGCCGTAAGACTCACCCAGGTGAGCAACCGAGTTAGCTATCTCACCCTTACGATTCGTTACCGCGCATCGGGATAACAAGCGCGATTATCGCGGCGAGTGCCTCAGCCAGCAGATTCCACAGGCGCGCGGCGACTGCGACACCTGCTGCGATCGGCCCGATGAAGGGAGACAACACGCCGGTCAGGACCAGTTCGCGAGCGCCAATCCCACCGGGCGCGAATATCGCAAGGTAGCCGATCAGGTATGCCACGACAAATGAGCCCATTCCCGCCAGGGTGGGAACCGGTGGCGAGTCCATTATACCGTGAAGAAAGGTATAGAACGATACACCATACGCGATCCAGCTGAAGAAGTACCCCAAATAGACCTGCAGTCCGATGCTGGGTGTCAGGTCAAATTCCATCGGTGCGCGCTTCACGCGCTTGAGCAGGAAATTTGAGAAGCGAATCACTTGTCCCGGCAACAGGATCGACACGGCCGCAACCGCCAGTGCGACGGCCAGCAGCAGGGTAGGAGCGACACTGATCTCCGTTCCCAATGACTCTTCCGCCATCACCGGGTACAACTGGATAGTGAGTACCGACGCCATGAACGCCGACGGAATGCCGTAGAACATCGCAACCATCCACGACACAAAGGCGGTCTTTTTTCCAATGCCGATCTTGTTGAGCAAGTAGATCTGTCCGATAATCGGCCAAATCTTTCCCGGGATATAGCGGCCGAGATTGGCGATGTACGCAATCTTGAATCCGTAGCGAAGCGGCACCTGATGGCCGAACGCCGGCATGAGCAGACACCACGTTTTGGAGAAGATGCCGAAGGTGATGATGTGGAACACAAAGGAGATCGCGATAAGTACGGGATCGATATCCCACGGATAGTCTTTGACTTCACTCCAGTGCTGGACAACCTGCTTGCCCGCGAAGTAGACCACCACTGCAGTCAGTACGAGCTTGATAAGTTGCTTGACTATCGTGCGGAACGTGGACGAACGTTGGTTCGTCTCCGCCGCAGTTCCGTCAGGCTGCATATTCTCTTCAGGAAGTACCATCGCCTACCACAGATTGTCGAGGTCGCCGTCGAAGAAGGTTACTCGCATGCGGGCGGTGATATGTGGGGGCAGGGCGAGATTGTACCTGCGCGATATCCAGAGACCGGCCCGGCGGTAGACATCGTGTTCCTCGACACCACCGACCGCAACGATACCATAGGCGTTGGTGTCGTACGCGAATTGCATGGCCGGTCTGAGTAAGTCGAGCTTTGTTTCTTTCGTGCCGGTCAGGTCACACACTTTCACCAGCTTCATGTCTTTGGTGCGATGTTGCGCAAGTCGGTAGATAATGTAACCTCCATCCGGGTGCACCAATACGTGATAGTCGCGGTTCGGCTGGCTGAGTTTGTAGTTCAGGAAGGCTGCGTCACGAACACCGTACAGCTCGTGTGCCCGGTTCAGCAGGGCGTCCCAGCGGGCATCATCGCTCGCATCGAATTCGTCGATTTGCCGCAGTCCCAGCTGTCTCACATCGGCGCGCGGCGCCGGTCGAAGTGCGTTCAGGACGCCGATCCCCGGCGCCAGGAGCGAACTTTTTCCAAGGTAAGCGAGGTTCTTACGCGGACGCAGAAAGCGAGCGTACATCATGGCGCAGTCGGGACGAATGGTCAATCCGCGCCGAGCGTAAACCCGCTCAATATCGCCAACCATGGCTATTCCGGAGAACTGCCAGGGTGGGTTTTTCTCAACAGCGGTAAGCAGCTCATTGGCCCAGGCTGACCGGCGAAGCGAGGCATTCTTGAAGTCTTCCGACATGTCGAGCACGAGCGTAACCCCCCAGCCGATCCTTTCTTCACCGCGTTGTCCGCTGGGCTCTCCATACCGAAAGATGTGCGGTATTTGCACGATGAAGCCAACGATCTGACCCTTGTACTCCGACACCCACTTGTAGCAGTGCTGCCAGCGGAGGATGTCGCCCTCGCCGAGTTCCGGGTGGTCCGGGTTCCAGCGGTCGAGAAACTCGAGGACCGCCGGATAGTCGCTTTCCTGAAATTCTCTCAGCATGAATCGATCACATTCTTTCGCCCAACCCGCTCAGCGCACCGTGATATCGACATCGCGGCAGAACTCGCGAAGCAGGTCGTAGCCGTCCCAGACCGCCGAAAAGGTCAGCGCCTCGCCGAACGGCACGATCCGGTTGATTCCCTGCGGCCGGTAACCGTTGACAAACTGGTCAAACGCCGCCCGGTCGATACCGTAGCTGACAATCGTCTGGTCCTTCGGATCGACAATCTCCGCCAGCCTGTCCAGCGACGGGATGATCATCTCGTAAAACAGCCCGCCACCGCACTGCAACTCCCGGTTGAGATCATCGGCATTGGAAAGCAGCACCCGGTTGACGAAGCTGGTGCGGTGCGGTTCGACTGTCACCGTGTCGGTGGCGTTGATCGCCACGGCACATTCGGCAATCAACTTGTTCATCGCCACCGCCGGTGCGTAGTTCAACCGACGTTTGTCGGCCAGTTCTTCCAGCGCCGCCCAGAAGCTCTCGCGCGCCCGGGCAACTTCGTCGTCGTTACCGACCCAGACAACCAGCCGGGGCGAGGAACAGGCGTTCTGGTTGAACCAGTAGGCATCGTTGTAAAAACGTTCAATGACGCGGCTGGGCTTTTCTTCTTCGAGAAAGGCCGAGGCGCCGATCACGGCGAATGAGAATTTGTCGGCGAACACCATCTCGGT
The DNA here is from genome assembly GCA_014727815.1 of candidate division GN15 bacterium. Lineage (GTDB taxonomy): Bacteria > Zixibacteria > MSB-5A5 > GN15 > FEB-12 > WJMS01. The sequence goes on from WJMS01000009.1 coordinate 9,912, forward strand.
CGCGGCCGGGCCGAGCGGGATCGCCCGGATGCGCCGGATCGTCTCATCACCACCCCAGATCACCCGGGTGTGACACGTGGCCGAGAAGTGACCGGTGATTTCGTCGTTATGCTCGTACTGGACAATCATGAAGCGGCTGCGCACCTCGGTATGCTTCGGGTCGGCCGCGACATCGTTAATCACCTCGACCAGCGCCTCGAGCTGCTCGTTTGTTGCGCTCGACACGCGCACGATATTCCTATTTCCGACCAGCATCGACAGAAACCAGGAATAAACAAAGATGGTGTCGACATTCGATGGCGCGATATGAAAGACGATCCCTCGCCCGAGCCAGGTCCGCTCGCCGCGTTTCTGCTCGAACTGCTTTTTCAGATCGAGAATATTGGCCCGGCGCATCCAGAACGCCATCGCCATGACTTCGGGATACTGCTTGAAACGCTTCGTCTGCAGGATCGCATTGGAAAGATCATCGACAAACGCCAGCACCTCGTCGGAGAACGGCGGCAGCACGCGCGAGGCGAGCAGCACGGCCTCATCGGCTTCGCGGGGAGCGATCGTCTTATACCGCACCTTCGCTGACCTCCTCGGCATAGGTGTCGCTGCAGCCGCGGATCTCCGCTTTGGGCACACGACCAAGCACTTCGAAGTACTTCCCCTGGCGGCCATCGGGCGAATCGTCCTCGCCAATTACCCGCCCCAGGTCCTCGGTCAACAACACGTGACCGGGATAACTGTGCGGCAGGATCGACACCAGTTCGATTATTCCCTCCCGGCCGGCCGGCAAAACCGACCAGTCGATCGGGTCGCGGATGATGATATCGGAGAAGATCGGTGTCTGGAAACAGCCGGTGTCGCCCTCCATGTAGATCGAGCCGATCTGCTCGACCATGCCGTAGAAATTGTGAATGCGCTCGAGCCCGCACAGGTGATTGAGCGCTTTCTTGAACGACGCGTTGTCGACTGCCTCGTCGGTAAGCTTCTTCCAGCCGCCGCTGTGGATCAATACGCCGCGCGCGAGATCGATATCCAGCCCGAGCCGTTTGATCTCTTGATAGAAATGCTTCCAGACCATAAACGTGAAGCCGAAGAGAAGGATGTCGGTGTCGCGGTGTGTGGCCAGGAATTCCTTCAGTTCATCGGCGCGAAGCTGCATGTCGTTGTCGAGAACATACAGGTGGTCACGCCCGAAATTCGACAGTCCCAGAATACCGGCGCCACGGGCGGAGAAGAGGCGACGGTCCTTTATCACGTTCTGCGTGTCCAGTATCAGCATCGGCAGGCGTTTGCCGCCGATGAAATCCTGCATAATGGCCGCCAGGGCCTTGGTCTGGTAGCGCGAGGTTTCCTTGTCGAGGAAGATGCGGCTGACCTTTTGTCCGGTCGTACCGGATGATGTCAGCGTCTTGACCACGGCATCATCGGGAATACTCTTCAGCGCGAATTCCTTGAACAGGCTGATCGGCAGAAACGGCACATCTTCGACCCGATCCCAGACCTGCTTGTCCTTGCCGTACGCCTGCAGAATACGCCGGTATGGATCGCACTGCTCGGCATGATGCTGAGTCAGCCGGTTGAGATGCTCGACCAGCAGTTGCTGCTTGTCATCGTGCGACAGGCTGTACGGCCCGGTGGCAAGGACGTCATCGAGTGCCATCAGTCCAGCATCCCCTCGAAAATCCGTTCATACTGAATCTTGCCCGAGGCGCTCTTGAGAATCTCGGCTACCTCGGCAACGCGCACGGCAGTGTGGTGGAATCCGTAGGTGGCGGTCACGAGCTTTTTGATTTCGTCGACTTTACCGGGCTCGGTGGTGGCGACACACAGCAGATCATCCCGACCGCCGCAGACCGACACGTAGCCGCGGCCCTTGAGGTAGTGCTCGATCTCATCGAGATTGACCCGGTTGCCGAATATCTTGATGAATCGCTTCTTCCGACCGGTGACGTAGTAGAAACCGTCGTCGTCAAATCGTGCTATATCACCGGTGTGTAACTCGCCGTTGAGTTCGTTGCCTTTGACCAGATCCGCCGATGATTGCGCGTAACCGAGCATGACATTCGGGCCGGTATAGACCAGCTCGCCATCGACCCCCGGCTGCGTGATCGGGTTGCCGTCACCATCGATCAGGCGAAGTTCTCCCCGGGGGATTGCGACTCCGATACTGCGGTGCTTTTCGACCGCCTGCTCCGGCGGTACGTAGGATATCCGCGCGGTGGCTTCGGTCTGGCCGTACATGATGAAAAAGCGCAGTTGGTTGGCGGCCGCATATTCGGCAAACTCTCTCGCGAACTCGGGAGTCAACTTGCCGCCTGCCTGGGTCATCGTGCGCAGACCGGGCAGGTCCATCGTGAAGAACTTGATCCGCCGAAGCATCTCATAGGTGTACGGCACGCCGGCAAATGACGTCGCCTTGAGGTCATTGAAAGCAGTCCAGAACGGTCGGGTGATTATTGAGGCGTCCGTCAACAGCAGCGTGGCGCCGACTTTGAGATGCGAGTTGACTACCGAGAGACCGTACGAGTAGTTCATCGGCAGCGATGTGATCGGCCGCTCGGTCTCGTCAAGCGCCAGGTACTCGGCGATTGACTGTGCATTCGCTTCAAGATTGGCTGCCGTCAACCGCACCATCTTCGGGCTGCCGGTACTGCCCGAGGTTGACAACAGCAGCGCCAGCTCGGGATGAATCGCCTCCTCGCGCGGACTCGGACCGGCCGAGAGAGCGTAACCCTTCCATGTGAAACGGGCATCGCCACCACGGTCGGACGGTCCCCAGATGAAGTCAGGGCGATACAGTTCGAGCAGATTGGCCATCAGCCCCCGGTCGGTATTGGCCGCCAGCAGGACGCCGGTGTGGCCGGCGCGAAGCGTGCCCAGGTAACCGGCCAGCGTCTCGATGTTGTTACGGCAGAGGATGAATACAAGACTCTTGCGATCGGTCTGCAGGGCACGGCCGAACGTATCGGCGGCATCGACCAGCTCGCCGTAGCGGTACGGCGTGCCGTGGGCATCGATGGCGGCGGTGTTGGCGCTGAAATGCTCGAGTTCGGCAAAGAAACTCAAATCAGCATTCCCCCGTCGACACCGATAATCTGCCCGGTCACGTAGCGGGACTGATCCGACGCCAAAAAGAGGGCGCAGTCGGCGATTTCTTCCGGAGTCCCGATTCGGCGCATCTTGATCGAATCCATCCGCTCCTGGAACTTCTCCTCGGACAGGGTCCGCACCATGTCGGTATCGATGAAGCCCGGCGCGATGGCATTGACCCGGATATTCGCCGGCGCCAGTTCTTTCGACGCCGAGCGCGTGATACCAACGATGGCCGCTTTACTGCCGCTGTACACTACCTGACCCTCATTGCCGTTGATTCCGACAATCGAACTGAGATTGATTATCGAACCCTGCTTCTGTTTCATCATCAACCGTGCGGCGTACTGCATGACATAGATCGTGCCAAAGGCATTAATCGCAAACACCTCCTGCACGGTTTTCGGATTGACCATGCCGAGCAGGTTGTTGTCGAGCACACCGGCATTGTTGACCGCGACATCGAGCTGCTTGGTGATCTTGAGAATCTTCTGAAAACCGCTCTTCACTGCAGCCGGATCGGACACATCGAAATAGACCGGCTCGGCCGTGATACCGTGTTCTTTGGCCAGGCCGGTACAGAGATCATCGAGCGATCCCTCAGTACGGCCGTTGGCCAGAATATTCGCGCCGTTGCGCGCGAAGGTTTCGACAATAGCGCGGCCGATGCCTCGCGTACAACCGGTGACCAGTGCGAACTTCCCCTCGAGCATCTCAGAATTCCACGTCGTATTTGGCCAGGATCTTTTTGGCTTCGCCGAACGAACTCATATCGATCACGTCGTCGGTATCGAGCATGATATCGAAGGCGCTGTCGATAGCCGCCACCAGTGACATATGGGCGACCGAATCCCATTCCGGGATAGAGTTGTATTCAAGCGAGTCGACCACCTTGTTTTTGTCGATTTCGAGTGATTCGGCGAAGACCTGCCGAAGCTTCTCGGTGTTTTCCATGGGGACTGTCCTCCAGCGGCGCTATCGGTCGGCTAACATGTTTTCGTGCATTATCTTGGCTTCTGTTTGTCGGCGTTCCGTACTACAGATGATCGGTTGCCCGGCCGGACTGCTTGAAGCCGGTCGGGCCCGGCTGTATCAGGCATACCGACAAGTCGTCAACTTGTTCCCGACAAGCGGGTTAGCCAACAAGCGGCGACGCCCGTAATAGTAACCGGGAAACGCGGATCGTACAAGCGGATTCTGAGTCTTACCGGTTGGCCGGTCCGATCAGCCCGGGCAGGTCACCGGCCCGAAGATAATGCAGGGTCGCGTCTTCGCGCTCGGCCAGAGCAAGCAGGTCGGACAGGTTCTGCTCCATGTTCGGCAACGAATAGATGGCCGAACCGGTATCCAGCAACTCATCGGGATGGAAGTACGTGACAAAAAAGACACGACCTTCCTTGAGCAGCCGTTTGCGAGCCTGATTGAGCACCGGCGAGAAGAGCACCGGTTTGCCCGTGATGCTGATCCAGTAGGTCGGGAAACGCAACGACAGCCAGATCTGTCCGGGCGCTTTCATCTTCCGCGCCAGCACGAACCCCCGGAAGGCGCCCCAGAAAAACGACTCCGATACAAACACCGGCGCCTCGAGCATCCCGACCCGCCCTTCACCATCACGGGGCTCCCGTCGGTAATCCTCGATCGACGCGTAGTACGGCCGGTTTGGCGTCACCGACCAGTCGAAGAAATTGGCGTTGGGGCCGGTCTGTTTGCCGGGGTCGATCCGATGCCCGGGCAGAGCCGAGAATTCGGTTCTCACGCCAAGCTCGGCCAGCTTCTGGAATGTCCGGTCGTTGTGATATATCCAGCCCATCCGGGCCGACTTAATCCTCCCCGGCAATGCCTGTTCAAAGGCCGCGTGCGCTTGTTCGAGCATATCCAGCTGCCAGTCGATATCACGGAACTCCTGATACCAGATATTGCGCGCTTCATCGTACTGCCAGAAATGCGGGTGCCACGCCAACTCATCGCCGGACCGTTCCAGGTCGAGCAGGTGCTCGTGATGTTCTTCCATGACGTAGGCATAGGAGCCATGCGCCATCTTGACCTGCTTGTCGGCGCGCAGACACCAGGTGAACAGGGGCGGGTTGCCGTCGGCATCGACCAGCTTGCTCAACCGGTCTTTGGCGCGCGGAATGCCCTCGAGCATCCCCCGCCAGATAAGCGTGGTTGCGCCGGCCGCCTCGGGGACAAAACCGGCCCGGTCGGGGTCCGTGTCGCAGCCGATTACGACGAAGATCTTCCGCTCAGCCATGATGCCGTCTCGAATCGATAGTGCACTGCATACAGCAATATACTACCGGGCCGCCCGAGCGCACAAGTCCGGCTCTGACGATAGACTTAAGTCATTGTTGCCTTTTGCCTTTGATGCCTGCGGGCGAGTCAGGTTTTTGTTGTCCGGGGAATGATGACAGGGTATATTGTGAGTACGGATCTTCTCTATCGCCAAACCTGGTTTATTCAATATAGCTGAAGGAAGGGTGTGGTATGCTGGTGCGTAACCTTCTCGAGCAGAAAGCCCGCGAGGTCATCACGACGACTCCAACACAGACAATCGACGCCGCCATGGACCTGCTGATCAAGAACAACATCGGGTGTTTGCCGGTGCTCGACGATGCCGGGAAGCTGATCGGCATCATCAGCGATAAGGATGTCTTTCATAAGATCCACGAAACCAACGGCAAGTACCATGACCTGACCGTCGCCGAGGTCATGTCGACCGAGCTGCTTATCGGCCTGCCGAGCGACGAACTGGAGTATATCGCCGGTATCATGGACAAGAACTGGATCCGGCATATCCCGATCGTGGAAGAAGAGCGGATTATCGGGCTGGTCTCGCAGCGGGACATTATCAAGATGACGGCTCGCCACGCCGAACTTGAAAACCGGTACCTCAATTTGTATCTTGAGGGCCTGCACCACCGGGACAAATCGGCAGACTACTAATCGTGTTGCGGGATGAGTCACTGCGATTCATCCCGCCCAAGCGTCAACTCGGCACCGCGCCAGGGAGGTCCGGTCAATGGCACTGCTTGTCATTCTCGGCATTATCGTTGTCATCTTGGTCGGGACGGTTATCGCCTTGTACAACCGTCTCGTTCGCCTTCGCAATTCCGCCCGGTCATCATTCTCGGATATCGATGTTCAGTTGAAGAAGCGCTTTGATCTCATCCCGAGCCTGGTCGAAACGGTCAAGGCGTATGCCTCGCACGAAAAGGAAGTCCTCACCAAGCTGACCGAGGCACGCGCGATGGCTACCCAGGCGACCACACCGGGGGAAAAGGCCCGCTCCGAAAACATGCTCAAGGACACTCTCAAGAGCCTGTTTGCGGTTGCCGAGGCCTACCCGGATCTCAAGGCCAACCAGAACTTCATGCAGATGCAAAATCAGTTGACGATGCTCGAGGATGGAATCGAGCAGGCCCGCCGATACTACAACGCGGTCGTCCGGGACCTGAACACCATGATCGAATCGTTCCCCGCAAACATGATCGCCTCGATGTTCGGGTTCCAGCAGGAAGAGTACTTCCAGCTCGATTCACCCGAGACCGAACGCAAACCGATCCGGCCGGACTTCTCCTGAACAATGGTCACTGCGCCCTTGGACTCCTGTCAATCCCGCTTGCGGGCACAATGTGCACGGTGGCTGGTCCTGCTGCTTGCCGTGATCGTCGTAGCGCCGTCCGTGAGCGCGGCGTACTTCACGATCGAGCACTTCCACAGTGACATCGCGGTCCACACCGATGCCTCCTGCACCGTGCGGGAGACGATCCTGGTCGAGTTTCACCGCGAGCGCCACGGTATCTACCGCGATATTCCGTTTAAGTACCGCGATGAGTTCGGCAGCAGCGTGCTCCGGCCGGTGACGGTGGTCAGTGTGACCGATGATCGCGGCAATGAACGGCCGACCAAAGTCACCCGCGAGGGCAGCGCCGTCCGTATCCGAGTCGGTGACCCGGATCGCTACGTGCGGGGGATGCAAACCTATGTCATTACCTATCGGGTCGACAACGCCGTTTTGTTCTTCGACGAGAAAGACGAGTTATACTGGAACGTGACCGGCACCTACTGGGAAACGTCGATCGGCCGTGTGACCGCCGTGATCACACCGCCGATGGGCGCCACGGAAGCATCGTTCGACTACGGCTGCTACACCGGCGGTTACGGCTCGCGCCTCTCGGAGTGTACCTGGGACGTGACCGACGAGGGCGTGCGGTTCGAGTCGACCGCATCGCTGGATGATCGTGAAGGGATGACTGTCGCCCTGGCCTGGGACAAAGGTGTTGTTACCGAACCGTCGGCCTGGCAGCAGTTTCTCTGGCGCACGAACCTGCGCGAGAACTGGGTGTTTATCCTGCCGATCCTGGCGCTCGGCTTCATGATCTTTCACTGGCACCGACGCGGCCGCGACCCCAACGTGCGCGAGGCGGTGGCCGTGCAGTACGACCCGCCGCAGTTCAAAGGCAAGTCGATCCTGCCCGCCGAGGCGGGGACGCTTATCGATGAGTCACTCGATGCCCGCGACATCACCGCCAGCGTGATATCGCTCGCGGTCAACGGCTACCTGCGGATTACCGAGAAGTCGGAGAAGATCCTGTTCTTCGATACCACCGATTACGAATTGACCGAGTTGAAGCAGCCCGATGAAGAGCTGTCGGAGTTTGAACGGAACCTGATGCGGGCGCTGTTTCCCGGTGGCGCGACGACTGTGCAGGTCTCCCAGCTGAAGAACAAGTTCTACAAGAGTCTCTCCGGTCTGAAGAAGTCGGCCTTTCGCCTGCTGGTGCAAAAGGGCTATTTCCTCACCGACCCGAATAAAGTGCGCGGCAAGTACGTTCTCTATGCGCTGCTGGTCGGGTTTGTACTCTTTTTCGTAACCAATGCCATCGCCTCGTACTCGCCCCTGAAGAACGTCATTGCGAGTATCATGTGCGCTGCCATTGTCGCGCTCTTTGCGGGCGCCATGCCAGCCAAAACCCGCCGCGGCGCCCTGGCCTTGAATCACATCAAGGGCTTTCAGGAATTCATGAATCGGGTCGAGAAGGAACGGCTGGAGCGTCTCGGCGAGAAGGACATCTTCTATCGCTATCTGCCGTACGCGATCGCGCTGGATGTCGCCGATGAATGGGCGAGGGCATTTGAGGGGATCTACAC
>WJMS01000108.1 GCA_014727815.1 candidate division GN15 bacterium
CACACCGCCGGCGAGGGCAACCCGGTGATTCTGCCGCTGGGCGGCATTCGCACGGGTGACTTGATCGAGGCGCCACCATCGGGGGCGCGGCTTCAGTTCGGCCTGATTTTCCAGATGGCCAAGCGGATGCTGGCGCAGTCATACCGTCCCGACGACGGCGTGTACCTGTCGATTGCCGATCACCCGCTGATGCGTCACGGCCCGTACCGTCGCGACAACCTCGCCATGCTGCTGGCGATGGTGACCGCCGAGCAGGTGATCGGGCTCGACTCGACGTTCGATGCGTACCAGTCGGCGTACTGGAAGAAACGGCATGCCGGGCGCGAGATATTCGAGCAGTACCTGCTCAAGGAATGGATCCTCACGCCCGAGCGGCCGCTGGCGACCTGGATCGCCGAGGAGCCGTACGGCTCGCGGCTGGTCGCCATGACTCGCCCGCCTCGCCGCAGCCGGACCGATGAGACGAGCGGACGACAGTATGTCGAGGGGCTTCCGACCAAGGGGCGGCTCGGTTTTTCGGTGCGCACTGATGATCGCGGGCGACTGGTGGTGGACAAGATCGATGTCGGACGGCTGGCGTACGCCTCCGGCTTGATGGAGGGCGATGTTATTCGGCAGGTCGATGGCCGCCGGGTGTCGAGTCATCGTGAGTTGATCGCTCGTATTCTCGAAGGCTTACAGGGGCTGGGCGCGACGCTGAGCATTCAGCGTGAGGGTCAGCCGATGACGGTGGTGATTCAACCGCTCGAATTGTCGCCGTACGACGAGGAGTATTTCTGGGATGATCCGGAGGACTTCCTCTACGAGCCGCCGAAAGTACCCGACTCACTGTTGCTCCGCGATACCCTGCAATCAGAGTTTGACCAGCAGTGATTCCGAGCAGAAGCCCGGCCCAAGCGCCGAGATGACACCATAGCGGTCACGCTTGAGCCCCACCTCCCGCATATACCGTTCCAGGACAAACAGCACGGTCACCGATGACATGTTGCCGTAGTCGGCGAGTATCTCTCGCGAGAAGCGGAAGTGATTGTCGGGGACACCGTAAGCCGCAACGTATGCCTCGAGCACTTTCATTCCCCCCGGATGGTACAGGAACTGGTCGATGTCGTCGCGTTCGAGTCGCTCCTGCTTGAGGAAGACATCGAGTTCGGCGGCCGAGTTGTCGGCGATCAGGTCGGGGATGCGTTTGTCGAAGACGACCTGCAGGCCGCGCGACTGGACGTTCCAACCCATGACATTGAGCGAGTCGGCGTAGAAGTTTGACTGGGTGGCGCGGACCGTGAGGCCATCACCAGCGACCTGGTCGCCGGTCACCAGCACGGCCGAGGCGCCTTCGCCGAAAAGCGCGGTGGCGACGAGATTGCTCTTTGAGAAGTCATCGGGCATAAACGTCAACCCGCATAGTTCGACGGCGACAATGAGGACGCGATGGTCGGGGTGGCCGAGGCAGTAGTGATGGGCGTGGGACAACGCTGCGGCGCCGCCGGCGCAGCCGAGGCCCCAGATGGGGGTGCGGCGGATGTCGGTGCGAAGGCCGAGGACGTTGATCAGGCGGGCGTCGATCGACGGCGTGGCCAGGCCGGTGGTGTTGATGTAGACGATGTAGTCGATCTGGTCGGGCGTGATCCCGGCGCGTTCGAACAGCAATCGGCAGGCCTCGGCGCCGAGATCGGTGGCGGCTTCGATGTAGGCGTTGTTTTTCTCCTGGAGGGAATGGTCAATCTCGAACCACTCGATCGGTCGCGAGAAGTAGCGTCGTTTGATGCCGGTGTTGTCGAACAGGGGCAGGAGGCGCTCGATATCGGTCACACGATTTTTGAACAGGTGCGCGGCGAAGTCGCGGGCCTGTGACTGCTCGACCACATAAGGTGGCACGGCGGTGGTGACGGCAGTAATTTTCGACATGGTGTCCGTTGTTGATGGTTGCTGTGGGCCCCCACCGCAAGCGATCGGGTACCGTTGTTCGTGCATCTGGTACAACAACGAGTAAGGGAGGTCGTTCACGATTCGGCTGAATCAGATACAAGATCTGTGGAGCCTGTGACGCAATCATGTGCAGGCCGCCGCCGATAATAGACTAATTGGAACCATTTACTTGACAAATCCACCGGATTGGCGTTTTATAGAGCGACAATACCACTAATACTCCAACACAACCCGCCTGTATCCTGGACAAAGGGGGCTACATGCAACTCAGGCTCGACTCCGGTCTTTACAGAGGACTACTCCTCTGCTCGCTGATACTCATCCTGGCAACTCATGCCTACTCGCAATCCTACTTTCAAGCCGGTTTTCATATCCCCGGTGTTGACGGGCGCCTCCATGCCGTCGAGGCAGGCGTCGGAACCGAATTGTGTGTTGGTGGCAACTTTTCGGTGATCACCGGACTGGATGAAGCCGCCGAGGACTTTGCGATGTACGATCTCGAAGCGCGGACCTGGTCCGGACTTGGCTTCGACTCAGTTACCTCCGCGACATTCCGCTTCTTGTGGGATCTGGACCGATACAATGGAAATGACATCATCGTGGCGGGTCGGTTTGAAGGTATTGGTAGCAGCAGTATCAAGAATATCGCTCGCTACGACGGCTCGGCCTGGCAGCCCCTGACACCCGGCGACACGGCCACGAATGAGGAGATCCGGGCAGTCGAGGTGGTTAATGAGGTCATTTATGTCGCCGGCGACTTCACGGAAATCGGCGGCGTTGAAGCTCGTCGGGTTGCCCGCTGGGATCCCACCAACGGCTGGCAGGCGCTCGGCGGCGGCCTTGGCTACTCCACCGGGACCGGGGACGAGCAGGTGAATGCGCTTGCCTATCACGAGGGACGACTCTACGCAGCTGGTTTCTTCAGACAACCGGGCAACGTCGACTTTGACCGTTTCGAGTCGCTGGCGGTCTGGGATGGATCTGGCTGGGAGTATCTGGGCAACGGTATAAGCTACCCCGACCAGGTCTTCGACATCCTCGTCGAAGCTGACACCCTTACCGGCGGTGACCGGGTCTTTATTGCCGGCGCGTTTCGCTGGGTAAACGGCATCAGTTCGGAAACGGACACTATCACCAGTAAGGGCGTTGCGGCCTATCACACGATCGATTCAACGTGGGAGGCATACGATACGAGGTTCGAGGCCAGCAGCGAAGTCTACACGATTGCGCGGATCAACGAGCAGTTGGTCATCGGCGGGAACTGGCTGCAGGATTTCGGGGGTGTTTCTTCACGGCTGGCCGTGTGGCTCGAGCCCGTCTCGAGCTGGGTCAGCTGGGGGTATGGTGCGCCTGATGGCCGGGTTCATGACATTCGGTCCGGCTATGGCGACCGCGTATACGTAGCGGGAGACTTCTCCAGAATTGGGGCAATCGATGGGCTTGTTGCGGGCGAACCGAAGTACGTTTCCGGGCTGGCGTATCGGCGATCGGACTTTTCCGACTCAACCTGGTACAGTATAGGCGAGGGGACGGCCCCCGATGCCGGCGGGCGGGGTGTGTTTGCGTTTGCCTTACAGATCGATGAGGCGACCAATGATACAACTATCATCGTGGGGGGCGGCTTTGACGCCATCGGCGGCCAACTCGCCAGGGGCCTGGCCTTCTATACCGACACCGGCTGGTATGTCTTGCCCGACTTCCCGAGAGGTTCAAACCCAACCATCAAATCCATTGATGTGAATGGAGACTCGATTCTGGTGTTTGGCTCCGATCTCTGGACGGGGCTCAACGACCCGAGAGAACAGCTTGCCCTGTGGGACGGTACCTCGTGGATTGCAGTCGGGGGAGGACCGGGCTTGACGGTGCATGAGGCCATCATTGATTTTAATGGCGACATCGTTGTCGGCGGCTCCTTTGACAATGGGACCGACTGGTCGCTGCTCAAGCGCTGGAACGGCGGTCAGTGGATCGAATTCCTGGATTTCTCCAACTCCGGCGGGGTGATTACGGCATTCGAGCGACACCCGACGGATGACACGATATTCGTAGCGGGCAGTTTCCGCAGCCGCGTCGGCATTCTGGGCGATTCCTCGGTCACACCGCTTGGTGATGGCTTCAATCCGTGGCTGGAATCCTCGTGGAGAGGCAACGTGCTGTCCCTGCTGCCAACGGAATACGGCATCTACTTCGGCATCGATGACCAGGCGCCGGGCAACCTGAGATTCTGGCGTTACGGTGGCGGCTGGTCTATCTTCGAAGACACGACGTTCGGTCTCTGTTACAGATCTATCACTGCCATGGAAAACACGATCGGTTGTGAGATACTGATCGGCGGCAACGAAAATTTCGCCTACCTCTGCGATTCCTTCCCCGGACTGGCTACATATGAAAGCGGCTTTGCCGGGGCCGGTGGTGTCTTTGGACTGGGTAGAGAGGTGGCGGACATGCTGCGCGTGGGGGATGAACTCTGGATTGGCGGCGTGTTTGATAATATCGATGGGATTCCATCGTCAGACCTTGCCGTGATGACAGTCGGCACGGACACATCCGACATCAGCCGCCTGCAGTTTACCGGCGTACCGGCCGAGGACACCGTCCTTAACTGGGGAGAGGTCTTTCATATCGATTGGACATTTTCGGACGGCGTCCCCAAACCCGTGTTGCTTGAGGTTTCGCTCGACAGCGGTTTGACGTGGACCGAGATGAGCAGCTTCAGGGCTCGCGAGTTTGGTCGCTGGTGGATCGTTCCGGAGACCACCGCTGCGTTCTGTCAGATTCGTCTGTCCGACCGCAACCTGCCGTGCGTGTCCGTAACCAGCGACTTGTTCTCGATACAGAACGACCCCGGGTTGCATGTCGATAGGCTGTCCAGGGGAGGCGCAGAGGATCCCCATCCGGTGCCGTATGTCCCGGCGCATGACGACTGGTCATTTGATAACATGCGCTATTTTATGTGGCCGGAGGTGGCCTGGCAGGACTTTGATTACTCGGATTTCCTGATCGAGGCCGACCGGGACATTTTCCCGAGCTGGGAGCGCTATTGTGATGCGTTCGGGCGAGACTGGTGCTATACCGACGAAGTGGCGGGGATTGGCGTCAAGGAATTCGTGAATCCGGCCGCGTACACCGATTGGCGACTCTTTGCGAGGGACTGGAACGGCTCCTGTTTCGGGTTCGCCCTGACGGCGCTACGCGTCTTTGCCGGCCTGAACATCAGTTTTCTCCTGAATCCGGAAGCTCCCCACCTCGATAGTACCTGGCTCGCCCTGACCGAGTACAACACGGAGAATGATTCGCTGAGACAGATACTGGCGTCAGTGCGCAACACTTTGAACCGATGGTTCTGCTATCAATTCACGCCGGGACATGCAGTCATCGTTGCCGGCCGATCCGGACTCCTGAATATCGATACGCCGATCGGGGATCTGGGCGACGATCCGATGGAGACCTTGCAGACCATACGCAATGACTGGAACGCCCCGGTGGGTGCATTCAATGCCCGCGTGTTGGCGCTGTGGGACTGGGATAACCTCTCCCGGGCCCACGCCGTGTTACCGTACAAGATTGTCAATCACGAGGACTCGGCTCATATCTACCAGCTTTACGTCTACGACTCCAACGAAAACGGCGGCGATACCCTGCATATTCGTATCGACTCGATCGCCAACACCTGGGAATACGACTACGAGACACTGCAGCGTGACGACGACGGCAATGTGACGGATACGATCGACCGTGGCTGGGATCCCCGGCATGAGGGATTGTTCGTGTTGAAAGAGGTCACCGCATACGGCAACACCGCCGTGGGCAAAAACCGCGGCGTCCGTATGGCCGGGCAGCGTAATGATACCACGGCGCTGTTTGCGATGGCTAGGGTCAGCCCAACGTATGATATCATCTTCGTCTCCGACAGCGGTGATACCACGGGCTATCTCGACGGTAATGTCATCTGGCAGGCGGACAACACTGCCCCGGTCTATCCCCTGAATTCACTGTACGAGGGTCGATATCCGCTGAGTTACCTGATGCCGGATTCGGCCCGGAGCGTTACTATCAGCAACGCCCTTGATACGACTATTCAATTCGGCTGGAGCACCGACTCATCGGCGTATGCCTACGAGAGGTTTGACGCCGACCCGGCCGCGATCGACGGTCTCAAGATCGACACCGCCCTGACTGCCTTCAATCCCGATGCCGCAGAGAAGATCATTCAGATCGACGCTGCAACGCGTGACTCGGTCAGTGGGAAACTGATCCGAGTCGCGGGAATCTCGATGGCACAAGATGACTCGCTGGCGCTGGCGATTGCCTCGGATGGACAGGTAACTGTCGACAATGCCGGCTCCGGCAAGACTGTTGAATTGCTCCTGTGGGGCAGCGATCGTGGCATTGGAGACCAGTACGTGCAGGCGATCGACGTGGTTCTTAATGGTGACGCCCGGTACACCCTGCCGATCAACTGGGCGGTGCTGGATGGTCCGCAAGAGATGCAGGTGGATCGCGGCCGGGACGGCAGTGTCGACGAGACGATGCCGCTCAATGTCGTGGTCGGTATCAGCGATGACGATGAGTCGGTTGAGCTGCCCGGCAATTTCTCGCTTTCTCAGAACTATCCCAACCCGTTTAACCCGTCGACCCGAATCGACTTCGCGGTGCCGACCGAGGATGAGGTGACGCTGGTCGTCTACAACGTGCTCGGCAAGCAGGTGAAGACCCTGATCGACCGAACGCTGGCAGCCGGCGCCTACTCGGTGGCGTGGGACGGCACCACCGATGCGGGCAAAGCCGTGAGCACCGGGGTCTATTTCTATCGCCTGTCGACCTCGGAGGCGACCTCATCGAAGAAGATGCTGTTGCTCAAGTAGCCGGTCACGCAGGCCGCTCGCGGGGATCGGGCCCCACTTCGGTGGGGATCGAGTGTCGGGTCGCACGTTTGTCCTGAGCTGTGCCGAAGGGCGACCTGACCTCCTCCCCTACTCCACTCGTATCTACTTCCTGTCGTACGAACGGGTCGGGACGATGCAGATGAACTCAAACGGTTCGTCGTACGGGTTCTCGAACTGGTGCTCGGTGTTGGGCGGGACGACGGCGAAGTCGTTCGGGCCGATTTCGTGGATGGTGTCGCCA
>WJMS01000109.1 GCA_014727815.1 candidate division GN15 bacterium
AGCGAGGCAACCACGGAACCGACCACGGAATCAATCGTGACCGGCTTGGAACGGCTGCGCGTATGGGCGTTGTGACGGTCCATTGCAGAAGCACCTCCTAAACCTCAAACATACCAAATCAGGCCTCCCAGTGCAAGTACAAAATTGGATATAATGCGTTGAACAATAATCAGTTAGCTCGCATCTTGAGACGCGTGTTTTCAACAATCGAAAGAGCCTGTTTGATACGTCAAACAGGCCCAAAAAAACCGGCAGCAACGCTGCCGGTTTATGGTGGAAGGCCACCTGCTGTTAGTTGGATTGCGGCCCTCGAATCATCTTTTAGGGGCGTCTCAGAGACGCCGGTGCGGGCTACCGAGCCCGGATATCGCCCGAGCCGGCGACACTCTTGTTGGTCCGCCGCGGGTTACCGTAGTAAGCGATATCGCCACTGCCGCTGATGCGGCCATCGAGATACTCCGACGCGTAGACATCGATATCACCCGATCCTGAAATCGTGGCGTACACGTCTTTGGCCTTCAGTCGACGCGCATCAACATCGCCCGAACCGGCAATCGAAATATCGACTTCGTCGACTTCGCCCTCAAGACGAACATCACCCGACCCGGCGATCTTACATTCGAATACCTTGCCGGTCACCTGCTCCACCACCGCATCACCGGAGCCGCTGATCTTGATGCGCTCGAGCGTTGGTACGGTAATCCGGATGTTGCAGTTATGGCGTGAACGGAACGACTTGCGCGAATCGATATGCAGGGTGCCGCCGTGCACCTCGGTCTCTACAAGTTCGATTAAGTTGTCATCAAATTCGATTTCCAGTGACACGTCCGGACCGACCGTGACAAAAATGTCAAACGAGCCGGAGGATGAGATGCGTTCGAAGTTTTCGATGTCGCGAGTTTCGGTGACGATATCGCCCGAACCCTTCACTCCGCTGCCCCAGTTGAACCAGTCACCGGCGGTCGCGCCGGTTGCCGCCAGCAGGCCAATCACGGCAAATGCCGCCAGCGCCCAAAGGTACCGTTTCATATCTCTCTCCTCAGTGCGATGAATGGGATCCTGTCGTTTGACTTAGAGATACGAACGGTACGCGGCGGAGTTTCGTCAGTATCGATGAAGTTAGCGGCGGGTCGTGTATTCGACGCTCTTGAGTTTTTTTCGGTTGGGATGGCGAGCCGACGGGATGAAGAAGTCGGGCCCTTCGCGGCGACGCATACGGATCGTATAATCCTGGCAGCCCTGACATCGCCGGATGTTGCCCAGGGCGTCTCTCTTGATTCGGCGGAAGCGCCGGTGAGTGGGCGCGAAGATTTGTTCGTCGACTATCTCGTACCCTTGAGTTGGATCATCATCGTTGTGCCAGCGCACGCCTTTGATGATTTCGTTGGTATCGGGATCGTAGTGGGTGGCGCCGGGACATTCGATTACGGCATATTCGGTGTCTTCATCGCCGTCGAGAAAGAGCCGGATTTCGGTAAGGTCGGAAGAGTTGCAGGCGGGGCAGAGCCGGATCGTACCAACGGTGACCAACTCCCGCTGACAATTGATGCAGTGCTTTCTATCGGACATGATTACGCTCCTTCGGACCGGATGGCCGGCGCCTGTTTAGCCTGTCCCAAGATCCCCCCGACTGTTGCAGCGAGGAGTCACGTTACCGGAAACAACCGGCTGCAACTCATTTGCCGGACCTGCTATGCTCGTGTAAGTGCCTGTTGTAAGGCGGCTTATACGGTACAGGCCGATCCTGCAGATTGCCAATCCGATGGCTGCATAGGGGATGGCGGCAATACCGTAAGGGGAAACCGCTATCCCTTGAAGAGCAGTACCAGCGAGCAAATGGTGACCGTCACCGGCAGCGCCACGGCAAAACTGAGGCCCATGAAGTAGCTGGCCAGCCCGGCCAGGACCACCGAGGGTACCACGAGGTATTTCAGGGCGCTGAACCCCAGTTTGGCTACCCGCGAGAGCAGGACAATCAGCACCACGCCGCCGGCGATATAGGCGGCCAGCAGGCCGTTTTCGCCGAAATGCTCGACGATCCAGTGCTTAATCTCGCCCAGCGTGCCGTTGTATTCACCGGCCTTGACGGCTGCCTGATCGGCGACCGCCCGAGCCTGTTCGATGACTTCACGATCAAACATAGTCAGTCTCTTCGAGCGGCTCGATGGTAAGGGAGGATTCGCCTACCCGCATCAAGCCCTCCATTCTGGTGGTGAGGAAATTCTGGGTGGTGATCCATCGATGCGAGATCTCCAGGATTTCATCCTGGGCCAGATCGTCGATCCAGTCGAGGACTACCTGGTCGATGCGCTGGTCTTCAACCACGACGTCATCCATAGTGAGTACAAACTTGACCTTCATAATCACCCATCCTGTTAGCTGTTCGCCTCTCGTTGCAGGGGGATAGTGCAAGGCCAATGCCGCCCTCCGGGCGGGGTTGCTCGATACGGTGCAAGCTATTGGTAGGCAAGTTGTTATATGGGAAAATGTGATGCTGTTGCGCAGCCCGGAAAGATTTTCCGGGATACGTTCGGTGAAACAGTATGGGAATGCTCCCCCATGGTGTGGGCTAACAAAAAACCCGGTGGTCGGTTACACCACCGGGTCGCTCGTTTTGCGCAGAGTCTGGTCCTCTCATGGTCTCGGAAAGGACCTGTTCCATCGCTCATCGGTCAGGCTCAGCCGACTTCTCCCGTGCCCGCGGGAGCCACTCCGGGACCGGGCCACAATCCAAACGCGTGGCGAACGGATGGGCAGGCGCGGCCGGGCAAGACGACGGCGCTGGAGGACAGATGAAACATCATGTTTCGCCTGTCCGGTCGATTGGTCTGTCTCTCTTTGCTGGTTTCGAACCGATCCGTCTACCGGTATCGGTCGAAACGGTCTACTCCATAGGCAATCCTCCATCCATGTGAGATTGACGTACCACGCCTATGGCTGGAGAGGGTTGAGAGGGTTGAGGACGGGGAGTTATACGAGAAACAGATTACTCTTGCTTGACTCACCCACAGTATACGCGAACTCCTGTGTGATGTCAAGGGGAAACACAGAGTCCACCGCTCCGTGTTTACATGTTTGCCCAGACATCTGCTGACAGCGGTGTCTGTTCAGAAGTCCAGTCCGGCATTGAAGTAGAACTGATCGGTCTCCTCCTCGGAACGGCCGTAGCCGAATTCTATCGGACCGATGAAGGAATCATAGGCCAGGGCCGCGCCGAAGCCATGGCGGAGATTGCTCGGCTTGATCTGTGTCGTCGACGTGTACACCTCGCCGAGATCAAAGCGGCCATAGAGATACAAATTGAGGGGCAGCCGGACGCGGATCTCCTGATTGAGCAGGATCATCTTATCCCCTGACAATTCGTGCGTGTGATAGCCGCTGAACGACCGGGCGCCGCCCATGTAGAACTTCTCCGGCGGTGGCAGCCCGGTGCGGGAGATACCGACCTGCAGGCGCGGGTGATAGGTAAGGACATCGTCGATCGTAAGGAATGTCTCCAGCGAGGCGTACCAGCGCGTGTAGTCGACATCACCGCCAAACACCCGTCCGGTCAACTGGACCTGAAAGCGATGGCGGTTGCCCGAGGTCGGGAATGGCACGCGGTCGAGATTCTCCACCTGCGATTCGAGTCGAATGCTGCGCAGGCCGAGGCGCGCCGATGTATTCTCGACCCGGTCGCGCCATTCCATCTCTTCGATCACAAGACCGGCGGTCACCGTCCCCAGCCGGGCGATCTGCTGGCCAAACGATACTTCACCGCCCCAGCGCTCTTCCTGCCGTTCGCCCAGTTCCTGGCTTTCATCGTTATAGAGGGAGCGGTCAGTGCGCTTGTAGAACAACCGGATGTCGGTGGTCAGGTACGTGAAGAAGATACGGTCGAGCTTGCTCTTGAGATAGTACTCCCAGCGATCTTCGCCGAACCGGGCATGCGCCACCGATTCGAGGCCGATCCCCAGCAGGTTGTCATCGCGCAACTCGAGAAACTGCTCCGATTGGTAATCGTCGACCCAGTGCCAGCCGAAACGCAGTTGCGTGTACTTTTTTTCGACGACGTAGATCTTCACAATAGCGCCGTCGCGGTAGGGCACGAGGTCTATCCCCACCCGGTCATACAGGTCGGTTCCGTAGATATTGGCAATGCCCCGGGCCGCTTTTTCGGTTGAGAACGGTTCGCCGCGCGACAGGGGAAAGTAAGATCGAATCAGCCAGTCCCGGCTGCGGGTGTTTCCCTCGACATCGACCCGCCGGATGATCGCTTCATCCATCGAGACCGTGACGGTACCGGTGGCACGGTCAACCGACATGTCGCGCACTTCGGCGAAATCGTAACCCCGGTCACGATACCTCGTAACAATCCGATCGGCGCCGGCCTGCAGGTCCGCGGCGCTGACCGCTCCATCGGGCAGATCCATCGCTTCGGCGAGACTGCTGTCGTCGTAAATGACGTTGTTTTTAAATAGCAATGTCAGCGAGTCGCGCTGCAATGCCGGTTGGACAGCCAGACTGAGCGAGATTGGCACCACGCCGTTGGCGCCGGTCGAATCAACCGGTTCCAGCGATGCAGTCAACTGGTACGGTTGAATCACCGCGAACTGTCGCTTCAGTTCGTGCACCAATTCGGGATGGGTGAAGGTTCGCCCGTGCAGTTCGGCGTGTACCCGGTCAGCCTCGTTTCGCGCGATTCGCCCGACCCTGACCTCCCGGACGGCGTAGCGGGTGAGCTGACGCCGCTGCTCCAGATCGGCGATGATACTATCGGCGGCGCGCAAGCCCGCCCGGTAGCCGAGTTCGATAAGGCTGTCCTTTTGGTCGAAGTCGGCCGCGGTGAAGGATGCAATCGGCGGATTGATGATGTAGTCGGCTCGGCCGAGCTGCTTTTCGAGTTGATCGGCGGTCATGATCGACGTCACCTGGTTGGCGATATCCACCGGCGTAACCAGCTCGTCCCTGGGTAAGAGCGGGCTGGTCGTGTTGACCGCGACGACATAGCCGATCGAATCGACCAGTTCGCACACCTGCTCGACCGGAATCGGCGCCAACATGCCGCCGTCCATCAGCAGTTGATTGTCGTTCTCGACCGCGGTAAAGGCCAGCGGAAAGGCCATGGTGGCCCGCATCGCGTCGGCCAGCGAGCCCTCAGTCAGCCGCACCAGTTCACCGTCGACAATATCGGTGCTGACCGTCATGAATGGGATCGGGAATTCCGAGAAGTCGCCGCCGGCCAGGTAATTGGCCTTGGTCGTCAGTTCCGAAAACAGCGCCGTGAGTTTCTGCCCGGCGGTCAGCCCCTGGGGGATGTAGGGACGGATGCCGTCGAAGCGGATGGTCAGCAGGTGCCGGTCGCGGTCGGCGCGGCGGGTGAAGAACATGGTCGACCGAGCTGGCGCGTTGGAGAACAGGTCGGCAAAACTGATGTCATCTACCATCTCCGCCAGCTCATCGGGCGTGTACCCCGACGCATAGAGACCACCGACTATGCCGCCCATCGAGGTGCCGGCAATTCCCCGGATGGCCAGCTGCTTCTCCTCGAAGGCGCGCAATACCCCAATCGCCGACAGGCCCCGGGCGCCGCCGCCGGACAGGGCCAGCAGGACCGAATACTCGCGGCCGTTGTCGACCGGATCAATGCCGTCGAGGCCGCCGATCACAATCCGCTCAGCCCCAACCGCGCTCGCGCCGATCAGGGCCAGGGCCAGGATCAGAACCACCAGGGCCGGCGGAGTTTTCACTTGCAAATGCCGTCCATGCGCCAAAACTTTACCACCAGTGCATGCATGCGAGGGTCCAATGGCAACTGCCACCAGTACTGAGCTGAAACATATCAAATCCCTGCTCACGAAAAAAGGACGAAAAGAGCACGGTCAATTTGTCGCGGAGGGAGTGCGCGTGCTCGAGGAAGCCTACCGGCACCAGGCCCAACCGCGCGCCGTCTACTATTCGCCGGCGTTGCTCTCGGAGCGGGGCGAAGGACTGGCGGTCGTCTTCTCCAAGCGCGGTATCCCGGTCAAGGAAGTGTCGGCCAGCCGCTTCCAGTCGGTGACGGACACAACCACCAGTCAGGGAATCCTGGCTGTATTCGACACGCCTGCCCGATCTCTGACAAAACTTTATCGTCCCTCGTATCGTAAGCTTTTACTGTGCGAAAACATCGGAGATCCCGGCAATCTCGGGACGCTGATCCGCTCGGCCGCCGCCTTCGATTTTCGACTGGTTTGTCTGATCGGCGCCTGCGCCGAACCGTACGCGCCGAAAGTAGTCCGGTCGTCGGCCGGCGCAATCTTTGCCATCGCCGTGGTGGACAGCACCGATGTCGAGGCGCTGGCACTGGCCCGGTCACGCTCGATGAGACTGGTTGCAACCGACAGTACCGGGATGAGCGATCCGACTGGGCTGTCCGATATGGTGCGGGAGAGTTCGGTGATGATGGCGGTGGGATCCGAGGCCGAGGGGCTGAGCCCCGGCCTGCTTCATGCCGCCGATCTGGTCGTGCGGCTGGAACACGAGGCAACGGTTGATTCACTCAACGCGGCCGTGGCCGGGTCGATACTCATGAAGCGGATTTACGACTTTACACGCGAGGCAGTCACATGATACGGCTCCGCAACTGGCTCTGGGCGGCCCTGATTCTGATAATGAGCCCCGGTTTCGGTCACGCCCAGGACATTTTCGAGATCGAGTCCGGCTTCTATTCAACCGGTGAGCTGGTCGTCAGCAAGGAGATGGGTGAACGCCGCCGCGTACAGATTCGTGCCAGCGACCATCTCAACGGTAAATTACGTATCGAAACCGGCCCGGACGAAGCGGCGATCGCCACCTACAGCAAGCAGGCGCGCACCGACTCCCGCTCCCGGGCCTTCGACTATATCGATGTGATCGCGGTTTCGGTCGACCTGTTTCCGGACTACGTGCGAGTTGATCTGCGCGCACCCAATCCGCCGCCCTGGGCACGCAATGTCGAATCGGGTCAGGTCGATCTTCGCCTGACCCTGCCGGTCGACTGCCTGATCGAGGTGGAGGCGGTGTATTTCGATGTCGACGCGTCCGGACCGTTTCGAGAGTTCGAGCTGACGTCCTCGCTCAGCCGGCTCGATGTGACAAGCGTCTCGCAGCGGCTGGAACTCGATACAAAAAATCAGCGGGTAACGGTTGCCGACGTAGCGGGAGACATCTCCGTCTCTACCACCAACGCTCTGCTCAGCGCGACAAATATCGAGGCGCCGGACCAGGCGGCGAGGTTCCGCAATGACGGCGGCGATATAAATCTCGAGACCGTCTCCGGCCAGATCAATGTCAAGAACAGCTTCGGCCGCATCGACGTACAGCAATTCGATGCCGACGGCGAAAGCAGCTTCATCCGTGGCTCCTCGGGACCAATCACTCTCGAGATAATCGACATGCCCCGCGGGCAACTGGTGGTCAGCAATCGCTATGAGGATATCGAGATGTCGGTACCCGGGGATATTTCAGCGTACTTCTCATTCTCGGTCGAGGATGACAGCATCATCGAGGCGCTGAACCTCGAGTTCCATACCGACCTGGTCAAACCGAATCGCCTGGCCTTTCGCACCGGTGAGGCCGATGTCAGTATCAGCGGCTCGGTCCGCGGGACGGGCAACATTTATCTGCGGGGGACGGGAAGGATCGATTGATGAGACGGCACGTTGGTATAATCTGCACGCTGGTTCTTCTTACGGGGTTTTTTGCACCGGTATCGGCCGGAGAGCGAATCCCGATCCCCAAGGGCGTTTTCTACCACCAGCCGGCCGCCGATGCCTTCGGACTCGACGCGGCCTGGAATAATCCGGCCGAGCTGGCCCGCTACAAGGCCCGCTCGGCGCAGGTGATGGCGGACTATTTTGATGGCTCCTTCGGGCGCAGCTGGGGTTTCGCTGTCGGCGGCGAACGGATCACCACTGCCTACCGCTACCTCGATCTGCCCGGCCAGGGCATATTCAAGGAGTGGATCTGGGCCGGGGGCTTTTCACTGACCGCCAACCTGCAGGCCGGCGTGTCGTATCGCTATTTCAGCGATGGTCCCGGAATCTACAACAATCGGCATTTCTGGAATATCGGGCTGGCCGGTCGCTACGGCTCGACCATCCGCTGGGCCGCGGTCTTTTCCAACCTGAATCGCGGCCATGTCGCCGGGGAACGTACCGAAACCGAGATGCGCTATTCTCTCGCGTGGCAGCCATTCGGACCAAAGACGACTGTCGCTGCCGATATGCTGCTGTCAACCGGTACCTCCGTTTCCAATGCCGACTGGCGCTACCAGGTCGAGTATACGCCCACTACCGGGCTGTACCTGTACGGTGGGCTGGATTCCGACGACACCTTCACGGTCGGCTTTCGCACCAACCTGATCCAGTACTTCATCGGCTCGCGAAGCCGGTTCACCGATGACGGCGATGGTCGCGGCACGACCGCTTACGCCGGAGTAACAGAGAAGCGACAACCCTCGGTGATTCCGCAGCCGCGCCGCCGCCTGCAACTCAGTATCTCCGGGCGACCATCGGAGAACCCGGTTCGCCCGGTTTTTGGTTCAAACCCAACCGCGTATGCTACGATGCTCATGGGTGTGTACCGGGCCGCGGACGATGTCTCCGTATCGGAGATGGTGCTTGACCTCAAACGACTGCGTCTTGGCTTCGGTCAGGCCCAGGAACTGACCGCGGCCGTGCGTTACTTCCGCGACCGGGGCAAAACGGTGACCTGCTACATCACCGACCCGAACAACATCGCCTACTATGTTGCCGCTTCCTGTGATCGCATCTACATCCCGCCGGTCAGCCGTGTCCGCCTGGTCGGCCTTCGGGCCGAACTGAAGTACTTCGCCGGCACGTTCGAGAAGATTGGGGTCGATATCGAACTGCTGCGGATCGGTGAGTACAAGACGGCGCCGGAGCGGTACACGCGCAAGAGTTCCACGGAGGAACACAGGGCTGAATTGAATCGGATTCTCGACGAGCAGTATGACATGTTTGTCGATGGTATTGCTCGCGGACGCGGCTTTCCGGCCGATTCGGTCAAGCAGTTGATCGACCAGGGCCCGCTCACTTCAGTTGAAGCGCTCGAGGCAGGGTTGGTCGATGGCCTGGTCTACCGCGATCAGCTGGTCGGTGAGTATCTCGACGGGATGCCGCAGATCGGCTTCAAGTCATATCAGTCGGATACGCTGATGAACGATAGCTGGGTACGGCGGCCGAAGCTGGCCGTGGTGGTTGCGGAGGGCGATATTGCCGAACAGTCGCGACAGACACCATTTCTGCCTGCCGGTGATGTGACGCCGGGGCTGATGTCCCGGGCGCTGGCGCAAGCTCGCTCGGCTGACGATATCGAGGGAATTGTCCTGCGAGTCAACTCACCCGGCGGCGAGGCGCTGGCCGGTGAACAAATCTATCACAGCGCCACGCGTACGGCCGAGAAGAAGCCGATGGTCGTGTCGATGGCCAACGTAGCGGCCTCGGGCGGCTATCACGTGAGTATGGCCGGTCATCGGTTATTCGCCAACCCGGCTACGATCACCGGGTCGATCGGCATCTACGGCGGCAAGGCCGACCTGAGCGGGCTCTTCGAGAAGATCGATCTCACCACCGAGTTGTACACACGAGGACGCTTCGCCGGCATGTTGACCTATACACGGCCGTTCACCGACGCTGAGCGGGAAAAGTACATGCACTTGCTTCGCTCGTTCTACTCCTACTTCCTCGAGGTGGTCGGCGAGAATCGTGACCTGACGGTTGATTCGGTTGATGTGCTCGGGCGAGGCAAGGTATTCACCGGCCGGGAAGCCGTTCGTCATGGGCTGGTGGACGAACTGGGCGGGTTGAAGGAATCACTCGACTACACCGCCGAGTCGCTGGGTATCGATGATTACGATATCGTCATTTATCCTCAGAAGCGACCGTTGTTTGTGCTGCCGGGCCAATCACTCTTCGGCGCCATCGCCTCGCTGTTCGGCGGTGATGACGATACCGGTGAGGATATAGTAGACCGGCTGGTCCCGGAGGATGTCGGCACGCTCCTGCTGGCCCGTATGCCGTACGACTTGACGATTGAGTGATGGTGTCATGCCATCAGGACTGCACGGCATGAAAAAGCCCGCCGCAAGCGGCGGGCTTTTCGCGTAAGGGCGTCGAAGTTGTCAGTCAAGTGAGCTATTCGTTATAGCCATTTCTCGACGTCAAGCCTCGCGCTTAGTCGGTTATTGCGTCGCCGAGGGTCCAGTCGAAGTTCTCGGCAGCATCGGCGTAGCCGACGTTGACGTGACGCCAGCCGGTGCGCTGGAAGACGCGCACCACCGGCGTCTCCGGCGGCAGCTTGTTCGGGTCGTCGAGATCGGTGTCGTAGCTCCAGTTACGATTCGGCGGCGAGTAGTATGACCCGCTCCAGTCACCGTCGGCCTGCTCGGAGTACCAGAGATTCACGGCCGAACCGGACCAGTTGAAGTCGCGTCCCGACCAGACCTCGAGGAAACGCGGCAGGTTTTCAAAACCACCGTTGTAGTTGTCGTCGGTCGTTTCCGTGTTGCCGGTCAGGTAGGAGGCGTTGACGGTCGTCTCGGTCGCCTGGCGATCGCTCTTGTCGTTGGTGCTCAGCGCGTCGTCGAAATTACCCGACAGGAACGTGACGGCGTCACCCATGATAGCCGCCGGTTTCTTGTCGACGCTGTTGAAGTCGCCGAGCGTATACAGCGGGTTTTCACTGGCAATGGTCAGGGCGGCATCGAGTTCTTCGCCGTTGTTCAGGCGCAGGGCCGGCCAGTCGCCGGAGCCACTGACTTCATCCGAGAAATAGACGACACCGTTCTCAGGAGCGTAACCGTTGTCATACAGCGCACCGACATCGAGGTCGGTACAGTCCACCCATTCGTTTTCACGCTGGTCGTAGAACTTGTCCTCGGTGACGGTTATCACGCCGTCCGCGATCATATTGGCGGTGACATCAACCCACAGGCCGCCGACCTTCTGCAGCGCCTGGCCGTCGATGAATTTCAGCGTGGCCTTGTGCTCATACGAGTCCGGGTTGCTGTCGCCGCGCTCGATGATCTTGTGGGGATCATCAACATTGGTCAGCGGCAGGTTCAATTCACCCTGGCCGTGGGCGCCATCCTGCACGCGGCCGTTCCAGCGCGATACCGATTCGTTGTACCAGGTGGTGTCCTGGTGGGTCAGCCAGCCGTCGCCGTCGGTGTCCGCGGCGCCGGACGCAGTCATCGACTGGTAGTTCCCCGCCGCATCTTTAATGCGAACATCGCCATTGCTGACTCCTCCGGCGCCTTTACGGCCATGGAGAATCTCGCCCGAGGCGGTCACGTAACTGTCCATCGTCAGGGTGTTACCGGCCTGCAGCCAGAGATTGCCGTTGGAGTGGACGCGACCGATCAGGGTCATGTCAGGGCCTGGCGCGATTTCCAGGTCGTTGCCGTAGAAGACCGCAAACTGGAAGATTGGTACCAGCGCGGTCTCGAACGACTGGGTCAGGGCCACCCGGGAGTTGTCTCCCGGCTGCACGCCGAGGGCGCTGATCGTAAACGACTTGACCAGCGCATGAAGTCCGGCGAGCGTCCCCGTCGTCAGGATCCGCTGGGTCGGCGCGCCGTCGTCGTCGGTGCGGTAGGCCACCCGGCACTTGTTGAGCGTATCTGCGCCGACCGGCATCACCGTCGGCGGCACGCCGGTGGCCTCGTACTGGGCCTGCAGATCGGCGGCCGCTCGCTCGAGTCCGGCTTCAGCGGCATAAAACGCCCGCATCTCCTGAAGTTCGTTACCGGCGATACTGACTTCGTCATCGGAGGTCGACAGCGCCGCCAGTCCGATAAGCGTCAGCATGCCTACCATGATCAGGGCAATGATCGTCACGATGCCCTTTTCGGATTGTAACCTATGTGCTTTCATACTACTAACCTGCCTGCTTACAGACTTCCTTCCAACTCATCCTGCAATGTATGCGTTGCGCCGGGGAGACGTTCGGCCCGTCGCCGGAGATAGCCAACATCGTGACCGGTCTCCACCGGATCTATTTTCACCATCAACTTCCCAGGCTTTCGAGCAATTCCCAATCGAATTCCGAACTGCTTTTCGCATATCCGACGTTTACCTGGCGCCAGGCGGTGCGTTGAAAGACGCGCAGCACCGGCGTTGCGGGTGGCAGCTTGTTCGGGTCATCCAGATCCGTATCGTATTGCCAGACACGGGTCGGCGCCCGGTAATAGCCTCCGGACTCGGGCCGCCAGGTGGCCGTTGCCTGCTGCGAGTACCAGAGGTGGATAGCCGAACCGCTCCAGCGAAAATCGCGACCTCCCCAGTACTCGAGAAAGCGCGGGAGGTTATGGAAACCGCCGCTTTCTACGCCGGGGCCGGTCTCGACGCCACCGGTGATATAGGAGGCATTGACTGTCGTTGAGTTCGCGATGCGATTCGTGTAGACGTCGGTGCTGAGTGCGTCATCGAACGACGAGGACAGCACGGTCAGCGCATCAGACAGAAACGAGGCCGGCTTTTTGTCGACCGAGTTGAAATCCCCAATCGTGTACAGCGGGTTCTCACAGGCGATCGTCAGTCCCGCATCCAGTTCCTGTGCGTTGTGCAGCCGCAGGGCCGGCCAGTCACTGGAACCGGACTTTTCGTCGGAGAAGTAAATGACTCCGTTGTCCGGCGCGTACCCATGATCATACATCGCTGCAACGTCCAATTCGAACGCGTCAACCCACTCGTTCTCGCGCTGGTCGAAAAACTGATCGGTTGTCTGCTGAATAACGCCATCGGCAATCATGTTGGCGGTCACATCCTGCCACAAGGCGCCAATCTTCGAGTACACCGTACCGTCGATTATTCTCAAGCCTGCCTTGTGCTCATACGAGTCGGGGTTATACGACGACCGTTCGATGAGCTTGTGCGGATCGCCCGAGTTGCTCACGGGAACATTCAGCTCGGGAGCACCGTGCGCTTCATCCTGAACACGTCCGTTCCACATGGCGATTGACGAGTCATACCAATCGACATAGTTGTGATCTATCCAGGTACCGCCCGACTGCATCGACACGTAGTTGCCGCCCGCGTCCTTGATGAGAATGTCGCCCGACTTCAGCGGATCGGTCCCCTTGGATCCCCGGACCAGCTTTCCCGAAGCGGTGACGTAGCTGTCCATACTGAGATTGTTGGCCGGGTTGAGGTACATATCACCATTGGAGTGAACCCGGCCGATGAGAGTCATGTCCGGTCCCGGGTCAAGCTCCAGGTCCTGTCCATAGAATACGGCGAACTGGAAGATCGGTACGAGCGCCGTCTCAAAGGACTGCGTAAGAGCGACTCGGGAATTGTCGCCGGACTGCACCGCCAGCGAGCTGATCGTGAATGACTTGACCAGGGCATGGAGTCCCGCCAGGGTACCCGTCGTCAGGGTTCGCCGGGTGGCGATACCATCGTCAGTCGTTATGTAGCCTACCCGACAGGCGTTGAGCTGTTCGTCGCCGCTCGGCATAACAAGGGGCGGAATCCCGGTCTTCTCATACTCATCTTGCAGTTCAGCGGCAGCGCGTTCCAGCCCCGCTTCGGCGGCATAGAATGCTCGCATTTCCTGAAGCTCGTTACCCGCGATACTGACTTCGTCGTTCGATGATGACAACGCGGCAAGCCCGATGAGCGTCAGCATGCCGACCATGATAAGGGCAATGATGGTGACGATGCCTCGCTCCGATGTCGGGATATGTCGTTTCATCTTGATCATTTACCTGTTACAGGCCGATGTTTCTCAGGTTGACCGATGAGGAGTATGTTCGCCGTCGGTACGGGTCATCATCTTCATCATCGGGATCCGGGTTTTCCGACCGACCGGTCACTGAAATCAGCACCTCACGAACGTCCTCGATGAGCGCCGGCGAATCCACCACCGAGCCGTTCTCGAGACGGTAGCGGAACTGCAGGTCGGATACGTTGTCCGCGTAGATCTGTGGTACCTGCTGTGGCAGCTGTATCATCATGCGCGGGTGATCCGGGTCGGTCAGCGTGTCGACATAGAACAGGATCTGTTCCATGGTCATCACCACCGCGCCGTCGGCGTACGCCTGGGACAGCGGGGCGAGAGCATGTGAGAGCCGGTTGTTGGCCGAATCGACATCCGTTATCCAGAACCACTCTCCACCGCCGGAATCGGGGTGGAAGATGTAGGCCATTTCGCCGGCCTCGAAGCAGTCGACCGGATCGGCACACCGAATGTCGTCGTTGACCGACGCCATCGACGTATCCAGTTCAGCTTCGCAGTCGTCAACACGGTACGTGATCAGGAGGCTGTCCGGGTTGGAATTGACTGGTGTCAGGGCCGGTACGCCGGCGGGGAGGTTGTTCCCGGCCATCCGGACGTGGCGGCCGACTTCATCGATAGCGGCCCGCGCGCTCTGCTGGACGGCCGTGATATCATCCTGCACCATGTAGTTCTTGTGCTGGGTGACATAGGCCTGCATTATCGCGGCGGTAATGACACCGGTCAGGGTCAGCGCAATCAGCACTTCCAGCAGCGAAAAGCCGCGGTCGCTATGGAGTTTTGCAAATATCGTATTCATGATAACACCTATACCGAATCGGTTCGGATGTAACTCGTCAGCGAGTTGGTTTTGGCGGTGCCACTGATATCGTGCCAGTTCACGCTGACATCGACCCGCCGCAAATGGCTCGAGACAGGCGTCACGGACCAGGTACGGGACACATCGCCAACCGTATCAGCGCCGCCGGTTGGGTTAACATCACCACGCAACTGCTCGAGCTTCTCTTGCATCAACTGGGTCGCCACAGTGGTGTTGTTCGCCCAGTCGTTGCCATCGAGCGCCACCATGGCCATATTGAGCAGCACCAAAAGGGCCAGGCTCAGAATGATCATGGCAATCAGGACTTCGAGCAGCGTGATACCGTTCTGATTTTGTATGCGTTTCATTTTCATAGCAGTATTCCTCGCGTTTGCAGATCCTTGTGTAAATTGCATGCCATGATTGTTTGAAAGCGCCGTCGGGACCGGTGCGAGCGCGCTAACCCATTGTGCCACAAAGGGTGGTGGGAACTTCAGCAATCCTCGGAGGCGCTGGTTGGTGCCGATTCGGGGAGCCCAGGGTACCCCTTGCAGTCCAACAGGTATGGGACCGTGCCCATATCCGGTGGTAATGATCTGAACTTGCTCCCGGCCGATAGTGTTGACCGTGGAAAGAAACGGACCGGTCGGATTCAAACGGAGCTTTCCGTTTGAGACCGGCCCGGACAGGCGCTATACTAT
>WJMS01000110.1 GCA_014727815.1 candidate division GN15 bacterium
CAGGCCTGGTTTCCCTGGAGTAGTTTGCGTTCTCTCTCTGCCATTGCCCGGACCCTCCTACTTGTAGTTCGATGTTATGGCCAGATCGGGGCAGTGAATCCAGCAGAGGGTACACTGCGTGCAATACTCGGGGCGGGCCAGAACCGGCTTGCCGTCACGATCGGGCTCGAAGACCTGGGTCGGGCACAGGGCGATACAGATATTGCACGCCTTGCACCAGGACAGATTGATCTCGACCGGCGGAGGCCCCTGCGAGTAGTCGTATTTCGTCTGCGGCGGCTTGCGCCGGGCCTGCTCGGTGCTCTTCGCGTCGCTCATGAATGCTCCCTCAGAAGTGTACGGCCACTTCTGAAATTGCGTCGTTCACGCTATATGTGCTTACTTGGCCTTCTTTGTACTCTTTTTCTTTGACGTCGACGACTTCTTTTTCGATGCAGACTTTTTGGCTGCCTTCTTGGTCGTCTTCTTGGTCGACTTTTTGGCCGACTTCTTGGTTGTTTTCTTCGCGGTCTTCTTCGTTGTTTTCTTCGTGGCCTTCTTGGCTGTTTTCTTTTTTGTCGACTTTTTGGCGGTCTTTTTCGCCGCTTTCTTCTTCGTCGTTTTGGTCGTCCTGGCCGCCGTTTTCTTTTTCGCGGGCTTGACCTTCTTCATCTGCTCTTTGAGCAGCTCGGGTATCTCAGTCGGCGAGCCGGCTACCGGAATACCGGCCTTGTTCAGGGCGGTGATCTTGTCGGCGGCAGTACCGCTGCCACCGGAGATGATGGCGCCCGCATGCCCCATCCGCTTGCCGGGAGGCGCGGTCTGACCGGCGATGAAAGCGACGACCGGCTTGCTCATGTTCTTTTTGATGAACTGGGCCGCCTTCTCTTCGTCGTTACCACCGATTTCCCCGATCATCACCACCGCTTTGGTCGAGGCGTCTTTCTCAAAGGCATCGAGGACATCGATGAAGTTCGTTCCGATCACCTGGTCACCCCCGATCCCGATACAGGTGGTCTGCCCGAGGCCGGCCAGGGTGAGCGCCCAGATCGCCTCGTACGTCAGCGTGCCGGAGCGCGAGACGACCCCGACATTGCCCTTCTTGACGATCGTGCCGGGCAAGATGCCCACTTTCGACTGGTCGGGCGAAATGAGACCGGGGCAGTTGGGACCGATCAGGCGGGCGCCGCGCGCTTTGACGAACGGCACGACTTTCATCATGTCGTTGGCGGGCACACCTTCGGTGATGCACACGATCAGTTCGATGCCGGCATCAGCGGCCTCGTACACCGCATCAGCCGCGAACGGCGGCGGGACATAGATAACCGAGGTGTTCGCTTTGGTTTTCTCGACCGCTTCGGAAACGGTGTTAAACACCGGGATGCCGGCGATCTTGGTACCGCCCTTACCGGGAGTGACACCGCCGACCACATTCGTACCATACTTTTTCATCTGCTCGGCATGGAAGGACCCGTCCCGACCGGTTATCCCCTGCACCAGCAGTTTGGTCTTCTTATTGATGAATATCGACATATCGTCTTGTCCTTCTTGCTCTTGCAGTTACGCTACCACGTCGGCCAGGGAGATTGCCTTCTGGACCACCTTGTCAAGGGTGTCCTCGGTCGGCAGGTTCATCGAGGCCAGGATCTTCTGCGCCTCCGCCTCATTTGTTCCGGTCAGTCGCACGACCACCGGCACCGACGGATTCAGTTCGTTATAGGCGGCGACGATACCATTGGCGACATCATCGCAGCGGGTGATCCCGCCGAAGATGTTGATCAGAATCGCCTTGACATTCGGATCCGACAGGATGATCGACATCGCCGCAACAACTTTCGCGGGATTCGACGAGCCACCGATATCGAGGAAATTGGCCGGTTCACCGCCGTAGCGTTTGACCAGATCCATGGTCGCCATGGCCAGCCCGGCGCCGTTGACGATACAGCCGATATTGCCGTCGAGCTTGACGAACGACAGGTCGGATTCGCGCGCCTTGACCTCGGACGGCTCCTCCGCCTCGATATCGCGCATCTCGGCGATTTCCTTGCGACGGTAGAGGCCGTTGTCATCGATATTCATCTTGGCATCGAGCGCGACCACATCGCCACCCGGCACGGTGACGAGCGGGTTGATTTCGACCAGCGAGGCATCGCTGGTCCAGTAGACCTGGTAGAGCTTCATGATGATGTCGGCGGCCTGACGCACCTGGCCGATATCGCGGTAGAGTTTGTAGGCCAGATCGCGCGCCTGGAACGGCTTGAGGCCCTCGACCGGGTCGACCGCCAGCTTGAAAATCTTCTCGGGCGTCTTGGCGGCGACTTCTTCGATATCGATCCCGCCCGCGGGCGAAACCATGATGACCGGGCGCTGGGTGGCACGATCGAGAATGATACCGACATAGGCCTCGGAGAGGATTTCCTCGGCCACGGTGACAAGGACTTTTTTGACCTCCAGACCCTTGATGTCCATACCAATGATCTTGGTGGCCAGCACGCGGGCAGCCTCGGCGTTTTCGGCGTACTTGACGCCACCCGCCTTGCCGCGACCGCCGACATGGACCTGCGCCTTGACCATCACCGGCTTGTTATAGCGTTCGGCGATGTCGAAGGCTGCGATCGGACTGGTCGCCATCTCTCCGGGCGGTACCGGGATGCCGGCCTGCGCAAACAACTGTTTTGCCTGGTACTCATGCAGGTTCATCAGTTCGTTCCTTCATCAGTTTCGCTATCGTTTTCGTCTGTCGTAGTCTCGTAATATTGCCGGGCAAGGTCAATGAGCTTTTCGCGGGTATTGTACCCGGGATTGTCCAACACCTGCTCGAGCAGATAGTCGAGGATGCGACCGACCTCGGGTGAGGGCGGTATCGAGAATTCCCGGATAATATCCCGGCCATCGACGGCCAGGTCCTTGAGCCCGAAGGGCGGTTTGCGCTCCAGCTCGGCGCGGATATGCTGCTCGAACTCGTCGACATCGTCGGTCGTGCCGCCCATCCCCTGGCCGGTTACATCGGCCCGGCGCAGATCGAGCAGGTCGAAAATCAGCTCCTGGCCCACCCGACGGATCAGCCGTCGCATGCCCTTGTCGGTCACGGCGGTGGTGAACATGTGCCGGTCAACCAGGGTGACGACATCTTTGATGAACTCGTTGGAATAGCGCAGCCGCCGCAGAACCTGTTTGGCCGTGCGGGCGCCGGCCGACTCGTGGCCGTAAAAACTGGCGCCGGTGTCGGTCACGCGCTTGTGCTGCGGCTTGTTGATGTCGTGGAAGAGAGCCGCCATGCGAACCCGCAGGTTCATCGGGCCGGCATCGATAACGTGGAGCGTGTGCTCGAAGACATCGTACTTGTGATACCCACC
>WJMS01000111.1 GCA_014727815.1 candidate division GN15 bacterium
ACAATCGAAGACGTCAACAACTGGGGCGAACAGATCTTCACCCACTTCGTCGATCGGTTCGATGGCTGGCAGATCCGGATAGAGGGTGTCACCTATGTCAGCCATCCCAAGCGCCCGCTGGCCTTTGACGATGTCGTCTACGCCCTGCTCGAGCAGGAAGACTCCTATGCCGCCTCGGTACGGCGGAACATGCTGGCCGTCATGCTCAATATCGTCTCCAACCGGCTCAGCCAGCTCGAGGTGATCAGTCAGGACGGCGCCACGGTCAGCCAGGCGCTGAGCTACTTCGCTGAGTCGTACAAAGACAACCAGTACTGCGAAGACATGGATCAACGCAGCGCTTTGGTCGAGGCGCATCTCAACCTTCGGCGCATCCTGATGGGCGACATGGTCCCGGCCGGTATCATCCCGCCATCAACGCCCACCATCCTCTTCAAGCAGGAGGGCGGTGACCTCGAGATTCCCGATCAAATCGTTCTCCATCAGAACTACCCGAACCCGTTTAACCCGGGCACCGAGATCAGTTTCAGCCTGCCTGAGGCATCGGATGTTACGCTTGAAGTCTACAACGTCCTCGGCCGGCGTGTTGAATCGCTGATAGATGACCGTCTCGAATCGGGCAGGCATAGCGTGAGCTGGGATGCCTCTTCGGCCGCCAGCGGCGTCTATCTCTATCGCCTCACCGCGGGCGACCGCACCGAAACACGGAAGATGATGTTGCTCAAGTAGTCATCGCAACATTGCGAGAGCACGCGTACGGTCCGGCATCCGACACTACCGATGCCGGACCGCTTTTTTGTCCAGCTAAGTCCACATTTCCCAAGAAACCCACCGGCAAACGTCACGAGATGACGCATTGCCGTGTTAATTACTGGGTATTCAATCGCCAGATACATCCTCAGGCAGCTACGCTAACCATATGTCCGGGAGAATCGCCGTGGAGACTATAGTCAAGAAACTACTTGATGAGACGAAGACAGGGGAATTGATCTGCCATGAACATATGGCAGTTATGCCACTCTTTAGCCCGGCCGGCGGACCCTTCTATCTGACACTCGGTGAGGCGCTCGACGATTCTCTACTGGAGATTTCCGAAGTCAGTGAGTCCGGCTCCGTACCGGAGTTGCAGGTGGAGAACAAGGCCGACCTGCCCGTGCTCTTGCTCGATGGTGAAGAGCTGGTTGGAGCCAAGCAGAATCGGGTGCTGAACACAACGATCCTGTTGAAGAAGCAGTCGACCACGACTATCCCGGTCAGTTGCACCGAACAGGGGCGATGGTCATATACGTCGCCGAAGTTTGCCGATTCGGGGCACGTGATGACACCACGCTCGCGTTTAACGAAAGCCCGGTCGGTCCATCAGTCGCTGTCATCGTTGCGCTCGTATCGCTCCGACCAGGGCGCCGTCTGGGATGAGGTCAGTGACCTGCAGGCCCGGGCCGACCTGCATTCTCCGACCGGCGCCATGCGCGATGTCTATGAGTCCCGCCGGGAGAAGCTGGAGAAGTACTGTGAGGCGTTTCCGATCGCCCCCGATCATAACGGTCTGCTCGTCATGATTGACGGTATCGCAGCGGGGCTGGACATCGTCTCGCGGCCCGAGGCATTCCTGCGCATTGGCCCCAAGCTCATAAAGAGCTATGCGATGGAGGCATTACTGACCAGAGGTGCGGCGAAGAAGAAGGGGACCGGTGAACGTGGCCTCCGGTTTCTGGAGAGAGTCGTTTCGGCCGAGGGGCGGAGTTACCGATCGGTCGGGCATGGTCAGGACCATCGCTTCAGCTCGCCCCATGTCGTTGGCTCAGCGCTGACTTACCGCAAGACTGTCATCCACGCTGCATTTTTCCCGACCGATGGGACAGCGTCCAATCCCGAGATGCGCGGACCGAGCCGACGACGTCGCTATCGCTACTAGATTCCCGCGGGGGGACACACTGAGTTGGGGGGACTCAACCGGCGGCGGGCATTGCCCGCCGTCGGACATGAATACGGTCGACACGCCCGGTTAGTGACACGCGCTTACCGACTACCGAGAACATCATCTTGCCAGAGAGGCAACACGGCTCAGGTTGTGAGTAAGATCAACTCATGCCGAAAGCTCGTCCAGTCGAAACCCTGCCTTCTTCAGAAGGTCGAAGGCCTCGCCCGATGCCAGCACAATCAGCTGTCCGGTTGCGCGGGTCATACCCACATACAGCAGATCCTGAAACGTAAAGACGGTTGAGTCCTTCGAGAGCAGCTCGTCATCGAACTCACACAGTATAACAACCGGGGCTTCCAGTCCTTTGTATCGATTCACCGTCATCGTGACAATATCGATTCCCCGCTCCACTCGAGAAACCAGCCGCAATCCGCCGAGCTTCGTCCCATGGGCCAGGACCGTGCGTGACTGCGAGCGCGTGCCGAGAATAGCGATGTCATTGGGGGATACGGCGTGACCAACCAACCTGTCGACAATCGTCTCGAGCTTGTTCAGCATGTCGGAATCATCGGTATAGGCATACAGGCGAGGGCGTGGTCCATCCACACCACTGGACTCAATCTCCGTGGGGATGTTACAGCACTTGCGGGCAACATCGAACACCTGATTGGTGTTGCGTACATTCCGGTTGAGATAGTACGGCGCGGTTTCAAACGACAGGGTCATCTTGCCATTGTAGATGTTCTGGCCGTGGTCGGCAAAAATATAGAAGTCGGCCTCGTCGGTCCGCCTGAGCAGCAGCTCCAATACCGTCCAGTAGTTTTCCCGGATGTCCTGGCCTTCATCAACGACGACGGCGTCGAAGCGACACGGTATACGATCGAGGTTCTCGGCCACCAGGTTGGGCAGGGTGATGTCCCACCAGTCCGAGCCGTCGCGTTTCAGCGCTACGCCCGCCTGCTGAAGCCACAATTGGAAGAGCTCGGCGATTGCGCCGGCGGTAATCCGGTCGAACCCCTCACATTTTCTTTTGAGGTGCTCGGCCAACGGGACATTGAAACAGAACAACCCGACCTGCTTGCCTTGTTCGGCCAGCATCTTGGCCTTGTGGACGGCCAGCGTGGTTTTGCCGGATCCGGCGCACCCGGATACGCACATACGCTTGATTCCCGACAGGCTTCGCAGGACGCTCCGCTGGCGTTCAGTCAGTACCACCAGCTTCTCCGTGGTCAGCTTCAGCCGGAGGTCGAGGCGCGATCGACCTTCCGCATCACGCCCACCCCACAGATCCCTGATTCCGGCTATCAACTGCATGCCTTCGGCGCGTTCGAGCTCGGCTTGCGGGAAGGCAGCGGTGAAGAGATGCTTTATGGTGTGGGACAGGTTGAAGAGATCCGCCTGATCGAGGATACGCCATGCCTGAATGTCCGCCCGCAGTTGCTGTCGGGGTATGGTGCAGTCCGGGAAGAGAACCGCCGACTGACCGCGGAGAATTTTCATTTTTCGGCCGAGAGGGCTGTCAACGAGCAGCTTGTGAATCACTCGGGCGCCGGCGGCTGCCTGTTCGAACGGGTCTTTGATTTCCGATACGACCTCGTCACGGTTGACCGTCTCCCACACCCGATCGTCAGCATGATAGCGGCACCGTCCGCCCTTCACCTCGAGCACGAGATAGCCGTAACACGGATGGACCAGTACGAAATCCGCCTGCCCGATCGGATAATCCCTGTTGAGTTTCGGTTCGTCCCATTTCAGGTCATGAAAGACATACCAGTTGTCATCAAGCGACGCGGCTAACTTGTCATAGACCAGTTTCTCCGAGGAGACGTCAGCCCCGGTAAAGCCCGCGACCAGTTGTTGCGGATAGACATGTGCCACCAGCGGTATACTCCTTTGGTCCGGCGCCGGTTCTCAGTTTCGACTGACGTCTCCAATATACGTCCGAGGCGGCCATTCGCCATCGGAAGTTGGCCGCTGGGGGAGATGGGCGATTCTGCCCCCGGCGCATCGAGGCATCGACAGGAGACATTCACCGGCCGTACTGGCGTCGATCCGGTCTACCCGGTGGTAGGTCTGAGTTACAGGTGCTTGTCGATGCGGTTGTCGTAACGGCGTTTGAGTTCCGCTGCACCGACATCGGCCCGAAGCCGCACCGCTGCGTTGGCAATTGCCTGGCTCAACAGGATCAGCATGCCCATAAAGGCGTCGATCCAGCCCGGTGCCTTGGCAAAGAACCGAAACAAAAACAGCAGTACGGCCAGGACAATTCCGAGCGCCAGGATTGGCGACAGGATCAGCCACCAGTCCCAGGAAATAACACCGGTCAACTTGAGGATGACACCGATCACAGGAAGGCCGTAGGTGAGGTAACCAATCAGGTCAGCCAGCCAGGTAAGATCGCGAGACATATCCTCCTCCCTTCGAGTTGCACGAACGCCCGCGTGGAGCGTCGCGAATGGTATTGTATGTCTGCGCGGCCAATCGACGGGAGCACCCAACCCGGACGAATAGCGCACGATTTTGTGGGGGCAGTGATGAACGGAGACCACCTGAGAA
The DNA here is from genome assembly GCA_014727815.1 of candidate division GN15 bacterium. Classification (GTDB taxonomy): domain Bacteria; phylum Zixibacteria; class MSB-5A5; order GN15; family FEB-12; genus WJMS01. The sequence goes on from WJMS01000111.1 coordinate 4,478, forward strand.
ATCGGCCGATTGGAAGACAGCGATTTCCCCCCGCAACGCACAAACATAGATAGAGCGCTCCGTTATGTCAAGATGAATCCTGCCGTTGACCTCTCGCCACCTCAACCGGAGCCTGCGATCTGCCGATAACAACAACGGAAGAGCGCTCACAGAGATCCTTCGACTCCGAACCTCTTACGAATGGAGAGAGATATGGTTTTCGTCGAGTGGCGTGACGACTACAATATTAACGTAGCAACGGTCGATCAGCAGCACCGGAGCCTGGTCGAACTCATCAACAAACTCCACGAATCATTGGAGCGGGGCGATGATCGGGAGGAAATCGGCAATGTTTTCCGGGCCCTGGTTGACTATACCATCTATCACTTCGCCGAAGAAGAGAAACTGATGGCCAACAGTCACATGCCCGATCTCGATGATCATCAAGCCCGTCACCGGCAATTCACCGCACGACTCTCCGATCTACTCGTGCAATGGGGCATGGGCGAGGAAATTGACACGACCGACCTGCTGGAATACCTCAAGTCCTGGCTGGTCAGACACATTCTGGTCGATGACATGGCGATCGGTAAGCACCTGGCGCGCGCGACCAGCCGATCGACCACCACGTCCCGCTGAATCTCGGCAACGAACGATCAGTCGCCCGAAGACGCACTCTTGGAACAATTCGCCGACAGATGACATTTAGACAACAAACGGTCCACGGACGGATGACCGTTTGAGCGAATACCCTGTGTCCGAAAGCAGTCGACGTGACTGCCGACGGCGCCTGCGTACAGGGATCACGAACTCCCCACACCGAACAATCCCCCTGAAAAGCGCGTTTCCGCGCAGCCTCGTGTTGTCCGTGGAGGCATCGGATTTTGCTCTTTCACAGTACTAATGCATAAGGAGGGATAGAAATGACACGCCCACACACCGTTCCGAAGATACCGGGAATCCTCAACACAGTGCGCTTGCTGGCGGTGATTCCGTTGCTCGGAATGCTCATGCTCGCAGGGGCCGCTGTGCAGGCGGATGAGTTTGGAGATGCCGAGATTACACTGGCCGTGGCGGATGCGCTGGCTGATGACAAGGGCGTCTCCGGCTACATGATCGATGTCGATGTTGATAATGGTATCGTCACGCTGTCCGGCACGTCGGACAATATCCTCGCAAAGGAACGGGCAGTGGATATTACGGAGACCATCAAAGGTGTCCGGGCAGTCGTCAATGATATTCAGGTAGTGCCGTCAGCCCGTACCGACAATGAAATCCGCGAGGACATAGAGACTTCTTTGATGCTGGACCCGGCCACCGAGAGCTTCGAGTTGGAAACCGAAGTCAATGACGGCATCGTGACCCTGACCGGGGTCGTGGAATCATGGCAGGAGAAGCAGCTGGCAGCATCGATTGCCAAACGAGTTGAAGGCGTTCTCGACCTCAAGAACCGAGTGACGGTTGACTATACGGCCGAGCGCTCTACCGAAGAGATCAAGGCGGAGGTCGAGCGGGTCCTGGAGTGGGACGCGCTGGTCGATGATGCCCTGATTTCAGTCAGCGTGAGTGAGGATGTCGTCTCGTTGAGCGGCACCGTCGGCAGCGCCGCCGAGAAGACACGTGCGGCCGCCGATGCCTGGGTAATTGGCGTGCAGGAAGTGCGCACTGATAATCTCGTGGTCGAATCCTGGGCCCGCGACGAACGTTTCCGCAAGGACAAGTATGTCCGTAAGAGCGATGCCTCGGTCGAGGAAGCGGTGAGTGAGGCGATGATGTACGATCCACGGGTGAGTTCATTCGAGATCGATGTTTCGGCCGATGACGGTGTCGTTACGCTTGAGGGCACCGTGGATAATCTGAAAGCGAAGCGTTCGGCCGGCATGGATGCCCGGAATACCGTTGGTGTCTGGCGGGTCAAGAACATGATCCAGGTCCGCCCCGGCACGCCGTCCGATGAGACGATCGAAGAGCGCGTGGAGAATGCGCTGCTGCACAATCCGCATGTCAATCGTCACGAAATCGACGCTACGGTCGTCAACGGCACGGTCTACCTCAATGGCCGCGTGGACACGTACTTTGAAAAGGCCGAAGCCGATGATGAGGCTTCGCGGGTCTATGGTGTGGTAGAAGTTGAGAATAACCTCGAAGTGACAAACACGTATGACCGCTTGACCTACGATCCGTATGTCGACCAGGACTGGTACGCCTATGACTACCCGTGGTACCAACAGCGCGACGCCGGCATGGCTACCCGGAGTGATTGGGAAGTGGCCTCGGACATCGACGACGAATTGTTCTGGAGCCCGTTTGTCGACGAGGCAGACGTCAACGTAACGGTCGAAGATGGTGTCGCAACCCTGACCGGCACGGTGGATACCTGGCACGAGCGTCAGGCTGCCGCGGAGAATGCCTACGAGGCCGGCGCAGTGGCCGTGGACAACAATTTGACTGTCGAATACGGCCCTCGCTATTACGTGCCATAGATATTCTGGAACAGGTCCGCAAAAAACAGGATAGACATGTTCGTGTTGGTAAGACAGGACGAGCATGTGTGCAAGAAAGGAGAATGAGAATAGCGATGAGAGGGATACTCAAACGCACGCTGCCATTCATGTTGACCGCAATTATGGTCGTCGTCCTCGCATGTGATGACGATGACAACGGTCTTCAGCCGACAGATGAGACGCTGATAATGCTGGTTAACGGTTCACCGGACGCCGGTGGTCTGAGCCTGCTCATAGATACTGCGGAGGTTGCGACCAACATAGACTTTCAGGAGTACTCCCCGTACCGGGAGGTCCCGGCCGGGCAGCAGGATATCTCGGTTGAGCTATCGCCGACCCAGGCCTCGATTGTCGATACGTCGGTCATGCTCGATGACAACGCCTTCTATTCCGCTTACACCGCTGACACGATAGAAACGGCGTCGATCCTGGTGTTGCGTGATGACATCAACGAGCCGGACACGAATGAAGTCTTCGTGCGACTGGTTCACCTGGCGCCGGGGCTGGGCTCGATCGACGTCTCTTTCCCGGGTGTTGACACCGTCTTCGCCGCCATGAGCAATGTCGACTACATGGGCAACAGCAGCTTCCAGGAAGTTGAGGCCGGCAGCTATGTGCTTCAGGTCCGACCGACCGGAACCGCACAGGATCTATTGACCACCCCAACTATCGAGTTTTTCGAGGGCCGCAACTACACGGTGATTCTCACCGGCTATGACGGTGGCACCGGTGAACAGGCCCTGCAACTCGATACCGTTGTCAATCAACTGCCCGGGGTGCAACCCTGATAACCGCATCTGACGCGATGCCTGTGCCCGTAACGGTCTGCAAAACAGACCGTTGCGGGTTTTTTGCTGGGCGGAGCCGCGGACCACACCGGGTAAGTCACTTAGTTCTTGGATAGGCGAGGAGGCCTACTATATTATCGGTACCGGGAGGACAAGTCTCACACAACTCGCGCTTCACCTTCGGCTCTTCAAGCTTTTCAGGCGATGTACGTGACTGCGGTGACTCGACTCTTCTATAAAGGGGGATAACACTTTCCAAAGCGGAAGGATGAGCATGAAACGCGGACTTACAATCGTGGCAGCGATCTTCATTGCTATGATCGCTGCGCCAAGTGCAGCGGCTCAGCAGGCGGTTGACGGTACTGGTGATCTCGATCTCGACGGTATCTCCTGCAGCATTTCGGACCTCGGTTACTATACCAGCTATTTCGTACTCGGGCTCGGCGCTTTCGCGCCCTTGCCAACCGAGCAGGTGATCGCCAACAGCGATATCAACGCCGATGGCCTCCCGCTCACCGTGAGCGATCTGATAGCAATGCAACAGTTGGTTCTGCAACAGGGAACACCGGCGTATGATACGCTGCCGATGCCGACCGGTTCCGTAACGCTCGCGACCGAACCGCCCCGGTACTCCGTCTACGGCTTTCCGGAAATCCGGCCGATTGATAGTTCCATTTCCTTTAATCTGCGCTTGTTGGGCCAGGGGTACATCAACGGCTTTCAATTTCATATCGAGTACGATACTGCCGGCATCGTTCTCTCCGACGTGCAGGCGGTCTGGCCGGTGATATTGGAGTGGGAGCATGTCGCCTACCACGAGACGATCAACGGCACGACAGCCTCACTCCATATCATGGCATATCCCTGGGATACGGACGGCGTCGACTCGGTTGCGATCGCCGTCGACGAAGACCCGTACCTGGTCAAGATCACGTGGGACATCACCTCACCCGAACAGCCGTTCGAGAAGGAAGTGAGCTTCGCCTGGACCGATTGCGCCGACAACTCGCTGGCAATTCTCGACTGGAATGGTTCCCGGTTTGATACCCCGGACTACCTGGCCGTCTCGAATCGCGTGTATGACGGCATGAGTCAGGAGATCACCGGGTCGAGCCCGAGATACGGCGGCGTGAGCGATGCCTGCCTTTCGGGTGCTGCAGGCGGCGCCCCGCCACAGCGTCAGATCGACTTCCATGGCGGCCTGCTGGTATACGATACGCTATGCTGCGATGTGACCGGCGATGTTCGACCGCCGTACGACGGTAACACCGACCTGAGCGATGTCCTCTGGTATGTGCAGTATCTGTTCCTCGGGGATTTCCCACCGCCCTGTCTGGCCAGTCTCAACGTCAATGGTGACCCGGCCTGCAACAATGACCTGGCGGATGTCATTCACCTGGTGAACTACTTGTTTCTTGGAGGACCGCCGCCCGCCGACTGCACGCGCATGTGCGACTATTGGGAATAAACGGAGTTTTATGAGGTTTTGCGCCTCAATCAGTGCATAATCCTGGGAGGAGTTCAGTGAGAAGGGTATAGTTTCTTGCGACACTGTCGAGCGTCCTGTTGCTGATGCTTCCGATCGGAGCAATCGCCCAACAGGCGGCCGACGGTACCGGTGATCTGGATTTTGACGGTATCTCGTGCAGCATCTCAGACTTCGCCTGGTTCACCAGTTACCTCGCCCTCGGGCTGGGGGTGCTGCCACCGTCCTGGCCGGTCGCGGACTTTACCGCCCGAAGCGACATCAACAAAGACGGCGTCACCCTGACGACAGCCGACCTATGGGAGATGTGGGCGCTGATGCTCGACCAGGTGGAACCGGCGTATGATACGCTGCCGATGCCCGGGGGACCGGTGACGCCGGCTGCAAGCGAGGTCCCATATGAAGTCAGAATCGTTCGTACAGGGCATCCTCCGTATGTAGAACTGAGAAGAGTGATCAGGCTAGTGGGGGACAGTGGCGCTGTTGCCGGCTTCCAGTTTCATCTCGAGTATGACACCACAGGTCTCGAACTGATCGCTGTGGAAGAGGCCCAAACTACCCGTTATTGGTGGCACCTGGACTATTCACAGACCATTACCGGCACGACGGCATCGCTCCATATCACTGGCTACCCGTGGTCTCTGAACAATCAGAGTTTGGAGGAGGTCACCTTCGTGGGACATGCCGAACTGGTCCTGATTTCCTGGCAGGTAACGACGCAAGGCTTCCCGTTCGAGAGAGAACTCAGGTTCGCCTGGGCCGACTGCGCCGATAACTCCGTCGTCGTTTTTGATTGGGACGGGTCGCCGTACGCTTCCCCCGATACTTTGCTGATGGCCGGACGAGTCTACGACCCGCAGGGGCAGGATATCACGGGCCAGGATCCGCTTTACGGCGGCGTCAGCGATTCCTGCATTGCCGGCGCCGGATTGGGCGTACCACCCCTGCGGCTGATTGAGTTTCACAATGACGTGCTTGCCCACGACACGCTCACTGATACTGTCTGTTGTTTGCGGGCTGGTGATATGGCTCCGCCGAGAGATGGTGAGGTGGACCTCATCGATCTCATCTACCTTGTCAACTACCTCTTTTTGGGGCCTGTCCCGGAGCCAACCTGCTGGTCCGCTATGGATATCAACGGTGATCGCTGCGATGTCAACCTGCCGGACGTGATCTATTTGGTCGGGCATTTGTTCCTTGGTGCCCCGCCGCCGGCTGAGTGCTCCCCCGAGTGTAATTACCCGCACTGATACCGGGGCAAATCTTGCTTGGATAGTGGCCATCAGCCACAGGGACGGGCAGAACTGCGCCCAATTCTGCGCTGCTTTCGTGAAAAAAATCTCAAAGTAGTTGCGCAAATCCTCAAAATACCGTAGCATAATGTCGATAAGCTAGTCGATGCTTTGTGAAGAAGTTCACAAGCATTGGTCGGTCGGCCAGCCGCCGACCCCCTCAAGCATCGCTGCCACTAACATCAGCTCGCGAGAGGATGCTATGCCACGGGAGATCTCCAATAAAACCATCAACGATGCCTGGCGGCATAAGATCATGGAAATCAGCGGCCAGAACCCTTACCAGTGCATGCAATGCGGCACCTGCAGCGGGTCCTGTCCGATGACCGAGGAAATGACCGCCACCCCGAGGCGGATCATGGCCATGATCCAGTTCGGCCAGGCCGAGGCGCTTGACCTGATGAATACCCCCTGGGTATGCGCCTCCTGTCACATGTGCGAGGTGCGCTGTGCCCGCGGAATTGACCTTCCCCGCATCATGGAAGCGCTCCGTCAGGTCAAACTTCGCACCAATGTCGACCACGTCGAACCCAACAACCTGCAGCCCGAGGAAGTGGTCGATCTGCCCCAGATCGCCATGGTCTCCGGTCTGC
>WJMS01000112.1 GCA_014727815.1 candidate division GN15 bacterium
CAGGAACAGAATTCGTTCCCCGGGATCACGACGAGAAAGCTGGCCCCGCACGCCACCCACGTCTTCCTCGGCTTTGGCGGGGCCGGCTCCCTCATTTCCACGAAGGGACAGGTCACGGTCTCGGGCAACCCGGTTCGGCAGTCGCTGCTCGGCGGTGACCGCAATGAAGCGATGCGGCATTTCGGTCTCGACCCGAGCAAGCGGACGATCCTGATAATCGGCGGCTCGCAGGGCTCGCGGCCGATAAACCGGGCGATCACGCGCGGTCTGCTCGACGAGTCCCTGCCCGAGAGCTGTCAGTTGCTCTGGCAGACGGGCCGCCTCGATCACGACCAGATCGTTTCGGAGCTGGGTGACCGTGCCAAAGGTCATACGCTTTTCGCCTTCAGCAATGAGATGCGCCTTGTATACGCTGCGGCCGACATCGCCATCGCCCGGGCCGGCGCCCTGACTATCGCCGAACTCGAGGCGTGCGGCGTGCCGGCCATACTCGTGCCGTACCCGTTTGCCGCAGGTGATCACCAGCGAAAGAACGCCGACGAATACGCCGGCCGCGGTGTGGCCGTGGTTGTTGACCAGAAAGAACTCGATCGGGAAGACGTTTTGAGACGAGCCGCTGATGCACTCCAGGACGGCACAGCCGACCGGATGCGGGCGGCGCTGACGCAGCAGCAGCGTTCCGAGCCGGCAGTCGATGTTATCGCCAACGGCATCATCGACCTGATTCAACGTGAGCATTCAGCAGGAGGCATCGGTGACAATTGAGTCCCCAACGACGTCCAAAACCATACGGTTTGTGTGTGAAACCATGATGTTCGGTCGCTTCAAGAGACTGTTCTTTGTCGGTATCGGCGGCGCCGGTATGTCCGGTATCGCCGAGATCCTGCAGAATCTCGGCTACCAGATCGGCGGCTCCGACACCACGCCGAGTGAAATCACTGAGTACCTGTCGGGGCTGGGAATCACGGTTGTCGACGAACACCGTGGCGCCAATGTCGCCGAAGCCGACGTGGTCGTGATCTCTTCGGCCGTGGGTGAGAACAACCCCGAAGTGGTTGAAGCGCGCCGGCTCGGCATTCCCGTCATCAAGCGGGCCGAAATGCTCGGCGAGTTGATGCGACTCAAGTTTTCGATCGGCGTCGCCGGCACGCACGGCAAGACCACGACTACCTCGATGATCGGTCGCATTCTCACCCGCGCCAACTACCAGCCGACCCTGATCGTCGGTGGTGTCGTCGCCGAACTCGGTACCGGCGCCTCGCTCGGTGAGGGAGACTACCTGGTCGCTGAAGTCGACGAGTATGACCGGTCAATCTTCGCCGCTTTCCCGAGTATGGCAGTGGTACTGAATGTCGAAGAAGACCATCTCGACTGCTATGCCGATGCTGATGATCTCCGCGGCGCTTTCCTGTCGTATATCAACCGGGTCCCGTTTTACGGATCGGCGATTATCTCGGCCGATGATCCGAACCTGAGCGCCATGCGCAACGATATCGCGAGGCCGTTTGCGACTTTCGGCTTCTCACCAGACGCTGACTATCGCGCGGTCGAAATCAATGAAGAACGGGAGCGAACGACCTTTCATGTCTACGCCCGCGGCGAACTGCTGGGCGAAGTCATCCTGCGGGTACCGGGTCGGCACAACGTCGCCAACGCCCTGGCCGCGCTGGCGGCGGCATACGAAGTTGATGTGCCGTTTGAAACGATTGCCGATGCCCTCCGTGACTTTGGCGGCGTCGGCCGTCGCTTCGAGTATATCGGTGAGGCCGGCGGAATTACGGTGATCGATGACTACGCCCATCACCCGACCGAGATTGCCGCCACCCTGGCAACGGCCCGGGCGCGCACCGACGGGCGCATCGTGGCCGTCTTCCAGCCGCACCTGTACAGTCGCACGCAGCACTTCCTCAAGGAGTTCGCCGATGTTCTCAGCCGGGCCGACTCTTGCATCCTGACCGACATCTACCCGGCCCGCGAGGAGCCCATTCCCGGAATCAGTTCCGACTCGATCCGCGAGGAAGCGCTGCTGCAGGGACACCGGCATTTCTCCTATGTGGGTCGCAAACAGCATGCGGTCGAAGAGGTGGCCCGTCTCGCCCGGCCGGGCGACATGGTCCTGATAATCGGCGCCGGCTCGATCACGCACATTCGCAAGCCGGTGCTGGAAAGGTTACAGGCTGGCACATGATCTTCACGCGTCGCACAACTTTCCTGCTGCTTGGCGGCACGCTGTTGCTGGCCGCGCTGGTCGTGCTGCTGCAGTTCACTTCGACCTGTCAGCTCGAGGCGGTCACGCTCGATGGTGACCCCGTCGCTGATTGGGAAGCGCGACTGGGCCTGCACCAGGGAACCTCGGTCGTGCGGCAGCCGCTCGATTCACTGGCGCGGGCCATGCTGGCGTGGGAGGATGTACGACGGGTCGACATCGGCTACCGGCTGCCGGGGACGATTACGATCCGCACCAATCAGTTCGATCCGGTCTGTTTCGTGCTGTCGGAGAAGACCGGGAAGGTATACGGGCTCGATGGTGATGCGCACGTTATTCGAATCGCCGAGGACTGGGATGACTGGGAACACCCGGTCCTGGTCAATGCCGGCGTGCGCGAGATGTTTGAACCGTGCGGCGATGTACGCGTCGCGATGGTGCTCGACCAGTTGCGGCGGCTGCAGGAGGATCATGCCGACTTGTATCGCCTGATTGCAGAGATCGATTTTACTGCCGCCGATCACCTCGTGGTCAATGTCGCCGGCCTGCCGTGCCGGCTCTGGATCACCGCCGGTCAGCTGCATGCGCAACTCGAGCGGTTCGTGCGATTCATGTACAACTTCTCGCCGGGCCTTGATTCGGTCCGCGTGATCGATATGCGTTTCGATAACCAGATTGTGTGCAGTGTGAAGGACAGGTAAGATGGCCGACGAAACGATTGTCGCAGCTCTCGATATCGGCACCACCAAGATTGTGGCCCTGGTCGTCTCGGTTGACGAGACCGATCGCATTTTCGTGCTCGGCGCCGGGCAGGCGCCGGCCGAGGGCCTGCGTCGCGGTGTTGTCGTCGATATGGACAAGACTGTAAAATCGATTCAGAAGGCGGTCAAGGATGCCGAGATGGTCACCGGCACGACCATTGACTCGGTCACGGTCGGTATCGCCGGCGAACACATCCGCTCGATCAACAGTCATGGCGTCGTTGCGGTCGGTCGCGCCGACAACGAAATACTCGCGACCGATGTCGCCAAGGCGATCGAGGCCGCGCGGACAGTCGCTATCCCCGTCGACCGGGAGATCATCCACGTCATTCCCCAGATGTATTCCGTTGATGATCAGACCGGGGTGAAAGACCCGGTCGGCATGTCGGGCGTGCGGCTCGAGGTCGAAGCGCATATCGTGACGGCGTCGGTCACTTCGGCAAAAAACATCTATCGGGCGCTCGAACGATGCGACCTGGCGATCGATCATATGGTGCTCGAGGCGCTGGCGCTCTCCGGCGTGCTCCTGAGCGAAAACGATACGGACAATGGCATCGCCGTGGTTGATATCGGCGGGGACATTACCAACCTGTCGATCTTCCACGACGGCGCCATTCGTCACACGGCGGTCGTGTCGCTCGGTGGCAAGAACGTCACCAACGACATCGCCATCGGCCTGCGCACCTCGGTGGAACAGGCGGAGGATCTGAAGACGACGCATGGTTCGGCGCTGGCCTCGCTGGTCGATCCGGAAGAGATGCTGCCGGTTGAGGCGATGGCCGGACGGCAGGCGCGGGAGATTTCCTGCAACGTGCTCGCCTCGATTATCGAACCGCGCATGGAAGAGATCCTGTCGATGGTTTCGCGCGAGTTGAAGAAGAGTGCCCGGCCGGATCAGCTGACCGGCGGGCTGGTTCTGACCGGCGGCGGTTCCCTGCTGCCGGGGACCGTGGAACTGGCTGAACAGCTTTTTGATATGCCGGTGCGGCAGGGCGTGATTCACGGCCTCGAGCACGTACCGGAAGAACTGAATTCCAATCGCTACGCGGGAGCACTGGGCCTGGCGCTCTACGGCGCTACCCACGACCCGCTTGGAGAGACGAAGGGCGGAGCGGTGAGGGGTCTGCTTCGCCGCATCGAGAATTGGATTTCGAAACAGTTTTGAATGGTCATATGGATGGTTCATGGAGGAACGAACAATGACTGAGCACAAGCATCATTTCAACTTTGCCGATGACTTCGTCGGCTATGCCAGGATCAAGGTGGTTGGCGTCGGCGGGGCCGGCGGCAATGCCATCAATCGCATGATCGAATCCGAACTCAAGGGGGTTGATTTTGTCGCGATTAATACTGACGCCCAGGTTCTTGACCAGAACCGCGCTGAGAAACGAGTGCAGGTCGGCAACGAACTCACCGGCGGACTCGGCGCCGGCGCTAATCCGGATGTCGGTCGGCGAGCGGTCGAAGAGAGCCGCCCGGCGGTGGAAGAGGCGCTGGGACATCCCAATCTTGTTTTCATTACGGCCGGCATGGGGGGCGGGACCGGGACGGGTGCGGCGCCCGTCGTCGCGGAAATCTCCAAACAGGCGGGGGCGCTGACTGTCGCCATCGTCACCCGGCCCTTCCGCTTTGAAGGCCGTCGTCGAATCGAACAGGCCGAGGCGGGACTGAAAGAACTCAAGTCCAAAGTCGACACGCTGATCACGATCCCCAACGAACGCCTGCTGGAGATCGTCGACAAACGCACCACTCTCACCCAGGCCTTTGCCACCGCCGACGAGGTCCTGCACCAGGCGACCAAGGGAATTTCCGATCTCATTACCGTCCCCGGCCTGATCAACTGTGACTTCGCCGATGTGCGCACGGTGATGCAGGAGATGGGCGACGCCCTGATGGGCACCGGTTACGGCGAAGGCGAAGAGAAAGCCGTGCAGGCGGCCCAGGAAGCGATCTCGTCGCCGCTGCTGGAAAACGCCTCGATCTCCGGCGCCAAAGGCGTGCTGATCAATGTCACCGGTGGGGACGACATGACGCTGTTCGATGTCAACACGGCGACCTCGCTGATCTACGACGAAGCGGGCGGCGACGCCAACATCATCTTCGGCGCCGTCATCGACTCCAGCATGAACAACGCCATGCGCGTCACGGTGATCGCCACCGGTATCGGCGAACAGAAGATGCCGACCGTGGTCGAGGAGCAGCCGAAGAAGAAGTCGTCGGAGGCAGGCAAAGCGATCTCGCTGTTCCCTGAAGAAGCGATGCAGTCCCAGCCGGCCGAGCCGGCCGAGCCGGAACCGGTCTCGGTCGAACCGCGCGAGACTTTCATGGCCCCGCCGTTGGAAATGCCGCGCGAATCAAACCTGACTCCGGAAGAACCGGTCGCGGCTGCCGAGGATCACGGCAACGGTAACGGCAACGGCAATGGTAATGGTCACGGCAGCCACCGTGGTCCGCGCGTGCCGATTTTCTCGCAGGAAGATCTCGAGATTCCGGCCTATATCCGCCGGCTCGATGACAACCGTTGAGGGAGCGCTATCGAAGGGACGCGTAACGCAACGGGATAATTGGTAACAACAAGACTTCGACCGCACTGCGGTCGGAAAGATAAGAGCTGACTCGCTCTTATTTTGGTTCCTCCACTCCAGTGCCGCCGGTTAAACTACCCTGCCGGCGGCATTTTTGTGTCCGTGATCGAGGTTGAGTCCAATCTGCCGTCTCCCACAACGTGTAGACCTCTTCCCATAATCTCTCGGTCAAAACGCGCGGGCAGCGTGGTCGCTCGATTGTAATTCATTCCCATGCAAACAATTACGCGGGCGTCCCCATCGGCATGGTTGTTGTAACCGGTGTACTGGCACCATCCATCAGCACGGGCTCACTGCCCGGGAGGAGAATATGGCCATCACCCTGTATCCCCGCAGCAGCATCATGGGGACCCTCATTAATATCAAACGAAATCACCGGGCGGTCTATGCTGCCATGGAGAAGCTCTCGTCGGGGCTGCGCATCAACCGAGCTTCCGATGACCCGGCCGGGCTGGTTATCTCGGAGCAGTTGCGCACGCAGATCGCGTCACTGAGCCAGGAGATCGAGAACGTCACCGCCGGCATCTACAAGTACAACAGCGTCAGCTCCGAAGTCCTGACACTTCGGGAGCAGCTCACCGACCTTCGCGCCAACGCGGTCGGCGCCGCCAACGAAGCGGTCAACAGTGACACCGCCCAGCAGGCCTACCAGATCGCCGCGGAGAACATCGTGGCGACATTCAATGAGACGATTGCCAACGCTGAGTACAACGGTTCGAAGACGCTTGATGGTTCGGCCGGTTCGCTGGCGAACATTTCAGAGCTGACGGGGATAGACCTGTCGACCGCCGAGGGGGCGGCCGCTGCGATTGAGACAATCGACGCCAAGATACGAGAAGTCGATAGTGTCCTGGTAGAACTCGGAGCGGAGCAGAAGAATGATCTCGAATCACGGCTGGCTTCGCTGGAGATTTCGAAACAGAACCTGATTTCAGCCGAGTCGCAGATTCGGGATACCAGCTACGGTGATTTCATCTCGGCGTATGTCGGATCGATGATCCGAGAGAAAGCCTCGATCGCGCTGCTGGCTCACTCGCGGGTCCAGTCCGAGTCGATCCTCTCATTGTTCCGAGGTATCGGCCGGTAAAGAATTCCCCCTCTTGCTATTGGATGGTGCGTCCGTGTGGCCGTCGGGTTTGGCTCCAACCCGGCGGCCTGTTTTGTTGATGGAGGTCAATCTGCCGGGCAAAAAAAAACCGCGTGTCCACGCGGCTTTTTCAAAATCTGTTCGGAGCCTCAGGCTTCTGCGCCCGTTACCGTCGCCGGTTTACGGCTGCGCACTGCCTTGATGACTTTGCCGGCTTTGAGGCATGATGTACAGACCATGATCCGCTTCGGCACACCGTTGATCTGCGCCCGCACTCTCTGCAGGTTGGGGACCCAGCGCCGACGGGAGGTGTTATGGGCGTGGGACACATTGTTACCGGAAAGCGGCTTCTTACCACATATTTCGCAAGCTTTGGCCATTGTCGCATTTACTCCTGAAAAAGTCCAGAGCCCGTAAGTATACCCAAAATCTCGGTCGGGGCAAGAAAAATCTTGAACAACCCGGCCATTTTGTTGAGATTTAGCAAGTTAGCACCCTTTTTCGTTTCCCGGACGGCGCCTGATGCAACCGGGCCAACCGACTCGATTGACCCGGACCGGCCGGAGATATATACTTGGGAACCAAATAGACGGATCGACCTACCATATACTACAGCCGTCAGGGAGAAGCATGCTCGACCTTAAGTTCATTCGTGAAAACCCGGACCTGGTCAAACAGGCGATCGCCAACAAGAACGAAAAGGCCGATATCGACGAAGTACTTGCGCTCGATCAGCGGCGCCGCGACATTTTGCAGGAAGTCGAACAACTGAAGGCAACCCGCAACACCGCCTCGGCTGAAATCGCCA
>WJMS01000113.1 GCA_014727815.1 candidate division GN15 bacterium
ATGGAGACGAAGATTGGCGTCTATATCTGCAAGGGCTGCGACATCGGTTCGTCGATTGACGTTGACAAACTCGTCGAAGTCGCAACGGGTGAATACAATGTCCCGGTTTGCAAGACGCACGATGCGTTCTGCAGTCCCGAAGGTGTGGAAACGATTCGCAAAGATATTGAGGCCGAGGGCCTCAACCGGGTGGTGGTGGCAGCGTGTTCGCAGCGGGCCTTCCCGGAGCTGTTCAGTTTCGGCGCCCAGATCCTGACCGAACGGGCGAATATCCGCGAGTACGGCGCCTGGGCGCATGAACCAAATGATGAAGATACCCAGATGTTGGCTGAAGATTACGTTCGGATGGGTATCGTCAAGATGCAGACCTCCGAACCGGCCCAGCCGTTTACGGAGGAGTCCAGCAAGGACATCATGGTGGTCGGCGGCGGTATGACCGGGATGACCGCGGCACGGGCCGCGGCCGATGCCGGGTACCGGGTGCATCTGGTTGAAAAGGAACCCGAACTTGGTGGCTGGGCCCGCAAGTTTGCCAAGGTGTTCCCCAAGCAGCCGCCGTACCAGCAGCTCCAGGAACCAAGCGATCCCGACCTGGTCAAGGCAGTGGAGACGCATGACAATATTGTGGTGCATACCGGCTCACAGATTAAGTCGGCCTCAGGTGCGCCCGGCCGGTTCGAGGTCGTGCTGCAGAACGGCAGCGAGGCGCCGTCGTTTACGGTCGGCGCCATGGTCCTGGCGACCGGTTGGAAGGAAGTCGGCAAGGAACACCTGGCGCATCTCGGCTACGGAACCAGCCCGGATATCATCACCAACGTCAAGATGGAAGAGCTGGCCAAATCTGGTGAGATCAAGCGGCCATCTGACGGCAAGCCGATCGACTCGATCGCCTTCATCCAGTGCGCCGGTTCCCGGGATCAGGATCACCTGCCGTACTGCTCCTCGGTCTGCTGCCGGGTATCGCTGAAGCAGGCGATGTATGTGCGGGAGAAGTATCCCGATGCCAAGATCTACGTCATTTACAAGGATATCCGCTCGCCCCAGCAGTTTGAGCTATTCTATCAGCACGCGCAGCAGGATGACGCCATGTTTCTGACCAAGGGCGAGGTCGGCGAGGTCTCGGTAGATGGCGATGGCCGTGTGTCGATCGATGTCTCAGAAACGCTGCTTGGTGAGGACGTGACGGTCAAGGCTGACATGCTGGTGCTCGCCTCCGGCATGGTGACGACCAACAAGCCGGACGATGTGCCGGTGACGGCCGACGCCAGTGTTGATCCGGCGGCTGAAATCGAGGCGGTGAAGGAAGCGGTCGAGGAAGGTGCGACGGCCGACGGCAAGAAGGAAGCGCAGAGCGCCGAAAAAGGCGCCCACCT
Source organism: candidate division GN15 bacterium (assembly GCA_014727815.1). Classification (GTDB taxonomy): domain Bacteria; phylum Zixibacteria; class MSB-5A5; order GN15; family FEB-12; genus WJMS01. The sequence continues at coordinate 1,374 of WJMS01000113.1, forward strand.
CATCAACCTGGGTTACCGCCAGGGGACCGACCTGCCGACGCTGAAGTACGGTTTCCCGGACAGTCATTTCATCTGCTTCCCGTATGAGACCCGTCGCACCGGCATCTACGCCGCCGGGCCGGTACGTTCGCCGATGGACTTTGCGTCGAGTGTTTCCGATGCCTACGGCGCGACGCTGAAGGCAATTCAGGCGGTCGAGGCGATTTCGAAGGGCGTAGCGGTTCATCCGCGGGCCGGTGACATGAGCTTCCCGGACTTCTTTATGTCCAAGTGCACCCAGTGCAAGCGCTGCACCGAGGAATGCCCGTTTGGTGCGCTGGACGAAGACGCCAAGGGCACGCCGCTGCCGAACCCGACCCGCTGCCGTCGCTGTGGCGTCTGTCTCGGGGCCTGTCCGGAACGAATCATCTCGTTCAAGAATTACTCGATCAACATGGTCTCCAAGATGATCAAGTCGATCAGTATGCCCGACGAGTTCGACGAGAAGCCTCGTATCCTGGCTTTCATCTGTGAAAACGACGCGCTGCCGTCGGTTGACATGGCCGGGATCAAGCGGCTGAAATACTCGCCGTTCGTGCGGATCATCCCGCTTCGCTGCCTCGGTTCGATGAACGCGGTGTGGGTCTCCGATGCGCTGGCCTCAGGCTTCGACGGCGTCATCCTGGTCGGCTGCAAGCGCGGCGAAGACTATCAGTGCCACTTCATTCGCGGCTCCGAGCTGGCCAACTACCGGATGGACAATGTCCGGGAGAAGCTGACCCAGCTGGTTCTGGAGGAAGAGCGCGTGCAGATTGTCGAGCTGGCCATCAACGAGTTCGACAAGCTGCCGAAGATCTTCGATGACTTTGTCGAGGAGATCGAAACGATGGGCTACAATCCGTACAAGGATATGTAGTCGACCGAAATGGTTTGATGTCGAAGGAGCCCTCGATGCGGGGCTCCTTTTGCTGATCGGGCCGCGGATGAGGGGTAGAAGAGGAAGAAAGTGGCAATTATTTTTCTGTAGACTTGGTTTCCAACGGTCGTAGAGTAGCGCTGACAATCCCGAGGACGACCCGATGTATATTGGGGGACAATGGGTTGAGCGGGGCATTGGATTGTCGGTGGGTGCTGGCACGGAAGCCTGAGAAGCGACGACTTAATGAAAATTTTCACATTTTCGCTTGACGGCCTGCGGCGAATTGATTACATAGCAAGAAGGTAAGTGGATAAACTGCTCCTGATTGACCGGGAGAGTCGATAATGTTGTGTATTAGCAACAGCAGAGTTTGTGAAAAAAATAACTATCTTGCCGATAGAAGAAGTAGGCATACAGCAATAGAACCGCGTTGCGTTTAAGTAGCCGGGAGGAGATACCATGGCAGAGACAACGTACAAAACCCCACTGCTCGATGAGCTCGAGAAGGGTGCCTGGCCAAGCTTCGTCAAAGAAATCAAGATGGCAGCCAAGCGCTCTCCGATGGCCAACGACCTGTTGGGGCAGCTCGAGCATTCCTACAAGGAGAAGATCGGCCACTGGAAACACGGTGGCATCGTTGGTGTGATGGGCTATGGCGGTGGCGTGATCGGGCGATATTCCGATATGCCGGCAGAATTCCCCGGTATTTCTCACTTCCACACCATGCGTATCAACCAGCCGGCCGGCTGGTTCTACACCAGTGAATCGTTGCGCCAGCTGTGCGACATCTGGGAGCGTCATGGCTCCGGCCTGACCAACATGCACGGTTCGACCGGTGACATTGTTTTCCTCGGCACTCGTACCGAAGAATTGGAGCCGACGTTCGAAGAGCTGGCCAAGATCGACTTTGATATTGGTGGTTCCGGTTCCGATCTCCGTACCCCGAGCTGCTGTAACGGCATGGCCCGTTGCGAGTGGGCGTGCTATGACACCATGCAGGCCTGCTACCAGCTCACCCAGGATTTCCAGGATGAGTTGCACCGGCCGGCCTTCCCGTACAAGTTCAAGTTCAAATTCTCGGGTTGCCCGAACGACTGCGTCGCCTCGATTGCCCGCGCCGACATGTCCTTCATCGGGACCTGGCGCGACGACATCCAGATGGACCAGGCCGAGGTGAAGAAGTATGCCGATGACGGCCTCGACATCCAGCGGGATGTGGTCGACCGGTGTCCGTCGAAGTGCATGGCCTGGGACGGCAAGGAGTTGTCGATCGAGAACAGCTTCTGCGTCAAGTGCATGCATTGTATCAACGTCATGCCGAAGGCGCTGCGTCCGGGGAAAGATCGCGGCTGTACCATCCTGATCGGTTCCAAGGCCCCGATCGTCGAGGGCGCCCAGCTGTCGTCGGTGCTCGTCCCGTTTATGAAGATGGAACCGCCGTATGACGACCTGAAGGATCTCATCGAGCGCATCTGGGATATCTGGGCCGAAGAGGGCAAAAACCGTGAGCGTGTCGGTGAGTTCATCCAGCGCGTCGGTCTCGGCAATTTCCTCGAGGCGATCGAGGTCGAGCCGATCCCGGAGATGGTCGCTCATCCGCGTGAAAACCCCTATGTCTTCTATGAAGAGTACTACGAAGAGGACGAGGGCGAGGAAGAGGAGGCCGAGGCGTAGAACGCCCGACCTCATCGTGAACTGGAGCAAAGAACATAACGGATATAGAGGTTTGATATGGCAGTAGAAAGACGGACGGACTTCGGCCCGCCACATTATGAGCAGTTCCTGCCGCCGGTTATCAAAGAGAACTACGGCAAGTGGAAGTACCATGAAATCCTCAAGCCGGGTGTCATGGTGCATGTCTCGGAAAGTGGTGACAAGCTGTACACGGTGCGCGCTTCTTCGGGGCGCCTGCTGAGTATCGACAAGATCCGCATGTATGCCGATCTGGCCGACAAGTATTGCGACGGTTTCCTTCGTTTCACGAGCCGTCATAATGTCGAGTTTTTGCTGACCGATCCCGAGAAGATCGATCCGCTGATCAAAGACCTGCAGGAGATGGGTCATCCGGTCGGCGGTATTGGCGCCGCGATTACGTCGATCGTGCACACCCAGGGCTGGGTGCACTGTCACTCGGCGGCCACCGATGCTTCGGGTATCGTCAAGGCCGTCATGGACGACCTGATCGAGTACTTCGACGGCACCACCAAGCTGCCGGGCAAGCTTCGTATTGCCCTGGCCTGCTGTCTGAATATGTGCGGCGCGGTGCACTGCTCGGATATCGCGATCCTGGGCATCCACCGTCGTCCTCCCAAAGTCAATCACGAGACGCTGAAGAAGCAGTGCGAGATCCCCAACGTGGTCGCCTCCTGTCCGACCGCCGCGATTCGTCCGGCGATGGTCGACGGCAACCAGTCGGTTGAGGTTCTCGAAGAGAACTGCATGTTCTGCGCGAACTGTTACACGGTATGTCCGTCCATGCCGCTGAACGACCCGCTCAACGACGGTGTGTCGATCTGGGTCGGCGGCAAGGTGTCCAACGCGCGTCACGAACCGATGTTCTCCAAGCTGGCAATCCCGTTCATTCCGAACAATCCGCCGCGCTGGCCGGAAGTGTCCGAAGCGGTGCGCAAGCTGGTCGAGCTGTGGGCAGCGAACGCGCGTCCGCACGAGCGGATGGGTGAGTGGATCGAGCGGATCGGTTGGCCGAGGTTCTTCAAGATGGCCGACATCCCGTTCGAGAAAGAGCACATCGATGACTTCAAGCATGCCGGGCTGACATACAAACGTTCAACCCACTTAACGTTTTAGAGGGTACTGCCATGGCAAAGACTGTCGAAGAAGTCGCTGATCTGATGTTCAATATGGTCAAGGATGCCCAGGGCCAGAAGAAGCTGAAACCGATGGACCTGACCAAGGCCATGATCGAACAGTACGGCGACGAAGTGGACAAGAAGCTGTGCAAGGCCGCCATCAAGCAGTTGATCAACAGCGGTCGCTGCGTCTACACCTATTTCGGCGGGAGTTATGTCGAACTGCCGCATCGAGAGGGTGCCGCCAACGACTAACGCGAGTGTCTGAGGGTAAGGCCCATGCGCGCTACACCACGGTTGCTCATCGCGGGGCTCTCGGGTGACGCCGGCAAGACGGCGGTCACGTTGAGCCTGCTGGGAGCTCTTCGGAAACGGGGCATGACGATCGCCCCGTTCAAGAAGGGACCGGACTATATCGATGCCGCCTGGCTGGGCTGGGCGGCCGATACCGTCTGTCGCAATCTCGACACCTACATGGTGCCGTCCGAGATCGTTCGGGCGCGCTTCGTGCAGGCGTCGAGCCGGGCCCAGCTTGCGTTGATCGAGGGCAACCGGGGGCTCTTCGACGGTCAGGATACTGACGGCACTCATTCGAGTGCGGCTTTGTCCCGACTGCTGGCCGCGCCGGTCGTACTGGTGCTGAACGCCACCAAGGCGACCCGGACGCTGGCGGCACTTGTCAAGGGATGTATGGATTTCGAAGCCGGTGTGACGGTGGCCGGAGTGATTCTCAACCGGGTGGCGGGCTCCCGCCACGAGACTATCATCCGTTCCACTATCGAGAAGCACTGCGGTCTGCCGGTACTGGGGGCGCTGCCCAAGCTGGGAAGTGACAGCGCCCTGCTGCCGCACCGTCATCTCGGCCTTGTTCCGCCGACGGAATCGAACGAGTGCGACGAGATCAAGGACCGCCTGATCAGCTTAGCCGAACATCATCTTGATCTCGACGCGCTTGTTTCGATTGCCGGGCGGGTTGACCCGTTGCCGGCAAGCGCAATCGCTTCAGACGTTCGTCCGGAAACCGAATCCGCCACGATCGGTGTCTTCCGGGATTCTGTCTTCACGTTCTACTACCCGGAGAATCTCGAGGCGCTGGAAGCGGCGGGGGCGAAGCTGGTGACGATTGACTCGCTGACCGATGCACGGCTGCCGGAGATCGACGGTCTGTATATCGGCGGCGGCTTTCCGGAGACGCAGCTCGAGGCGCTGGTGCAGAACGATCGCCTGATGCAGTCGGTGCGGGCGGCGGCCGAAGCCGGTCTGCCGATTTACGCCGAATGCGGCGGCCTGATTTACCTGGCCAAAACACTGCATTGGGGTGATCGGTCGCACGAGATGGCCGGGGTGTTCGATATCGACGTCAGTATGCATCGCAAGCCGTGTGGTCACGGTTACGCGGTGATGACGGTCGATGCAGACAATCCGTTCTTCGAGATCGGCGCCGAGCTTCGCGGGCACGAGTTCCACTACACGGGCGTGACCCAATCGGCCGAGGAGGCGACAACGTGCCTGACGGTCGGGACCGGTGTCGGTGTGGGTGATGGCCGTGACGGCCTGGTCTATCGCAACTGTTTCGCGTCGTACATGCACGTGCATGCCGACGGTGTCCCGTCGTGGGCGCCGGGGGTCGTGCGTGCGGCGGCACGTTACCGGCAGCGTCGATTGGCGGCGAGCGCCACCGATGAAGAGAATGCTTCCGAGAGCGAACCGGCGATCGGGAGAAACGCAAAGGAAAACCGGTATGCGGCCGGGCCGAGGCTCGCGCGTACCCTGTAAATGTGATATGTAGCCCCAGAGAGGTGGACGGACTTGTCCGGGCAGTCCACTTCTCATCAGCGGGAGAGTAGCAGCATGGCAAAACTAGTCAAGAAGAAAAAGAAACTCGGAGGTTTGGGCCGCTCTTCCGGGGCTTCCGGCCGAGAGACATCGGATCTTCGGCCATACCTGGTTGAGAAACTGCCGCCGTGTATCGACACCTGTCCCAACCAGAACCAGATCCGGGAAAGTCTGATGATCGTGCAGAAGGCCGAGGCGTACGACAAGACGCCCGAGCAGGCGTACGAGGAGGCCTGGCACAAGTGGCTCGAAACGACGCCGTTCCCGTCGGTCTGCGGTCGCGTCTGTCCGCACCCGTGCGAGACGCAGTGCAATCGCATCAAGCTCGAGGGTTCGGTGGCGATCAATGCGTTCGAGCGGGCGGTCGGTGACTTTGGTCTCGAAAAGGGACTGAAGCCCAGGAAGCTGACCGAGGAAACGCGCTCGGAGAAGGTGGCCATCATCGGCTCCGGTCCGGCCGGCATGTCCTGCGCCTATCACCTGGCGCGCCAGGGCTATCCGGTGACCGTGTTCGAGGCGTTCCCGAAATCGGGTGGCATGCTGCGCTACGGAATCCCGGATTACCGTCTGCCGCAGAACATCCTCGACGCCGAGATCCAGCGTATCCTCGACATGGGCGTGGAGCTCAAGCTCAACACGATCATCGGCAAGGACATCTCCTACAAGGACCTGCAGAACGATTACAAGGCGATCTTTGTCGGCATCGGCGCCCACAAGGGCTATTCGCTTCGTATCGATGGCGAAGATGCCAGCAATGTCTACACCGGAACCGACTTCCTGCACCGCATCAACACCGGTGAGATGATCGAGGTCGGCAAGAAGGTGATCGTGATCGGTGGCGGTGACACCGCGATCGATGCGGCCCGCGTCTCGCGCCGGCTGGGCGCTGACGTGACGATCCTGTACCGCCGCACTCGTAACGAAATGCCGGCGATTGAAGAAGAGATCGAAGGAGCCCTGGCTGAGGGGGTGACGATCGAGTACCTGGCGGCGCCGATTGCCATCACCAGGGAAGGCGATGTCGCTGCGAAAGTGACCTGCCAGCGGATGCAGCTCGGTGAACCGGACTCGTCCGGTCGCCGTCGGCCGGTCCCGATCGAAGGCGAGACCTACGATCTGGAGTGCTCGGCGCTGATCGCGGCCATTTCGCAGCAGCCGGACTTCACCGGCTTTGAAGACTTCATCGAGGGCAAGGACTGGATCAAGATCGACGAGCACTACAAGACGAAGGTCGATGGTGTCTTCTCCGGTGGCGACAACGTCAACCTCGATATCGCCATCACGGCAATCGCCCACGGCCGTCATGCGGCCGAGGAGATTCACGCGATGGTGACCGGCGAGGTGCCGTACAAGCCCGAGGAGCGCAAGCTCATCACGGCCGACAAGATGATGCTGGCCTACTATGAGCAGCGCCAGCGGGTCGAGCCGAAAGAGATGGCGCCGGACGAGCGGTTGCAGACGATGGACGCCGAGATTGCCAGTACGCTGACGATGGAGGAGGCGACCGGCGAGGCAATGCGTTGCATGAGCTGCGGCAAGTGTTTCGATTGCGGCACCTGCTGGAGTTTCTGCCAGGACAACGCTATCATCAAGCCGCACGTCAAGGGCGATCCTTATAAGGTTAAAATGGAGTATTGCATCGGGTGCAAGAAGTGCGCTGAGAACTGCCCGTGCGGTTACATTGAAATGCACTAGTGAATCCGTTGATAGACGAGTGTACGTGGAGGTTTATTATGGCGACATTTGAATGGGAAGATGTCAAGATCGAGGTCGACGAAGACGGCTTCATGGAAGAACCGGATCAGTGGAACGAGCGTGTGGCGCTCGCCCTGGCCAGCACCGAAGGCGTTGACGAGTTGACCGAAGAGCACTGGAAGCTGATCAATTATCTGCGCGATTACTACCAGAAGTACGGGATTGCGCCGATGATTCGGAAGCTCTGCAAAGAGACCGGCTTCCCGCTCAAGAAGGTGTACGAATTGTTCCCGTCGGGTCCGGCCAAAGGCGCCTGTAAGGTCGCCGGTCTGGCCAAGCCGACCGGGTGCGTCTGATCCTTCGAGGTCTTGACTAACAGGAAAGAAACGATCAGCCCGGCAAGGCGTCAGCTTTCCGGGCTGATCTTCTAAAGGGGTTCATTGCTGGGAACCCCGAGTGCAGGGAGTGTGATGGTAGTGTCGTTGAACGATACGCTCAGGGACAGGCGCAGTGAGATACTGGCGAAGTGGTTCGAGGATACCCTCGCGACCTATCCGTCCAGCGCGCAACGCATCTTTACCTCGACAGCCAGAGAGTTCGCCAATCCCGTCGGCGAAACGATCAAGAGCGGCCTGGAGGCCGTCTTTGATGGTCTCGTTGCGGGCGACGATTCCGAACGGCTCGGCGAGGCGATCGATCTGATTATCCGCATGCGCTCGGTCCAGAACTTCACTGCGGCCGAAGCGGTCGGCTTTGTTTTTTCGCTTAAATCCGCCGTACGCGCCAGTCTTTCAGGCGAGGGGAACACCAACGGACTCCAAACGGAAATAACCCAATTCGAACGACGCATCGACGAACTGGCCCTGCAGGCGTTCGATCTGTACATGGCGTGCCGCGAGCAGGTCTACCAGATCCGCGCCAACGAAACACAGGCCCGTTCGGCCAAGCTCTTTCAGCGTGCCCAGCAGATTATCGAGCAGCACGCCACCGGTCAGAAGATAACATTTGATTTCAATACACCCGAGGATGAGGGAGGAGATAGGCAATGAGAGCCTTGTTTTCCCTTTTCGCGGTAGCCGTGATAATTGTCGTGGTGGTGCTCGCTGTCACGACTGATGCAGGTCGGCTCTTCTTTGGGACGATTCTGCCGTATGCCGCTATCGCGATCTTCCTGGTGGGGATGGTCTACCGTGTCATTGACTGGGCCCGCTCGCCGGTCCCGTTCAAGATCACCACGACCAGCGGTCAGCAGCGCTCCCTGCCGTGGATACGCAACAGCAACCTGGAAAGTCCCCGCAACAAATGGGGCGTCCTGGGCCGCATGCTGCTGGAAGTCCTGTTCTTCCGGTCACTGTTTCGCAACACCAAGGCTGATCTCAAGGATGGTCCGCGGCTGGTGTATGGCGATGCCAAATGGCTGTGGCTGGCCGGGCTGATCTTTCACTGGTCATTTCTGATCATCTTCATTCGTCACTTCAAGTTCTTTGTCGAGCCGGTCCCGGGCTGGGTGATGATGATTCAGAATCTCGACGGGTTTTTCCAGGTCGGGCTGCCGATCTTTTACATCACCGACGGCCTGATCCTCGCCGCACTTACCTTCCTGTTCCTGCGCCGAGTGCTGATCCCGCAGATGCGCTATATCTCGCTGGCCGGGGACTACTTCCCGCTGTTTGTGATCGGCGGACTGGTAATCAGCGGCATGATCATGCGCTACACGCCGCTGCGCGTGGATATCACCGATGCCAAGCTGATGGGGGTCGGCCTGGTCACGCTCGATCCGGTGCTGCCGGAGGGACTGGGGGCGATCTTCTTCGTCCACCTGACCATGCTGACGGTGCTGCTGTTGTACTTCCCGTTCAGCAAGCTGACCCACATGGCCGGGGTCTTCATGAGTCCGACCCGCAATCAGGCCAACGACAACCGGGTACGGCGACATATCAACCCGTGGAACCCCGAGGTCAAGGTACACACCTATGAAGAATGGGAGGATGAGTTCCGCGAGGTGATGAAAGCGGCCGATATGCCGCTCGAGAAAGATACGGAGAGCAAGTAATATGGCGGAATCAAAACCAAAACCGGAAATTCTGGCGAAGGTTGACTATCAGCCGCCGGGCGACGACTGGATGGAATTGCCGGTCGAGATACGCCCCGGGACATTCAACTATGCCGCCAATCCTGCCAACGCCAAATACCTCGACCTGCCGCACGTACGAAAATGGCAGCCGACCGACGACGACTGGCAGCTGCCCGAGAACTGGCAGGAGATTATCCTTGAAGGACTGCACGACCGACTGAAGAAATACCGGTCACTCAAGGTCTTCATGGATATCTGCGTACGCTGCGGCGCCTGTGCCGACAAGTGCCACTTCTTCCTCGGATCGGGCGATCCGAAGAACATGCCGGTCCTGCGCGCCGAGCTGCTGCGTTCGGTCTACCGGCGCGATTTCACCACCGCCGGCAAGATTCTCGGCAAGCTGGCCGGGGCCCGGCCACTCACGCCGGAGATCATCAAAGAGTGGTTCCTGTATTTCTACCAGTGCACGGAGTGCCGGCGCTGCTCGGTTTTCTGTCCGTACGGAATCGACACGGCAGAGATCACGATGATGGGCCGGGAGCTGCTCAACTCGATCGGACTCGGTATCGACTGGATCACCACGCCGGCGGCCAACTGTTTCCGCACCGGCAACCATCTGGGTATCCAGCCGCACGGTTTCAAGGACTCGATCGATTTCGCGGTGGAAGAACTGGAAGAGATAACCGGTATCAAGGTTGACGCGCCGATCAACAAAAAGGGCGCCGAGATCCTGTTCGTGTCACCCTCGGCCGACTATTTCGCCAGTCCGCACTATTACACGCTGCTCGGGTACCTGGCCCTCTTCCATGAAATCGGCCTGGACTACACCTGGTCGGCATATGCATCGGAGGGCGGTAACTTCGGCCTGTTCCACTCCGCCGACATGATGAAGCGCCTCAACGCCAAGATCTATGCCGAGGCAAAACGGTTGGGCGTGAAGTGGATTCTCGGCGGCGAGTGCGGTCACATGTGGCGGGTCCTGCACCAGTACATGGATACGATGAACGGCCCGGCCGATTTCCTCGATCAGCCGGTCTCGCCGATCACCGGGACGCGCTTCGATCACGCGTCGTCGACGAAGATGGTGCATATCTGCGAGTTTACCGCAGACTTGATCGCCAACGGCAAGCTCAAGCTCGATAAGCGTCGCAATGACAATGTGAATGTCACGTTCCACGACTCGTGCAACCCGGCGCGAGCGATGGGGCTGTTTGACGAACCGCGCTATTGTATCGAGCATGCCTGTAACCACTTCAACGAGATGCCGGAGAATACGATCAAGGAGCAGACCTTCTGCTGCGGTTCCGGCTCCGGTATCGGTACCGACGAGAACTTCGAGATGCGCATGCGGGGCGGTTTCCCGCGCGCCAATGCGGTCAAGTATGTGCACGACAAACACGGCGTGAACATGCTGGCCTGCATCTGCGCTATCGACAAGGCGACCCTGCCGCCGCTGATGGAGTTCTGGGTGCCGGAAGTTGATGTCTGTGGAATCCACGAGTTGATCGGCAATGCCATGATCATGAAGGGGGAGAAGCGAACCACCGACCTTCGCGGCGAACCGCTGCCGGGTATGGAGGAGTCGGATGCCGACGAGTCGGGGGAAGTGAAGGAGGTGAGCGAGGATGTATGACGCGGGGAAAGTGATACTGGGTGTCGTCCTCTTCCTGGCGATCCTGTTGTTCCCGGTGTGGTACAACCTCGCCAAGGGGCAGACCGATGCCGAACCCGAACTGGCCGAACCGGTCAAGGGCGAGACCTGTGTGGCGCCGACCGACTACATGCGCTCCAACCACATGGATCTGCTCGATGACTGGCGCGACCGGGTCGTTCGTGACGGTGAACGCATCTATGTCGACTTCACCGGCAACAAACATGAAATGAGCCTGAGCAATACCTGTCTCGATTGCCATGCCGACAAGGCGAAGTTCTGTGACGAGTGTCACACCTTCATGGCGGTCGAGCCGTACTGCTGGGATTGCCATATCATCCCTGAGGCCACCACGGCCGGGGAGGTGACCCATGGGACTTGATCGTCGCAAATTCATCAAGGTCTCCGGCCTGACCGCACTGGCCCTGGCCGGCGGCAAAGGCATGACGGCTTTCGGGCAGTCCGACAGTGCGGCGGTGACGTCGAAGCCGGAAGGCTCGCTGGAAAATCCGCTGACCGCCAAGCGGTGGGCGATGGTGGTGAACCTGTCGAAGTGCCGTGAAGCCGACGGTTGCACGGCCTGCATCAATGCCTGCCACAAGGTCCACAACGTACCGGATTTCGGAAACCCGAAAGATGAAATCAAGTGGATCTGGAAGGAGCATTTCGAACATGCCTTCCACGACCACAAGCATGATTTCGTGTCCGAAGAGATCAAGCACACCAACGTGCCGCTGTTGTGCAATCATTGCGACAATCCGCCCTGTACCCGGGTGTGCCCGACTGAGGCGACCTGGAAGCGGGAGAGCGATGGTCTCGTGATGATGGACTGGCATCGGTGTA
>WJMS01000114.1 GCA_014727815.1 candidate division GN15 bacterium
GGTCAACCACCTGCTCTGCCTGCATGTGTTGCACCAGCAGTACATCCAGAAGACGGTCCAGCCGGTTGCAGCGGTAGCGTAGGCTCAGCGACCATCCCAGCCGAAGCGCTGCAGATCGATACTGCCGTCAAGCCGGAACTCTACCCCTTCGTCGCTGAGCAGCGCCTGTTGCAGTTCGTAACCGCGGCCGGGGGACAGGGATATTCGGCCTTTGGCGTTGATCACCCGATGCCACGGCAGCTGCTCGTTTTCGGAGCAACTGTGCAGTACGCGTACGACCTGCCGGGCCGCACGAGGATTACCACACAGTGTCGCGACCTGCCCATAGGTGGCAACCCGGCCCTCGGGGATGCGTCGGATCGTGGCTACTGCCAGGGCATGAAACCTGTCGGTCATCTGTGCGGCCCTGACTTAGCACGGGTCGTTCTGGTGATCCGAGAGACTGCCGGCAAGTGCCTCAGGGCTGAGAATTCGGACGAAAATTGTCCATCCGGCGATCCTGCGGCCTTGACCGGCACACACCGCTCGGATATATTGTCCTCGGTAGATGAAGACATCACTGAAACCTGGGTAGTGACACGATAAGGAAGCGTCATGTCAGCACGACCTCCATTCGGGATGCGTATCGGCGGGATAGCCGCGTACGCCCCACGCCATCGAATTTCCAACAACCGCATATCAGCCCGTCTGCGCAAGGAACGCATGCGCATGAACGCGGAGAATCGTAATAACGGTCATGGCCCGATGGATCGCAAGCAGGAGAAGCTCTTCAAGACGAGTGACCGTTGGATTCAGCGTTTCATTGGCTTCAAAGAACGCCGCTTCGCCGCCGACGGTGAGGGGACGATTGACCTTGCTGCCCGGGCTGCCCTGTTGCTACTGGACAAGACCGGCTTGCGGCCCTCAGATATCGACGGCATCGTGTTCGGAACCGTTACGCCGTCATATCCCAACAGTCCACCCGATGCGGCGCTTTTGCAGGATCGCCTGGGCATTCCCTCAGCCGATGGTGACCAGCCACGCGAGATTTTTTGTGTTGACACCTCCCTGGCCTGCAGTACATGGGTGGCGAGTTTGCGTCAGGCCTATCTTCTGATTTCGAGTGGCGCCGCCAGGGACGTGCTCGTGATCGGGGCCGACAAGATGAGCAGCACCATCAACTGGCGCGACCGGGCCTTTGCGACCGTGCTTGGCGATGCCGGCACCGCCACCTGGTGCACGGCCGTGCCGCCCGAGGAGGACTGGTTCGGCCACGAGCGCTTCTGGAGCTGGGCGAGCGGCCGTGATGGCGATGTCATTATCACACCGGCCGGGGGATCGAGCCTGCCGGTCGAGACACTGGATGATCTTACCAGCTATCGCAACCGACTCACCATGGACGGCGCTATGGTTAAGGAACTGATGGTGCCCCTGGTCGGCGGACCGGGCGCCGATGCCGCCCTGAAGAAAGCCGGTTGGACGATGGATATGCTCGATATCGCTACGTTTCATGAGGCGAACCTGATGATGAACCAGGACATCGTCAAACAGTGGAATGCACGTGGCTTCGCCGGCACCGTGGTCGACGCCGGTGGGATGTTCGGCAATACTACCTCGGCCTCGATTCCGCTGGCCCTGACGCTGCATCCTGATCGACTCACGGTCGGCACCCGGTTTGTCTGGTTTGCATTCGGGGGTGGGCTGTCGGCCAGTTCGGTCATGGGGGAGATCAAGCACCCGCTGACCGCAGTAGCGTCGGTCTAGTCGGTTGGTCTCCGGTTGCCGGCTTGTGACCGGCGCACCGTGGCCCCGTCAGTACGGACGAAAGCGGACGGCAGTCGCTCGTACGGATACAGAGCGCGTACGGTAAGTGTGAAGACTTGTTGTGCTTACCGTGGTTTTCGCATACCTTTCATTCACACCATGCCCGCTCAGCACTGCCGGTGTCGCGTGATCGCGGCCCAAATCGTGTGATCACCAATATTAGAAAGGATATCAGCTACCATGCTGAAGAAGATCATCATCGGCGTCGTGCTTCTAATCTTAGCGGGTGCGGTTGTCGTTTATTTCGCCCGTAATATCCTGGTTGAGCGAGCTGTCGAGGCCGGGAGCGAATACGCCCTCGGTCAGTCGACCGATCTCGGCTCTGCCTCGCTGTCACTTGGCGCCGGAAGTCTGGAACTTTCGGAGTACGAGGTCGCCAATACCGAGGGATTTCCGTCCGACCATATCTTCGCGATTCGCCGAGCCGTCCTTGACGTCGCTACCGGGTCTATTCTCGACAATGAAGTCGTTATTGACTCGCTGGTGATCGATGGTCTCACGCTCACACTCGAGCAGAAAAACCAGGACGGCAACTACGCCCCGATCATCCAGCACATCAAGCAGGCTGATTTCGGTCAGTCGGAGCAAAGCGACCGTCGCTACACCATCCGCAAGGCAGTCATCCGTGATGCGCAGGTCAGCGCCAGCATCAACCTGCTCGACCGGGAGCAGTACGAGAAATCGTACACACTGGAGAGTTTTGAGATCGGCAATATCGGCTCGGACAAAGGGGCCACGATCGGCCAGGTGAGTGCAATTATCTTCCGGGCGGTCGTGGCGCGAGCGCTGGAGCAGGCCCGCGAGGAGCTGCCTGAGGCGTTTGGCGGTGGCGTGAAGGAGCGAATCGAGGATGCGGTGGATGATGCCAAGTCGGATATCTCCGACAAGCTCAAGGACGCCGCCGGCTCGCTGCTCGATGGAGAGAAGTGATGGGACAGGAGGTCACACGGTGAGTATACTCTATTTCCTTTTGATCGGTGTCATCGCCGGCTGGATAGCCGGCCAGATTATGCGCGGTCGCGGCTTCGGTCTGGGCGGCAATCTGGCGGTCGGCGTGGTCGGCGCAATCCTAGGCGGATTCCTGTTCGGCCTGCTCGGCCTTCAGACGACCGGCCTGATCGGCGAGATGATCGGTGCGATAGTCGGCGCCATTGTCCTGCTCTGGGTAGTCGGGCTGATCAAGAAGCGATAGTCGGCCAGGATCAGGGCAGATGCTTCTGACGCAGCTCCCGATCGACTGTTCCACCCAACCGGGTGACGATTTCGGGCAGGGCCGCCAGATCAGCCGCGGTCGTTCGGAAGTTACAAATACACAGCCGCAGCAGAAATCGATCATGGATAACGGCGTTTGAGACGAACGCCTCGCCCGAGTCTTGAATAGTGGTCAACAGTGTTTCATTCAGTTCGTTCAGATACTCTGCAACTTCGGCGGCATCTGTTCGGTCGGCCAGATCGGAGGGGACATACCGGAACGTCACGATGCTCAAGTCACACGTGACCGATTCAAGTTCGGCGACCTCGTCCAGAGACCGGTAGAACTGTTCGGCGAGATCGATATCATTGCGGATCATCCGCGCATACCCCTCGCGGCCGCACTGCTGCAATAGCAGCCAGACTTTGAGAGCCCGAAAGCCGCGGGAGTTCTGTAATCCGAAATCGACGAAATTGACCTCCTCCTCTTCCTGAGAGAAGTGGTAGTACGGCGGCCGGTAGGAGAACGCCCCCCGAAGCGTTGCGGCATCGCGCACCAGCGCGCAGCCGGCTTCGAGCGGCGCATACAACCACTTGTGTGGATCGACGGCGATCGAGTCGGCCGAAGCGAACGCCGCGAACTCTGGGTCAGAATCAGGCACGCATGCTGCGAAACCTCCGTAGGCGCCGTCGATGTGAAACCAGAGATCAAACTCCCGGCAGGCTTCGGCAATCTCACGCAGCGGATCGATCGCCCCGGTACTCACTGAACCGGCCGTGCCGATTACGAGGAATGGTCTATGGCCCTCCGCGCGATCAGCTTCGATGGCCTGACGCAAAGCAGTGACTTTCATGCGTTGACGTCCGTCCGTTTCTATCCACCGGATCGCATCGGTGCCAAAGCCGAACAGATCGGCTGCTTTCTGGACCCAGGTGTGTGTCTCGGCCGACGTGTACATGCGGCAGGTTGCGAAATCACCGCTGCCCATCCCGGCCGTGCGCACCGTCTCGCCGAATCTGGCTGAACGGGCGGCGAGGAAACCGACGAAGTTTGCCATGTTGCCGCCGCTCACCATCAAGCCGCCGTCGGCCGGAAAGCCGATCAGCTCGCCGATCCAGCGCACGGTCTGGGCTTCGATTTCGCTCGCCATGGGTGACAGCGCCCAGCCGCCGCAGTTCGGGTTCATCGCCGAGGCGAGCAGATCGCCCAGTATTCCGAGTGGCGCCGCCGGTGCAGTGATATAGCCCCAGAATCGCGGATGGCTGTTGAACAGGGAGTGGTCCCGGAGCAGATGTGTTGCCCGCTGCAGTAATGGTCCGGCCGAAGTCCCGTCGCTCGGAAGCTGATTGTCGGCTTGCAGAGCCTTCCGAGTCTCGCGCGGCGATTCTCCTGATGTTACCGGTCGCTCAGGGAGCGTCGCGAGGAAGTCTGCAATCTGATCGATCAAGTCGTGGCCGAGGGCTCGGAATTCATCCGGCGCAAGCTCGATCGGCGCCTCGCGAGATGTCTTTGTAACAGGCATCGTCATCTTTCACCTCAGGTTGTTAGCGAAGTCCGGCAAACAGGTCGGTTTCCTTTTGGCGGCCACCATTTACAAGGCTGTGGACCCGGTAAAAGGTCTGGCTGCCCCAGAGGCCGGCATGATGTTCATCGGAGAGTCCGGCCAGCTTCTCGTAAATGGTCAGTTGTGTTTCATGGCACTGGATTGCTTTCCAGGTCGTCTCCCAGTACCGGCGCGTGTCAATTCGGGTAGTCAGCGCCCAGGATGGCCAGGGGGTGGCGCGACGCTCCTCATCGTCGACTACCTGTTTGAGATCGCGGAAGGCGGCCTGGTAGGCTTCCCAGGTGGCATGGTCCCAGGCCATATAGTAGAGTTTGGAGACTGGGTGTGGGGCGAGATCACTGCCATCGATCGCATAGTCGGCGCTGGCCGCTCCGACGACTGCTGCTGAAGTGAATTGGGAGATAGCGATGTGGTCAGGGTGACCGTAACCGCCTTCCGGACCAAAGGTAATCACGACGTGCGGCCGCACCCGGCGAAGGTGAGTCACGATCCGGCCAATCGCCTCGACGGCATCGGCCTCGTCCAGATCGCGATCCGTATAGTCCAGAAACGACACTTCTTTGATTCCGAGGACAGTGGCTGCTGCCCGGAGCTCTCGTTCACGCACCCGCCCGACTTCGTCGAGGGGTGGATGTTGGTCGTGATCGTAAAAGCGCCCCCGCTCGCCGCGAGTGGCGGTCACCAGGTAAGTCTCGACACCTTCGTCGGCATACTTCGCAAGGGTGCCACCGGCGCCGAGTGACTCGTCATCGGGGTGCGCCAGGATACACATCAATCGTAACGGTGCGGCGATCGCGCAGCTCCTTTCTGCCGGTTGTTTCTGCCGGCGGTAGACACAGACAATAATGGACTGGATTCATCCACAGTATAGGCCGCCCGGCGCATCCGGGCAAGTCTTCACTTGCCGCCGATCGACAAATCGTCGTTGCGCGGATTTGAGAAATTTGGAACAATGTCACTTCGGTGTACATCTTGAAGGTAGAGTTGTATGTCCGGAAAGGAAGGTCAAGTGTATGAGCAACTATCACGAGCCCGTCAGTGAATTGAGCAACGAAACGCGCGACTACGTGCGGGCGCTGAACAGCTTGAAGGAAGAAATCGAGGCAGTCGACTGGTATCAACAGCGCGTCGACACGGCCTCCGATCAACAGCTGAAGGACGTTCTGGCGCACAATCGTGACGAGGAAATAGAGCATGCCTGCATGACGCTGGAATGGTTGCGACGGAACATGCCCGGTTGGGATGAATACCTCAGGACCTATCTCTTTACGTCGGAGCACATCACGGAGATCGAAGAGGACGAGGAATCGGACGGGAAGAAACGCACCGACCTCGGTATCGGAGGTCTCAAACACTCGTAGTATTCAATTGAAGCCGGATAAAGATGTAGGATTATGGAGGTGTCGGTATGGACATATTGAAGCGAGAACTCGCCCCAATTTCTGATAGTACCTGGGAGGAGATAAACGAAACTGCCCAGCGGGTCCTGTCAGCCAACCTGTCAGCGCGCAAGATTGTCGATTTTGACGGACCTAAGGGCTGGGAATACTCGGCGGTCCCGCTCGGTCGCCTGGAGATGATGGAGCAGCACGAAGCGGAGCTGCCGGAATTCGGTATCCGCAAGATCCAGCCGCTGGTGGAAACGCGTGTGCTGTTCGAGCTTGACATGTGGGAGCTGGATAATGCCGATCGCGGCGCCGAAGATATCGACCTGGATCCGCTCGAGCGCGCCTGCCGTAAGCTGGCCGCATTCGAGGAAAAGGCGATCTATGACGGTCTGGAGTCGGCCGGTATCAAGGGGATTATACCCAGCGCCGAGCACAAGACACAGACTTTCTCCGGTGAAGCTTACAATCTTCTGCAGGCGGTGTCGTCCGGTATCACAGAACTGTCACGGGCCGGAGTGGAAGGACCGTATCAGTTAGTCTGCGGACCGGAACTCTGGCGAGGAGTCGCTTCCCAGGAGCACGGCTACCCCCTCAACCGTCACCTCGAACACATGCTCGGTAACGAGATTATTCTCAACCCGTTTGTCGAAGACACGTTGCTCGTCTCGACTCGTGGTGGCGACATGAAACTAACGGTGGGCGCAGACTTCTCCATCGGCTACAATGCCGCTGATGCGAAGAAGGTCAGTCTCTATCTGACCGAGTCGTTCACCTTCCGTGTTCTCGACGGCGGTGCGATTGTGCCGATCGAGTGGAAGAAGTAGTCCGACCAGTCAGTTAGCTAACTGATACTGCAAACGAACAGGTACAGATACCGGCCCCGAATCGGGGTCGGTTGACTGTTGCAAGGGAGATGGTGTATGGGTGTGATGGAACTCTCCACGCGGGAGCTGGCCGCGTATCCCGATGAAACGCGCTGGCAACTGCTCGATGTTAGATCTATTGATGCCTACAATGGCTGGCCGATGCGAGGGGAGAAGCGGGGAGGTCACCTAAACGGCGCCACGGCCTTTCCAATTTCCTGGACAGACTACGCCGACTGGCGCGATGTGCTCGACGCCAAGCCGATCTCACCCCGGCGATCGGTGGCGGTTGTCGGGTATGACGATGACGCGCCCCGGCTGCTGGCCAGTTATCTGACCGACCTGGGGTATCGCGATGTTGCCGTATATCCGCATTTCAGCGAGTGGTCCGAGAACCCGGCATTACCATTGCTGCGTCTTCCTCGGTATCGCAAGCTGATCCCGCCCGAGTGGTTGCGTGACCTGATCAATGGTAGGGCGTGGCCGGGGGAGACGATCGACAAGTACGTTATCTGCCACGCCAGCTACGGGCTTCGTGATGACTACGAAGAGGGCCATATTCCCGGCGCAGTGTATATCGATACGATGAGTCTTGAATCGTACGAAACATGGAATCGCCGCAGTCCTGAAGAGATCGAGCAGGCGTTGTGTGAACTGGGGATCAACCACGACACGACTGTGATACTGTATGGTCGCTTCAATTTCCCTAACAGCAACGATCCCTATCCCGGCCAGAGCGCCGGGCATCTGGCGGCGATCCGCTGTGCCGCTATCATGCTCTATGCGGGCGTGAAGGATGTGCGCGTGGTCAACGGTGGACTCAAGTCATGGATCGACGCCGGCTTCGAGTTGACCACCGAAGAGAGCGAGCTGCGCCGCATAGCGTCGTTCGGCGCGCCGATCCCGGCCCAGCCGGAATACATGATCGACACTCCCGACGCAAAAGAACTGCTGGCCGCCGACGATGGCGTGCTGGTGAGTATCCGCAGCTGGGAGGAGTTTATCGGCAAGGTGAGCGGCTACAACTATGTCGATCGCGCCGGACGGATCCCCGGTGCAGTCTTCGGCAACTGCGGCAGCGACGCCTACCACATGGAGAATTACCGCAATATCGATCACACGATGCGGGAGTATCACGAAATTGCCGACATCTGGGCGCGCGATGGTATCGTCCCCGACAAGCATGTCGCTTTCTACTGCGGCACAGGCTGGCGCGCCAGCGAGGCGTTTCTCAACGCCTACCTGATGGCCTGGCCGCGTATTTCGGTCTACGATGGCGGCTGGTTCGAGTGGAGCAATGACCTGAATAATCCGGTGGAGACGGGGTTGCCGGACTGAATGGGCGGGTACGCTTGACCGGTCAGATGGGGAAGGTCACACCGTGACGACCACCTTGCCACGCGCATGACCCTCCTCAAGATAGCGGATGGCGTCCGGTACCTGATCCAGTGGATACTGCCGATCGATCACCGGCGTCACCTGCCCGGCTTCGATCATTCGGTTGATCGCGAGTAGATCCTGCTTGTTCGCTTTCGCCATCATCGTGGTAAACGACTGGCTGAAGAACTTCGACAGCACCATTACTTTGAACATCGCATTGAGATAGCCGCCTTTGTTGCCATCGGCGCCGACCATGATGAACACACCCCCGGGCGTCATGATCCGACGATATTCCGCCATGGTGCGGTTGCCGATATTGTCGAAGATGACATCGTACGGGTCTTTCTCCAGCGTGAAGTCCTCGCGGGTGTAGTCGAACACCCGATCAGCGCCCAGCGAACTGACCAGTTCGACATTGCGCGTGCTGCACACACCGGCAACCTCGGCGCCCATCGCCTTGGCGATCTGAACGGCAAATGTCCCGACACCTCCCGAGGCTCCGTTGATCAGCACCCGCTGGCCGGGAGTGACCTGACCCTTGTCTCGAAGCGCCTGCAGGGCGGTGTAGCCGGCCACCGGGATGGCAGCGGTTTGCTCGAACGTCAGGTTTGACGGCTTTGGCGCCAGCATCGTTTCGGAGACAGCCACGTATTCGGCGAAGGCGCCCCAGACTTCGCCGTAGACGGCGTCGCCGGGCTTGAACTCAGTCACATCCTTTCCTACTGCTTCGACCTCCCCGGCCATGTCGACTCCCAGTTTGGGCGATTTGGGACCGGTCAGCCCGGTCTGCATGCGGATAAACCGGGGCGTGCCCCGTAACACGTGCCAGTCGAGCGGGTTGACCGAGGCTGCCCGAATCCGGACAAGCGCCTGGTTGTCATTCGGGTCGGGCTTGTCTAGCTCGCTGAGCGTGAGCACATCCGGGGAGCCATAGGTCGAGCGCGTGATCGCCTTCATAATATTGTAACCTTCGTGGGTCGATTTTTGAGAATTGTGCACTATGTGATTGATCGCGCCATAATAGTCATTTAGTTTACCGAGCGCAAGCAATCCATCTGAAACATAGTCTGATCTCATCTACTTGCAAAGGAGCCTGACATGCAACTTGGAAACTTCTCTGTCAGCCTGGCGGTCAAGGATCTCAACGCATCGCGTGACTTCTACGAAACGCTCGGTTTCAGTGTTTTTGGCGGTGATCCCGCCCAGAACTGGCTCATTATGAAGAACGGCGACTGCACGATCGGGCTGTTCCAGGGCATGTTTGACAAGAATATCCTGACGTTCAATCCGGGCTGGGACACCGATACGAACAAGCTCGACAACTTCACCGACGTCCGCGAGCTTCAGCGCCAGTTGAAAGCGAAGGGCGTGACGCTGACGACCGAGGCCGACGAGTCGACAACCGGCCCGGCCAGTTTTGTGTTGGTGGATCCCGACGGCAACCCGATTCTGGTCGACCAGCACGTGTGAGAGAATCGCAGTTTCTACGCATACTCCTTATCAAAGCAGCAGGTCACCTGTTTCCTGGTTCGTTGGGGCAAGTCGGTTGCGACAGATAGCGTCGCAGGAGGCGACTAAGCATGGCTGGCCAATAGGGGATAAGACGGTCGACATTTGTTTGTTGACAATAGCCCCGACTATATCGTAATGATACAACTGGAGTAAGATACGGGGCATCTACCGTGAGGTTTGGTAGATGTCAAGCTACCAATATCTCTGCCATTTCCTTATTCGATATTGGGGGGCGATGTGATGTCCTTGCGAAAGTTGCTGTTCTGTTGTTCGGTCACGCTTCTGGCGGCTGGGTCCTGCAGTGATAGCGCCACCGATTCCGACGACGAGTCCGAGCCTGTCGGAAGTGGTGTCCCGACAGAGGGTCTTGTGGCCAGGTACTCATTTAGCGGCAACGCCAATGATGAAAGTGCAAACCAGAATCATGGTACAGTCTATGGCGCATCGCTCGTGCCAGACCGATACGGCCGGGGCGATAGCGCCTATTTCCTTGATGGTGTGGATGATTCCATTTCTTTTCCGCGTATGCGCTACGCCAGCGGCAGTGAGATTTCGGTCTCGCTATGGGTGCGGCTGGCCGCCGCACCCGAGACCCGATACTTTGTTATGTGCAGTGATTTCGGCGTGTTTCAGGATTTTGACAGCGTCGGCTTAGCCATATCCAATCCCATGACAAGCAATGCCCGGGGCGCTGTCGGCTACAATGTCTGGCATCATTTCGTCGGCACCTACGATGGCGATACCATCAAGGCATACGTGAACAACTCCCCCGTGCAAGCCACGCGGTGGCCGGGATATATCGCAGATCTGAATCGTCATCTGCTTATCGGCTTCTTCAACAACGAATTCTGGCGGGGGAGTGTTGATGACATCCGTATCTACAATCGAGCCTTATCACCGGCTGCGGTCGATTCGCTGTTCAGGGAGTATCACTGAAGTGACCAGATTGCCGCCTCACGTCGTCGGCACCGAGCATAGGTTGCCCGGGATTCGCCGGGTTTTCTCTTATGCTTTGGATGAGATCGCACTCCACGGGTGTTTGCGCTGAATCAGTTCACGGATAGTGTGGCGGGGTGCTGGCGCAGGTAGCCCCTGGGGGGCGAAGTTGCCTATCCCATCCGTCTCCGAACGGGTTTCTCTCTTGCATCCGGACCCGGTGGACCCTAACTTACTGCCGCTCAATCA
>WJMS01000115.1 GCA_014727815.1 candidate division GN15 bacterium
GTACTTGTCCTTTACCTCTTCGTTGTTGCAGGTAGTGCGGAGGGAGTCCTGCCACTTGACCATGGCCCGGGCGTACTCGCGTTTCTGGTTGGGATCAGCGGTACGCTCGATATAGTCAATCTGCATCTGGTTGAGCAGGAAAAGTCCCTCGGCGATCGGCCCGTAGAGATCGAACGCTTCCTGCAGGAGTTTCTCCGCTTCTTTGTAGCGGTCCAGATCGCCCGAGACGATCTCGATCTTGGCGCTCGAGATCAGGGCGCCGGCCGGTTTTTTCGCCACCGCCGGCAGACCGAGCGCCAGCACCAGCGTCAGCGTCACTATGGTTGTTACGAGTTTGTTCACGTTTCCTTTCCTCCTGACACAACATAATCCGCCCAATTGGAGCCGAATCTAAGGGTTGTCGACGCTAAAGTCAACTATCATCAAACCGGCTCAGCGATTGGTGAAGCGGACCGTGTAACGCACCGTCACCGTCTCCTCCGCCGGTATCGACACGTCAAACGTTATCGTATTTGCATCCTTCTTTGTCCATTCAAAGTCAGCGTCGGTGATCTCCCAGTACCCCCAGAGATCTTTCTCTACCGTTACCGTCACCGCTTCGTCCTTGCGATTGCGCAGCTCGACTTCGAAGTCGACATCTTCGACCGATTTGGAGATGCGCGCACGGTTGACGGTGGTTTCCTCGGCCATGATATCAAAGGCATACCCGACGGTCAGGCTGAGTTCTTCATCACGCGGCGTGTGATCAATCCGATCTTCGCCGAGCAGGATCATCGACCCGTCGGTGTCGGCCTTGAACAAACGCACCCGGCCGGCCGGCAAAGGCATTCCCAGACCGGTTTCTTCGGAATTGACGAACTTCACGGCGACTTTCACCTGGGTGGCGTTGCGACCCGGCTCGTAAAGATAGACCTTCTCTACCGTAGTCCGGGCGGGTTCAAACAGGGAGATCTGCTTGATCTCCTTGTCCGCGACTGTCGCCTTGCGCGGCAGGGTGTACATGTGATACTCGAAGAAAGCCTTCTGGTCGAAGCCCTTGGCTATCGACGGGACCACCATCACATCAGCACGCCCACCGCGAAACTGCGGTTCCGGTCGGGCACGACTGATATCGCCCGCGATGAGTTTCAGGGTCGCATCTTTATAGGTCTTGCCGGACGTATTGTTGATCGCCGCCCAGCCGGACAGATCGAGATTTTCATCGTTCTCGTCCAGCAACCCGACATACTCGGCCGACCAGCTCATGTTGGTGGTCTGGTAGCCGACCCGGGTATCGCGGTCACCGCTGATGTCCGACACGTAGCGCCAGAACAGGGTCGGACGAGTGACCAGGCCTTCGGGCAGTTCCGGGAAGTTGACTTCGCGGATATCACCCATCTGGACGATCTTCAGCGGCCCATCGGTTGACTGCAGCGTCACCGTCCCGCCGCCATAGGCGAGCAGGGTGCCGGCGTAGATTTCGCCATCTTCGTCAATCAGCTCGATCCGCTTGTCGATATACTTGTCGTAGATCTTGCTGGAGTTGACCAGATCGAAGGCATAGTTCTGTTCGAGGATAGCTACTTCGCCGGAGCCATCGACCAGCTCGAACCGGACTGAGTTGGGGTCGATCGATGACGGCACATCGCGGAAGGCCAGCTGGTTTTCGCCCTCTTCGAACGTCAGGGTACGCGTTTCCGAAATGACCCCGAGATTGCTGTTGTAGACGGTGACCGCGATATCGTCGGCAACCGATGTGGTTGCAAATACGGCCATAACCGCCAGCATTGATAGTACTCTGTTTTTCATCCTGTACTCTCCAGTCCCTTATACACGCCGGTACAACGGCGGGTACTCCTTATCTGAATTGATGTTATCTGCCTGTAATAGTCCGTGGAAGGCTGTTTCTTCCACAAGTTTTTTATCCGCTAAGGGATAGGGAAGGTGTCGATTGTTGCGTTCAGCCGTGCTCGCACCTCTTCGGGATTCGGCAGCAGTTCTTCGGCCCTGAATTGTCCCGCCGTAACATCAATACGCTCAAAGATTTGCAGGTAAAGCTGGTAGATGATCTCGAGGCTGAGTTGATAGCGGGGGTCAAGCCGTTCGGCCAGGTGGTCCAGCTGCCGGCGGGCTCGTCGGCGGTAGTACTCGGCAAAGCCCCGGTATTGTCCGAGCAGGTCGCGCAGCCGATCGGGTATGCCTTCGCCCAGCCCGGCGCGATAGAGATCTTCGGGAGTAAGGCCATGCGCTGCAAGAAGATCATCGGCGAAATAGTTGAGGCGGCGGCGCTGGTCTTTCTCGAAATCACGAATAATGTGCACGAAGTAGGAAAAGAGAGCCAGATCGGAGGCAGCCACGCGAACATCAAACTCGGGACGGACATAGCCGCGCCCCTCGTGCCGAAGGCCGCACAGGTGCATGAAGATCGAGGCCGGGGCGATTGCCGCTCCCTCGGCATAGCGACGGAACATCATCAAAGAGGAGAAGCCATCGTGCGTGAGATCATAGAGCATCGCCCCGCACAGCCGTTGCCACGGCCACGGCGGGAGGTCGAACTGACGCATCGTGGCCAGCAGCTCCTCTTGAAATGAGTCGACCGCTTGACCGGACTCCAGCGCGCGCAGCCACGCAAACAGGGTGTCGGCGTAGGAGTCTATCTCGGCCGCACTGAACGCCTGGCCGCCTTCCTTGCGATCGTCCACCAGGTCATCGATCCGCCGCATCGACCGGTAACAGATACGAAAGGCCAGATAACGGTCTTCTTCCCACACCCGAGCGCCGATATCCAGAATGGGATTGGTGAGGATCTGATCGAAGTCGAGGTCGCCGGCAAAGTCGAGCAGGGGTTTGTCGGATCCCTGATTCATAGGTCAGCGAATATAACAGATGATTGCCTGCGATGAAATTTATATTTCTGCGGCCCCGACTTTTTTGTTAGACTGTTGACCATGACGAAACCGGTCAGGCTGCTCCTGCTGACACACAACTATCCGCGCCGTCGCGATGATTACGCCGGGGTGTTTATCGCCCTGCTGGCCCATCGGCTCAGTTCGCTCAACATCAAGCCGATTGTGGTGGCGCCGCACGATGCCGACCTGCCGGAGCGGGAGGATGACGGCGATGTCCGAATCTATCGCTTCCGCTACGCTCGCAACCAGGAGCGGGAAACGCTGGCATACCGCGGCAATATGCACGAGCAGGTGCTCGGCTCGCCGCTCGGGCCGCTTCGCTTCTACCGTTTTCTCAAGGCATTCGAGACCACCGCACGGAGAGTGGTCGAGCGCGAACAGGTCGACCTGATCGCCGGACACTGGCTGGTGCCTTCGGGGATGATCATGAAACGCCTGGCCCGGTCGGTATCGCTGCCGATGATCCTGTCGTCACACGGCACCGATATCCGCCTGCTGGCCCGCCTGGGCAAACAGGGTCCGCGCTATTTTCGGCCGCTCAGCCGACGGCTGCATCGCTGGACGGTTGTCTCGTCGTTCCTGCGGGACCAGTTGCTGGAGCTTGGCGCCGCCGACCAGTCGATCCTCGAGGTGCTGCCGTTGCCGCACAACGAAAAGGTGTTCTACCGCGACAGCCAGATCACCCGCCAGGACAACCTGATCGTCGCGGTGACCCGCTTCACCTCGCAGAAGCGTGTGGACGTTCTCATTCGGGCCTTTCACTGGGTGGTGCGCGAGGATCACTCGGCCCGGCTTGAGCTGTACGGATCCGGACCGCTCGAAGCGGAGTTGCGCGAGCTGATCAGCGAACTCGGCCTGGAGCGACAGGTGATCATCCATGAGCCGATATCCCAACAGCGCCTTCGCGAAGTTTACAACCGCGCCGCGGTGGTGGTGTTGAACTCCTACCGCGAGGGTTTCGGGCTGGCATTATCGGAAGCGATGCTTTGCGGGGCGCCGGTGATCGGGGCCGCCTCGGGGGGTATCACCGACATTATCGAACACGAGAAGCGCGGTCTGCTGGTCGAACTGGATAATGTCAATCAACTGGCCGAGGCAATTCTTCGGCTTCTGAAGAACAAGACCTTCCGCGATCGACTGGCCGAGCACGGCTACCGTTTTGCCCGGGCGACGTACGCCTCGGGGCCGCTGGCCGGCCGCTATGCCGATATCATCTGCGCCGCGCTTACGACGTCCAACGCCTGAGAACACACGGCAGCCACACCCCGCTTATGCGGATTTGCGATTGCGGATTACGTTTGGCGTGTTATATTTCTGTTAGGGGTGGTTATCACATGACATCGATCGAAGCCATAATCAATCGCCAGTTCCTCCGTTGGGAGCAGGAGCAGTCGCGCCGGCCGGACCGCAACCGGACCTCGTTTGAACCGCCGCCGATCGTGACCGTCTCGCGCCAGACCGGTTCGCGTGGGTCGTATTTCGCGTCGCGCCTCGCTCAGAAACTCGGGTATCAACGACTGCATCGCGAGGTGATCGACGCTATCTGCGAGTCATCCGGGTATCGCAAACGTATTGTCGAGTCGCTCGACGAGAGCCTGCGGTCAGAGATCGAACTGATGGTCGAGGCGGTCTTCACCGGACAGGCGGTCGACCACAGTGATTACAGCCGGCATTTGTGCCGGGTGATTCTCTCGATGGCCAGGCTGGGTGGGGTGGTGCTGGTCGGCCGCGGCGGCAACTTCATTCTCGGACCCAAACGTGGCTTTCACATGCGCGTGATTTGTCCGATGCACAGGCGGATCACCAATCTGATGGAGTACAAGCACCTAACCCGGGAAGACGCCGAGCAGGAGGCGGCCGACTCGGATCGGCGTCGTCGTGAGTTCGTGCGGAAGCTGTTTGACGCCGATATCGATGATCCGCAGCGGTATGACCTGGTGCTCAATGCCGCGTATATCGATGTGGAAGAGATGGTGACGACGGCGATCGAGGCGATTCGCGGCAAGGCCGACAAACTCTCCCACCTCGACAACGACCATCACCCCGACAGCGACGACAACGCGGCTACCGCCTGAGTTCGCTAGAACTGGCTGGTCTGGAGCATCACCAGCGTGCAGGCGCGCACGACCTCGATACCGTTCTTTTCGAGATCCTTCGCCAGCGATTCGTTTTCCGCACCGGGATTAAACACAACCCGGCGAGGCTTGAGTTTGAGGATTCGATCGAGTTCGCCGCTGGAGATCTTCTCCCCCACATACATCGTCAGCGTGTCAACCGGCTGATCGACATCATCAAGCGACTTCAGCGACGGTTCCCCATCGACGACATGTCCGGCCGGATGCACCGGTACCGGCTTGAAGCCGTGCTGCTTGAGCATCCTCACGGCCTTAAACGAATAGCGCTCTTCCTTCGGAGAGGCGCCGAGCACGGCCACCCGGGCGCCTTCGGCTGCTTTTTGCATTATCCAGTGTCCTCGTTATGTGCATGTTCTCTTTGTTGTTGTAACGGGCCGATCGAAAGGCCGGTTCCGAGCGGGACGATCAGACGATCGGCAGGATATTCTCCGGATCGAACTTGGCTTTGATCTTGCGCGAATAGACCGCATCGACATCATCGTTGCCTTCGTCGAGACCGGCGAGGAAGCGCTCCCGATCGACAGCATTTTGCCGCATCTCGCGATACTCCTCGCGGGCGGTGTCCGGCATGACGCGGAAGGTGACACTCACCAGTAAACCGAGTAAGCCCCACGATGGCGAGAAGATCTTGACAATATCATAGCCGGAGACTGACTTGAAACAGACCGAGCCGGGTCGGATGATCTCACCGGTCGGCGTCACGACCTCGGCTTTGATCATGTACTTCTTGATGGGCAGCGGGTGATCGTATAGCGTCGCTGACAGTCCGGTGGCGACGGCGCCGCCGACCGAGCCGACATACGGCAGATCACTGTGCGGCAGGTAGAGGTTATGCTTGGCCAGCGACCGGTTGAGTTCGCGAAGCGGATAGCCACCGCCGAGCACGGCGTAGAAATCCTCGGGCGCCACCCGGTGGACCTGGTTCAAGCGGTCGGTGCGGATCGACAGCATCTCGGTGAACGGCTCCCCGACCGGGTCGATGTTGTTGCCGAACCCGGTTATGTAAACTGGCGCCTTGAGTCGATTGGCGAGGGTCAGCAGCCGGGCCGCTTCGTCGGCGTTTTCCGGGTGGAATGTCGCGATTGACTTCTGGTAGGTCATACGATCATCGGGGAATTCCGATTCGATCGCCTGCAGTAGTTTTGCCAGCGCCGCCATGCCCCAAGATATTGATCGAGAGTGCCGTGTCAACGTTTGCCGAGCGCACCGAGCGACCTCGCGCCAGGAAATTAGTTGATCGGCCCGGGGGCGGCCGCTATCAATGAAGCGCATGGAAAAATCGGCAGACAACACGGCCCGTCCGCTGGTGCTGGTCACCGGCGCGGCCGGGTATATCGGTTCGGCGCTGACCGGTATCCTGCTCGAACGGGGCTACCGGGTGCGGGGGCTGGACAACCTGATGTTTGGCGGCACGGCGCTGCTCGGCTGGCTGACGCATGAACGCTTTGAGTTCGTGCACGGTGACATCCGCGACCGCGCGGTGGTCACCGAGGCGATGGCCGGGGTTGGCTCAGTCGTCCACCTGGCCGCGATTGTCGGTGACCCGGCCTGTCGTGAAGCGCCGGAGCTGGCCCGTGCAGTCAACGGCGATGGCGCCGAGCTGGTGTGCGACCGGGCCCTCTCGGCGGGGGTGCGGCGATTCGTGTTCGCATCGACCTGCTCCAACTACGGCAAGATGCCCGACCCGACCGGCTATGTCGATGAAACCGCGGCGCTCAACCCGATCAGCCTGTATGCCGAACTGAAGGTCGCGTTCGAGCAGCGTCTGCTGGGGCTGGGGCGCCCCGATGTCGAGCCGGTCTGCCTTCGTTTCGCCACCGTCTACGGCCTCTCGCCGCGACCGCGGTTTGACCTGACGGTCAACGAGTTCACCCGCGACCTTACCCTGGGCCGGCGGCTGGAGATTTACGGCGAGAAGTTCTGGCGACCGTACTGCCATGTGCACGATCTGGCCCGGGCCTGCGTGATGGCAATCGAGGCGCCGTCGGAGCTGGTCGCTTACGAGGCGTTTAACGTCGGGGACACGCGCGAAAACTACCAGAAACAGGGGCTGGTCGAGTTGATCCTGGAGCAACTACCGGATCAGGGCGATATGGTGGCATATGTGTCACGGGACGAGGATCCGCGAGACTACCGGGTCCGGTTCGGCAAGATCCGCGAGACAATCGGGTTCACGATCAGCCGGCGGGTGCCCGATGGTATTAGAGAGATCATCTCAGCCATTCGGACCGGCCTGGTGCTTGAACCGGATCATCCGCGGTACAGCAATCGGCGGAGCTAACTTCGACCGGTTCGACAGAAGTTCACGACGATAAGGAGAGCGTGCCGATGGAGGCAGTCATATTGGCCGGCGGTCAGGGGACGCGGCTGCAGCCGTACACGACAGTGTTACCGAAACCGCTGGTGCCGATCGGTGAACGGCCGATTATCGAGATCCTGCTTCGCCACCTGCAGAAATGCGGCGTGACCCGGGTGGTGATCGCGGTCAACCACCTGGCCCATCTGATCACCGCGGTGCTCGGCGATGGCAGCCGGTTCGGGCTGGAGATCGAGTACTCGCTGGAGAACGACCCGCTCTCGACGGTCGGGCCGCTGCGGCTGGTCAATGAACTGCCCGATGATTTCCTGGTGATCAACGGCGATGTGCTCACCGATATCGACCTGCAC
>WJMS01000116.1 GCA_014727815.1 candidate division GN15 bacterium
AGATAGCGCATGTTGAAGGCATGCACCAGGCGCTCCTCGGTGCCGTCGGGGCGCAGCACATAGTAGATCTGTTCGCAGTCGAAGCGCTGGTTGCCGTCGTCCATGTTGAAAACGCGCATCTTGCGGACAACCGTGCGGCCGTCGCCGAGCACAAACTGCGGCTCCTCCCCGTGCTCTTCCTGCCGGGAATCGTCAGCAAGGATCTTAATGCTCGGGTTGAAGAGGTCGAGCACAAAGAGACCATCGCGATCCAGATGCCTGCGCACGGCCTGCAGGGTCGCCAGCTGCTGATCGACTTCCATGATGTGCTGGAAACATCGGAACGGCGTGGTGATCAGCTTGAACGTCCGGTTGAGGTCGAGCCGGGCCATGTCGCCCTCGATAAGCTGGACGCGATCGCGGACGTCATCCGGTTCGGCGGCCAACCGTCGGCGGCACTCCTCGAGCATGTGTGGCGAAAGATCGAGCCCGACGATATCGATACCGGCCCGGGCGGTCGGGATCAGCACCCGGCCGGTGCCGCAGCCGATCTCCAGCACCGGGCCGCCGGTCTCCTTCGCGAGGTCGACGAAGAAGTCGATATCGGGCCGGGAGCGGTAGGCCGGGATATGGTCGTAGAACTCGGCGACAAACGGATAGGCTTTGTAGCCGGACGCATCGGTGGTCACGGTCGACTCTCCCTCATTTGATGTGCGGGTTTTTGCCGGGACGCATCAGGTCGTAGATGAGCCAGATGACCATGCCCGGCGCAAAGAGAATGATCGCCGCGCGCAGTGAAACCGTGAAGTAGGCGAAAATGACCAGCAGGATGACGGTGATGGCAAACGTCCAGATCGCGGCCGTGCGGTCGCCGACAACCCGTCGCACCAAAAAGCCGATCGCGCGGGTGAGCACGAAGGTGATGGCCAGTCCTGCCAGTAGATAACTCAGATAGACAAGCATAGTGATTCCCGTGTGGCCACAGGATATGTATCCGGGCGATGCAAATCAATTGGAAAAGCTCGTAGGGCGGGTCCGTCTTCGAACCCGCCGGGAGGCCGAGCGACCACGCGAGGGTGTAGCCCACCCGTCTCGGGTGGGATCACCTCGCAAGCCTGTCACGAGCGACAGTCAAAGGGCAGCCTCGCCGCCCACTCGAATTCAGGCCAAGAAGTCACCCTGGGCCTGTCGAAGGGCATCCTGAGTTTGTCGAAGGGTGACCGGAGCTGCTTGCGCAAATCCAAGACAATGACATGCCGCCATGCGTTTCCACATGGCGGCAGTACAATCAAATCAGAAGATGGAGTCCCCGCCCGTGGCGGGGAATGACAGGTCTGCGACCTGTCTAATACCATTTCGGGACGAACTTGTAGCCGTAGCTCAGGACGCCCTCATGGCTCTCGGTCTGGATACGGCGGAATTCGATCCGCACCTCCATGCCGATCTTGATCTCCTCGACATCGCAGTCGGTCACCTGCGCCATCAGACGGGTGCCGTCGGTCAGCTCGGCGACCGCCAGGCCGTATGGCGACATGTCGCCCCACTGCCCCGGCGCCACGCGGATGACGGTGTAGGTGATGATCTTGCCGGTGTCGGGCAGGATCACTGTTTCCTTTTCGGTGTCGCCCGTTTCCGGGTCAACATCGCGCGGCGGGAAATAGGTCTTGCCGCTCTTTTTGAATTTGGAAGCCTCCAGCCGATAGCGCTGGGGATACTCCCGCCAGTTTCGGGAACTGAACATCGTCATGACCCCACCTCCATGATGTGGACCACCGATGAGGCGCCGGAGCCGCCCATGTTCTGGGCCATGCCGACTTTCGGTGAGTTCTTGAGCTGCCGGTCACCCTCGGCCTGGCCGGTGAGCTGCTTGTAGACCTCGACCACCTGGGCCACACCGGTCGCACCGACCGGGTGCCCCTTGGACTTGAGGCCGCCGGAGGTGTTGACCGGGAAGGAACCATCGAGCGCGGTCTCCCCTGCGACAATCGCCTTGCCCGCCTCGCCCGGCTGGTACTTGCCGATCGATTCGAGCACGACTATCTCGGCGATCGTGAAGCAGTCGTGAACTTCGGTGAACGTGATGTCATCGAGCTTCTTGCCCGACATCTTCAGCGCCTTCTCGAACGCGATCGTGGCGGCCTTGATCGTGGTCATGTCGTCGCGCTGGCAGAGCTGGATCGTGTCGGTGCCGACCCCGGAGCCGATGATCTTGACATACGGCTTGCCGAGCTTTTTGGCGATCTCTTCGGTCGTGACAATCACGGCCGCGGCGCCATCGGTGATCGGCGAGCAGTCCATGATCCGCAGCGGGTCAGCGACCATCACCGAGTTTTCGACAGTCTCGCGGGTGATGGCGAAGGGATACTGCGCGACCGGGTTCATCGAGCCGTTCTTGTGGTTCTTGACCGAGACGGCCGACAGCATCTCGCGGGTGGTGCCGTAGCGGTCCATGTGGGCATGGGCCATCATGGCGTACAGACCGGGGAATGTTGCGCCGTTGAACACTTCGTATTCCTGATCGGCGGCGGTGGCCAGCGCATAGGTGGCATCATCGCCGGAGCAGTCGGTCATCTTCTCGACACCGGCAGCCATGACGATATCGGAAGCGCCGGAGGCGACTTCGAAAAAGGCCGACCGAACGGCCATGCCGCCCGAGGCGCAGGCCGATTCGACCCGGCAGGCGGGCAGGCCGCGCATGCCGAGATAGTCAGCCATCAGCGCGCCCAGGTGTTCCTGGCCAACAAAGAGGCCGCTCGACATACAGCCGACATAGAGGCCATCGAGGTGATCGACCCCGGAAGACTTGATAGCGTCGGATGCAGCGTCGACGAAAAGCTGTCGCAGTGACCTGCGCCAGATTTCGCCCCACTGGCTCATGCCGACACCAACTACACATACCTCTCTCATGGTCGTCTCACCTCCTAGTAGTTCTTCTTGATCTTCCGCCGGTACTTGGCGTAGGTGCCGTAGTCGACGTAGATGAGGTTTTCGTGTAACAGTTTGGCGGTCTTGACGGCCTGGTCGCGAACCTCGTCGATCCGTTCGGTGACTTTCCAGATAAACGAATCGGAGCCGGCGCCGGAGCCATAGGAGCACATGAAGATCATGTCCCCCGGCTTGGCGACATCAAGGGTAGCGGTCAGGCCGATCGGTGAGGCGCCGGAGTAGGTGTTGCCGAGCGCCGGGGCCAACAGGCCGGGTTCGATCTGTTCTTTGGTGAAGCCGAGTTCCTTGGCCACCCGCGACGGGAACTTGCCGTTGGGCTGGTGGAAGACGGCCCACTGGAAGTCGCCCGGTTTCATGCCGGATTTCTCGAGCAGGGCGTTCGAGGAGCCTTTGGTGTGCGCGAAGTAGGCTTCCTCGCCGGTAAACCGGCCGCCGTGCTGGGGATAGAACTCATGTTCGCGGCGCCAGAAGTCGGGCATGTCGGTCATGTAGGAGTGGGTGTAGAGGCATTCCGCGATGAGGTTCTCTTTGCCCATGATGAAGGCGCCGGCGCCGGCGGCGGCGGAGAATTCGAGGGCATCGGAGGGCGCCCCCTGCGAGGTGTCGGCGGCGATTGCGAGGGCGTATTTCATCATGCCGGAGTCGATGTGTGACAGGGCCACAAACATCGCCTCGGAACCGGCCTTGCAGGCGAATTCAAAGTCGGCGCAGTGGATGTGCGGGGTGGCGCCGATCGCCTCGCCGACCACGGTGCCGGACGGCTTGACGGCATAGGGGTGGGATTCGGAGCCGATGTAAATCGCGCCGATATCGGCCGGGTCCACCCCGCCGGAGCGTTTCAGCGCGTTTCGGGCGGCTTCGACCGCGAGGGTGATCGTATCCATGTCCGGGGGCGGCACCGATTTCTCCCGGAGCATCAGCCCCTTCTTGTAGCTGGGAGCGTCGGCTCCCCAGGTCTTGGCGATTTCCTCCGCTTTGATGCGGTGTCGCGGGAGGTGTGCGCCGTACCCAACGATTCCTGCCATGGTGTACCTCTATTGCTACCGGTTTGGGTTAGGGTCGTGCTCAGCGGCATCGCCGGCAATTTGTTGATTGTGGTATTATAAATCTTCGTACCCATGAATACAAGGGCGGAAT
Source organism: candidate division GN15 bacterium (assembly GCA_014727815.1). Lineage (GTDB taxonomy): Bacteria > Zixibacteria > MSB-5A5 > GN15 > FEB-12 > WJMS01. The sequence continues at coordinate 4,063 of WJMS01000116.1, forward strand.
GGGGGGATCGTGTTGGTTGCGGTACGGGCCTAAATCGGAGGCGTGAGCCTGCCGATAACAGGAATGTATGAAACAACTTATCTGTATGCTGGCAGGTCTTCTGCTGGCCGGGGCCGGGTTCGGGTCGATTGATACCGATGAGCCGGTTGATACCAACACCGCCTTCTACGAGGGTGAGTCACTGAACTATGTCTTCCATCCGCCGGCGAGCTTCAAGATGGTTTCGCGGGCGGCGCAGGATGACGGCTATTCGTTCGCGTTTGTGCCGAACGACGCGAGCTATGACTCCTCGGAGGTGTTGATTGGCGTCAACATTTACAAGATTCGCAAGCTGGATATCGACGAGGTGATCGAAGCCGATACGGCCAATCTCCGGTTGCACTATGGTGGTGATGTCGAGATTCACGAGGTCGACTCGATTCAGGCGTACAATGGTGATCCGGCCCGGACGTTTTATATCAACTCGCCGGAGCGGTATTTGCCGAACGTAATGATTGCGTATGTTAACGGCGAGACGGAGCTGATCATATTCGAACTGGTGATTGCCGAGACGGCGGTTCGGTTTGCGGCCGAGGAGAAGTTTGTGGGCGCGATTCGGAATCTGCGGATTATGCCGAAACGGGAGTTGGATCTGGGGTCGCGGTAAGTACAGCAGCCATCGAGAAGATTGTGGGTCCGGGCCGGGGGGGTCGGGCCTTTTTTTGTTGGTCAAGACCGTCAGATGTCACTCGTCGGTCCGCCTTCGGCGGTCCGTGTCGGCAGCATCTGACGGAACGTTAGTGGGCGGGTAGCTGATGCCGGGGGCTGCGAGGTGGCGCCAATCCGAAAGACCCGGATAGATACCCGCGTTCGCGGGTATGACAGGTCTACGACCTGTCTGGGAGGGGGGGCTGCGAGGTGGCGCTGATCCGAAAGAATCGGATAGATACCCGCGTTCGCGGGTATGACAGGTCTTCGACCTGTCTGGGAGGGGGGCTGCGATCTGTTTGGAAGGGCACGTTTTATGGCGGACGTGCCTTACAAGGTTCAGTCTGCGACCCGGGCTGCAAGCAGCCTCGGGCTACTCATTCACTGCTCGCCAGAACCCGACGCACCGGTAAACGCCACCCCGAGCCCGCCACGGCGGGAAGGGCGCCGTCGTGCGGCAAGTCGTCATGCTTCGACGGGCTCAGCATGACGGTGGCGGGTTTGAGGACGGACCCGCCCTACAAGGCTGACGAACTACAAGACTGGCGAACGGAACGAACGATGGCAGAACCACTTCACCCGCCGTGGCGGGCTCGGGTTCTGCCCTCCATCAGATGGGCAAAAAACAACCGGCGGGGGTGGAGATAACCCCGCCGGCCGTAAGGAGTACCATGCGAAACGCCGGTTCTTGCGTCACTGGTTATACGTCGACAGCCTCGGTTTCCGTAGGGCCGTTGGCGGCAGAAAACACTAGATTTTCGCCGGACAGATCGACGTTCAGGGTTTGTCCAACTTTCAGTTCGCCAGCCAGCATCATCCGGGCGACTTTCTGGCTCAGCTCCTTATTGACATAGCGTTTGATCGGCCGTGCGCCGAAGGTTTGATCGTACGCGGTGTCAGCGATATAGCCGACGGCAGCATCGGAGACGCTCAGGCTAATGTCCTTGTCGGCCAAAAGCACTTTCAGGTAGTCGAGCTGCAAGCGGACGATATCCCGGATTTCATCCTTTGACAGCGACGTGAAGACAATCGTTTCGTCGATTCGATTGAGGAACTCCGGCCGGAGGGTCTGGCGGAGTCGCTCCAGCACCGTACGGCGCAGGTTGTCGTAGATGACCTCCCGATTGAACTCACCCATCGAGCCGGTCTCCTGCTGGATGTATTCGGCGGCAATGTTTGAGGTCATGATCAGAATGGCGTTTTTGAACGACACCGTGCGGCCCTTGTTATCGGTCAGGCGGCCGTCATCGAGAATCTGCAGCAGGATGTTAAACACCTCCGGGTGCGCCTTTTCGATTTCGTCGAGCAGGATGACCGCGTAGGGACGGCGGCGGACGGCTTCGGTCAACTGACCGCCTTCATCGTAGCCGACGTAGCCGGGCGGGGCGCCGACCAGACGCGAGACGGCATGTTTCTCCATGTACTCCGACATGTCAAGCCGGACCATGGCGTCCTCGGTGCCGTAGAGATACTCGGCGAGGGCACGGGCCAGCTCGGTCTTCCCTACGCCGGTCGGACCGAGGAAGATGAACGAGCCGATCGGGCGTTTCGGGTCGGAGAGACCGGCGCGGGACTGGCGCACGGCGTTGGAAACGGCGGTGACCGCCTCGTCCTGTCCGATCAAGCGCTTGTGCAGTTCGTCTTCGAGATGCAGCAGCTTCTCGGACTCCGACTCGGTCAGGCGGGTGACCGGGATGCCGGTCCATTTCGAGACGATGTCGGCGATATCTTCGTCATCGACAACTTCCTTGAGCAACTGCCGCTTCTCCTGAATCGCCTGGAGCGAGTGGGTCAGTAGTTCGAGTTTCTTCTGGTTGTCGGCAATCTCGCCGTAGCGAATGCGCGCGGCTTCTTCGTAGTTGGCGGCGCGTTCGGCTTCCTCGGCGCGATGTTTCAGGTCTTCGATGTTCGACTTGATCTCGCGAATCGTCTCGACGGTCTCTTTCTCCTTCTCCCATTGCGTGCGCAGGTCATCGCGCTGGGCGTAGAGATCGGAGAGTTCTTCCTCGATCGGTTTCAGTCGTTCGGCGGCGTCCTTCTCGCGCTTGATACCTTCCTTCTCGATTTCGAGTTGGCGGATGCGCTTCTCGACGGTGTCGAGTTCTTCGGGCATCGAGTCGATCGAGATGCGCAACTCGGCCGCGGCTTCGTCGATCAGATCGATCGCTTTGTCGGGCAGGAAGCGGTCGGCGATGTAGCGATCGGAAAGCCGAGCCGCCGCGACAATGGCGCCGTCGGAGATCTTGATGCCGTGGTAGACCTCGTAGCGCTCGCGCAGGCCGCGAAGGATCGAGACTGTCTCTTCGACAGTCGGTGGTTCGATCAGCACGGGCGCGAAACGGCGTTCGAGGGCGGCGTCCTTTTCGATATGCTTGCGGTACTCGTCGAGGGTGGTGGCGCCGATGCAGCGAAGCTGCCCGCGCGCGAGGGCCGGTTTGAGCATGTTGGAAGCATCCATCGCGCCCTCGACCGCCCCGGCGCCGACAATCGTGTGCATCTCGTCGATGAACATGACGATGCGACCGTCGGAGCTTTCGACTTCCTTGAGGATCGCCTTAAGGCGTTCCTCGAATTCGCCACGGAACTTGGAACCGGCGATGAGCGAGCCCATGTCGAGCGCAACGACGGTGCGGTCTTTGAGTGTGTCGGGGACTTCGCCACGGGCGATTTTCTGCGCGAGGCCTTCGGCGACGGCGGTCTTACCGGTGCCGGGTTCGCCGATCAGGACCGGGTTGTTTTTGGTCCGGCGCGAAAGAATTTTGATCACGCGGCGGATTTCCTCCTCGCGGCCGATCACCGGGTCGAGTTTGCCTTCGCGGGCGGCGGCGGTGAGGTCGCGCGAGTATTTTTCGAGCACCTGGTATTTCGATTCGGGGTTGTCATCGGTCACGCGCGAAGCGCCGCGGATCGACTGGAGGGCATCCATGACCTTGTCGCGGCGGACGCCATGCGCCTTGAGAATCTCCTGCGCCTTGCTCTTGACCTCGAGCAGGGCCAGCAGCAGGTGCTCGACCGAGACGTATTCGTCGTTGAAGTTTTTCAGCTCACTTTCGGCCTTGTAGAAGACCTGGGTGGTCTCGTTGGCCGGGTAGAGCTGGCCGCCCTGCTGGCGGGGCAGCATCTTGAGCGCGTCATCGACTTCGCGATTGAGGTCATCGAGATCAACCTCGAGCTTCTTGAGTACCTGCGGGACGAGGCCTTCCTCCTGCTTGAGCAGGGAGGCGAGCAGGTGTTCGGGGTTGACCTGCGGGTGACCCTCGGCCTGCGCCATTTGCTGGGCGTAGGCGATCGCGTCGATGGACCGCTGGGTGAATTTGTTCAGGTTCATGTATGTGTAGTTCCTTTCTTTCCATGTTCTGTCGGATGCTCACATCCGACAACGGCCGTCGGGTGTCGCTCGCTCGCCGCGGCGAGCGACCTAGCACCCGACGGAACGGGCCGGCGAGTAGGTCAGGTCGCCCTTCGACAAGCTCAGGATGAACTTGCGACCTGACGGAGCCGGGCTGCAAGCCCGCCCCGGGCGCGCCTAAGGGCAGCCTCGGCCTACGCGTGGCGGGTTCGAAGACGGACCCGCCCTACAATCAATCGGACGAATCGTCGGGCCGGATCTTCGCTGGCAGAAACGCTTCACGCTGCGCGTTCGGGTTCAGCCCTATAATCATTGAACAACTATTGCCACTTCTCCAGCAATTCGCGTTGTTCTGGTGTTATGTCTTTCGGGATGCGGACGTGAACCTCGACGTACTGGTCGCCGGTGGTGTCGCCGACCGAGAGGCCCATGCCTTTCAGCCGCATTCTCGTGCC
>WJMS01000117.1 GCA_014727815.1 candidate division GN15 bacterium
CTACGCCATGCGCGAGACCAAGTACACCTCGCTGAGCCTGAACGCGGTCAGCCAGGTCGACAAGGTCAACCAGGTCAAAACCGGGTTGGAGTTGCGCCGTTACGATGTCTTCTGGGACTTCAAGCAGTTCTATAATGTGAATCCATACGGTGAGCGGTATTCGAGCAAGCCGACCTACGCCTCGTTCTTCCTGCAGGACAAGATCGAGTACAAGGATTTCGTTATCAACGTCGGCCTCCGTTTCGACTACAACAACACCGATATCTCGTACAACGCCACGCCCGAAGACACCGTGGCTACCTGGGTGAAGGCATCATCGAAGTCGCGCTGGTCACCCCGTTTCGGCATGTCCTTCCCGATCGCGGAGCACTCGGTGATGCACTTCAACTACGGCGTGTACTACCAGTCGCCGCGCTTCACCTACCTGTACACCAACCTGCAGGGTGATATCTCGTCGGGCCTGCCGCTGCTGGGTAATCCGGAGCTGGAACCGGAGGAGACGATCTCCTATGAGCTTGGTTTGGACCACCTGCTCACCGAAGAACTCCGTATCGACGTCACCGCCTACTACAAGGATATCGAGAACCTGGTGACCACCCGCGAACTGCAGGCGCTGGACAACCTGACCATTACCAAGTTCGAAAACGAGGATTACGGGTCGGTGAAGGGTGTCGACCTGGCGCTCGAGTATCTGCCGGGCGATCGATTGCTCTCCGGGTCGATTTCCTATGGCTACATGATTGCCACGGGGATCGGTTCCAATGCGCTGGAACCGTACTATACGTACATCACGTCATCGTCCGACAGTCTGCCGCCGCTCAAAGAGTATGCACTCGACTTCGATCAGCGCCATACCATTACGGCCGTGCTCGATTTCCGCGTCCCGCGCCATTTCTCCGGGAGATTGTGGGGTGTGCCGGTGCCTGACGCGTGGGGCGTCAATATGGTCGGTTACTATGGCTCCGGGCTGCCGTACACCAAAACTGACGCCAACGGTAATCGGCTCAATGAACGCAACGACAGTCGCCTGCCGGCCAACTACCGGGTCGACATGCGCTTCAACAAAGATCTCTATCTGGGTAACAGTGACAACTTCCTGACCTTCTTTATCGAGGTGGACAACCTGTTCAATCGGCGCAATATCCTGAACGTCTACTCCTCGACCGGCCGACCCGACGGCGACAGCTACACGCCGCAGGGTGGTCTGGCCCTGGACAGCGATGAACTCGCCGAAATCGACCGGTTGTACGATCACGACCCGTTGAACTTCTCCCTGCCTCGGACCATCAGACTGGGGACGGAATTCAACTTCTAGGTTGCTCTATGAAGATACTGGCACAAAGATCACGCAGGGGCGGCGCTGTCTGGGGAGTGTTCCTCTCCCTGCTGCTCGTGACCGGGACCGCCGTGGCCAAACCGCCGACTGCCCCGGATCCGCATCAACCACCACCGGGCGCCGATCCGCTGCGCACGCCGTCGCCGGTAACGGTCGACCGGATCATCCATAACCAGGGGAACGTGGCCACCACCCTGTACAACTTCGGCTACATCAACGGCTCCGAATCGCTCGGGCTGCCCTCGGGCGAGTACCCGCGCAATTCGGGACACTACTATCTCGCCGAGATCCTGTACTGGATGGGTGCGGTGACCGCCGACGGTGATACGCTGGTCGCAAACACATACGACGATTTCCAGGGGCTTCCCGAGCTGAGTCTGGCCGACAACCCCTACAAGATCCTGCTGTCGACCGACACCAATCGGTACTACGATTATGATCCCGGCGATATGGTGGGCGAGGACCTGGGCAACCCGGCCAACGGCTGGCGCGTCTGGAACGATTCTCTCAGCGCCTGGGTCTACGCGAAGAACTATGATCCGGCCAACGACACGCTGGTGGAAGCCGGGCCACTGTCGCTGCAGGATTCCCACTACCGTTTTACCGACGACGCCCTCGGTTCGTCACTGCTCGGGCTCGAGATGACGCATACGGTGCTGCAGTGGAACTACTGCTACAACGAAGATTTCCTGTTTGTCATTCTCGAGATTACGAATAAATCGGGGCAGGACTACACCGACTTCGCGTTCGGTCTATACTGCGACATCGATGTCGGCGGACTCGACGGCACCGGTGAAAACGGCCGTCTGGCCGACACCGTTGCGTTCGATTCGAGCGAAAACCTGGCGTGGATCGCCGATGCCGAGGGTTGGGATCCGGGCTGGCGCGCCTCGACCGGTATCATGGGGACGAAGTACCTGGAAACCCCGCAGGACATCGGCATGACCGGTTTTTTCACCAACGACTGGGCACTCCTGCCGGACAATGACCCGGGTCGCTACGCGGTCATCAATGACACCAGCTACCTGACATCGTTGCCGCCGACCGACCAGTTCTATGTCCAATCAACGCGTGGTATCAACCTGCAGGATGGTGAGACGATTCGTGTTGTGTACGCCCTGATCGCCGGCGATGATGAAGAAGATTTTCGGGCGAATGCGGCTGCAGCGCAGACGCTCTACGACAACTACTTTGTCGGTCCGCAGCCGCCTACCACGCCGACCCTCAGTGTTACCCCCGGCAACAACCGGGTCTATCTGCACTGGGATGCCGTGGCCGAGACCAGTGTCGATCCGCTCACCGGCGAACAGGACTTCACCGGTTACAAACTCTATCGCAGCGACAACCAGGGTCTGACGTGGGGCGAGCCGATCTACAACACCGGCAACAACTGTCTGACCCTCGACTACGAGACGATCGCCGACTACTCGGTCGCGACGCCGGGTGACCCGATTCCGCACAGCCTGGTCGATACGGGCCTGTACAACGGGGTCGAATACTGGTATTGCCTGGTGGCGTATGATCGCGCCGATGTCGATGCGGGCGTGGACGCGCTGCAGACCGGTTTCGGTGAGCCGACCCAGTCGCCCAATGTCGTATCGGTTACGCCGCGCAATCACCCGGCTGGATGGTACGATGCGGCTGAGACCGTTCAGCACATTTACACCGGGTCCGGTGAGCGCTCCGACGGCCAGGTATTCCCGCTGGTCTTTGATGAATCGGCCCTGACCAACTCCACCTACCAGGTAACGTTTAGCGAAGATCTGTTCGCGACGTACTGGCACCTGGTCAACGTAACCTCGGGCGACACGCTTTTGGGCGACCAGACGATCCAGAATGCCGAAGAAGGTCTTTACGAGATAACGGAAGGGGTGCGGACGGTCGTTACCAACGGTGATCGGGTGCCGCGTTCGGTCAGCCAGACCGGCTTTGGCAGCGCCGACACGACGCTCGTGTTGCGCGCCTTTTACGGCCCGTCGGTAGTTGACGTCACCAGCAATCCGGCTTACGTCTGGGGCGACAAGCCGTTCCGTGACAGCTACGAGCTGCGCTATACCGGCGATTCGACTATCGCTTTTGCCGATGACGACTACTGGTATCCTGCCGGGATTTTCCGGGTACCGTTCGAGTGCTGGAACACGACCGACAATCAGCGCGTCTCGCTGGCGGTCGAGGATGTCAATGCCAACGGCAGTTGGGAGTCCAATGAACCGCTGACGATCGTCAACTATCCGTACGACTCGACCCAGTATCTTACCGCCGTGGCGTTCCCGTACTACTACGGTTTCAAGTTTGATCTCGACGCCTCGGTGTATGCGCCGGTGGTGGGCGATGTCCTGACAATCAGCGGCGCCCCGCTCAACGGTCCGAATGACACGTTCGAGTTCACGACCGGTGGTGTTGACGCCGCCGTGGCGCGCAATTCGCTGGATGATATCCGTGTTGTCCCCGACCCGTACTTCGTGCAGTACTCGGCCATGGTCGAGACCGCCGAAGGCCAGTCGGTGCTCGAATTCCAGAATGTACCAGATCGCTGCACTATCCGCATCTACACCCTGGCCGGCGATCTGGTAAATACGATCGAGCATACCGACGGCAGCGGCGTTGCCCGCTGGAATCTGCTTTCCAGCAACCGTCAGCAGGTCGCCTCGGGGATCTATATCTACCATGTCGAGTCGCCATACGGGGACCACATGGGCCGCTTCGCGGTGGTGAAATAGGAGGCCGATGATGAAGAAGATCATTATAGCGCTGGTGATTGTGGGCCTGGCGCAGAGCGCCTCCGCCGCCTTCTCCAAAGCCGGAACCGCCGGCGCCCAGTTTCTCAAGATCGGGGTCGGTTCCCGGTACCAGGGGATGGGGGAAGCCTCGGCCGCGGTGGCCAACGATGTCTACGCGATGTACTGGAATCCGGCCGGACTGGCTGAGATCGACAACTCCGCGATCGGCTTCACCAACGTCAACTGGCTTCTGGATGTCGATCTCAACCATGTGGCCTACGCCCACCATTTTGAAGATGTCGGCGTGTTCGGTGTCTCGGCGACGATCCTCTCGATGGATGACCAGGAGATCCGGACATTCGAGCACCAGGACGGCACCGGGCAATACTACGGCGCCTCCAGCTACTCGGTCGGCTTGTCCTACGCCCGCTACCTGACCGCCAAATTTGCATTCGGCGCCTCGGTCAAGTATGTCGGAGAGAAGATTGACTTCGTCAAATCACATGGGGTGGCGTTTGATTTCGGTACCATGCTCTATACCGGTTTCCGGTCGCTCAGACTCGGCATGAGCATCACCAACATGGGCCCGGAACTGACCTTCTCCGGCACCAACCTCGAGGTCAACTATGATCCGAGGCAGGGCCAGGGGACCAATGGCGATGTGCTCGCCGAACTGCAGGCGACCGGCTACGATCTGCCGCTGTCATTCAGAATCGGGATGGCGTATGATCTCGAGTTCGGCCCGGCCTCGCAGCTAACGTTATCGGCCGAGATGAAACATCCCAATGACCATGAACAGCAGGGCGCCCTGGGAGCCGAGTTCGGTTACGACCAGCGCTATTTCCTGCGCGGGGGA
>WJMS01000118.1 GCA_014727815.1 candidate division GN15 bacterium
CTGTCGGGAAGCCGCACAATCAGGGGCAGACTATCGCGGATGAATCGGTCCGAAGTATTCGGCGATACATGCACCAGAATCGTGAACTCATCGGGCGACAGCCCGGCCACTGCCAGTTCTACTTCTCGGCCGATATATCGCAGTGCGGCGCCGAAATGCCAGGGCCAGTCGAATGTGAAGCACTCGTAGACTCGCCGAAGAGAATCGGTCGACGTGCCGGAGAGTTGAAGTGAATCGACGCCGGCAATGACCGTCGAGTCGGGATGGTCCATCTGGTAATAGAAATAGCGCACTGTGGGGCAGAGGTACTGGTCGGGGCAGGGCGACGGCCAGGTGAGCAGGGCTTGATCGTATTTCGATTCAAACGAGACAACCTCACCGGTCGCCAGGTCGAGTCGAACGTAGTCCTCACAGATCGTCAGGTCGTTCCAGACGGGCATACGACCGTTGGAGACAAGGCGAAACTCGACCTGATCGAGTCCGTACTGAAATCTCCCCCCGCATCGCCACCAAATTGAACTGGAAGTGCGAGCGAAGTTCTCAACCTTGTACGACGGGACAAAGTCGGCGAGCGCGAGGTTGCGGACGACGTTGCCGAGTGAGTCATAGATGACAACGACATTCTCGTCATAGCCCACGAAGTGCCAGTCGTCCAAGGTCACCACCCATCGACCGCTGTCATGAACGAGCACCGCTACCGGGTCAACCCGATTGGCCAGCACCGATGTCCAGATCGGCCTGAAGACGGAATCGGCACCTTGTCGATACAGTGTCGCCACAGCCGAGTCAGCAGTCGGCCAGGGGAATGGATGTTCGAATTGAAGCTCGTTTGGAAGATTGCCGGCAACGAGGGTATCTCCACCCGGTACGGTTACCAGGCAATAGCGGCCGCTGGCGGAGCGATGAGCCCGCTCATAGGGGCTTGCCCACGAGTCGGCACGGGTAGTCGAGGCATGGAGGCAGAATGCGAGTAATGCCAGCAGTGATAGTGCGATTATCTTCATGGCGCCCCCCCAAGAGCAGACGTGTCTGGTGAATGCTTCTCCCCCACTGCATCCGGTTAAGAGACGAACGGTTGGTACTCCCCGTTGATTGATATTCTCACATGAACGGCAAGGCGGCGAAACCAGGGTAGACAATAGATGTACCCGGCGGTCGCCATTTCTATGCCAGGCACTACCGGACCAGGGATACCCGCTTGGCCTGACTTGATCGGGATGCAGTGGGACAAGAAAAATAGCGGTGCAGGGACTTGAACCCCGGACACGCGGATTATGATTCCGCTGCTCTAACCAACTGAGCTACACCGCCATTTCTACGCTTTGTTAGCAGACGATGAAATTATCATTTCTGCCGGGAAAGTCAAGTCAATTAACTTCCCTTCCTGCCATACCCCCGTGCCCCTACAACGGTTTCAATCGGGGCCGAATACCCGGCATCCCGGCTCAGGATCGATCCGAACGAAATGATCTCCGGGCCGGGCCGTCCCGCCACACTACTCTGCACACCCGCCAGCGAGCACCTCCGGGCGGTTCCCGAAGGACATTGCGAGACTTGACCCTAACAGAATTGAAGCAGATTTCTCGCGGACATTTCTCTTTTTGCTAACGCGGCTCTAAACACTGCACGCCTACCTTGTAAGCGGTTGTATTCAAGCAACTTGCAAAGGAGTAGCAGCATGCGTGTCCTCGCCGCAGTTGGCTTTTTCGGAAAATACGGCGAAACCGATGGTGTCATAAATACTTACCGACACCTGATTCCGCTGTTCGCCGGCCAGTCGATTCAATTGGACCTGATGTGCAACGGTCCGCGCGATGATCTCGAGATTCTCGCCCCCGGGGTGCGACTGATTGTGCATCGCCCCCGTATCCCCTTCCCCCTCGACACCGAGCGGTTGATCGATCCGCTGCTGCTCGTGGAGGCATCGAGCACCAACCGATACGTGCGAAACCAGCACTACGATCTGGTGCAAAGCAGTACGCCCGATCCAACCGGATTCGTCGCGTTGCACTACGCCCGTCGCCATGCAGTCCCATTTGTCGGCGTGTACCACACGGCGCTCGATGACTACGCGGCGATCCGGATCGGTCGTGTCGCCGGACGTGCCCTGGGCTTTGCCGCGGCCCAGTTCATGCGCGCCTGGGTGGGCTGGTACTACCGCCAGGCGCACCTGGTCCTGGCGCCGTCGGATCACGTGCGTCGGGAACTGAAGCAGGATCTAACCGGCCCGGTCGAGATTCTCTCGCGCGGGGTCGACACCGATACGTTTCATCCCCGCTTCCGTAATCGAACCGACAACCGTGTGCGCGTCCTGTTTGTCGGCCGGGTCGCCCCGGAAAAGAACCTGGCCCTCCTCGAGAGGCTGTTCGCCGATCGCACCGATGTTGACCTGACGATTGTCGGCGCCGGACCGTACCTGGACGAGATCAAACGCAACCTGCCGCATGCAACGTGTACCGGGAAACTGAATGGACGGGTGCTGGCCGAAGCGTACGCATCAGCAGACATCTTCGCGTTCCCGTCGCGAACCGACACCCTCGGCAATGTCGTGCTGGAAGCAATGGCTTCGGGGCTCCCGACAGTTGTCACCAACGATATGGGCCCGAAGGAACTGGTGGAGCACGGAGTCACCGGCTTTGTTGCCGACAGCGACGCCGACTTCGGCCGGCGTCTCGATCAGCTTATCGCCGACCGCAACCTTCGCATGCGGATGGGACAGGCCGCGCGCGTTGCCGCCGAGCATCGCACGTGGATGGATGTTTTCCGCCGTCTCGTATCGTTCTACCGGATGGCGATCGACGCTCACGCCGGCCGCATGCCTGCAGTGATGGAGAGTCGTTCGATAGTTGGCGCTAACCCAACCGATCCCGCTTCCCGGCATGCCATCCATCGTCATGCCTGAGTCGATCGCCGCCGGGGCGCAGGGAAGCTGCACCGAGCCCAAGACAGGGAGGCCCTGCTAATGCCTTACTGGCCCATTGTCGCCGAATCGAGAACGACCGCAATACCTCGTCCGGTTCGGATTACACTGACCCGCCCTGCCGAGCGCGCAGCGATATTCCGATCCGATGTTTCCCTGCTGTTTGTCGCCAATCCGCAGGCGGGCCGTATCGGGGGAATCCAGCGCCAGAGCCGTCGGCTCTACGAAGCGTTGGGGCAACAATTCCCCACGCAAACGCTGGCCGATACCTGGCAGGGTCGTGGCCCGGCCAATCGCAATCGACGTCTCAACCGCCACGCCGTCAAAGAACCGATTGTTTACTGCGATGCTGCCGTTTCCTCCATTATCGGGACGACTCTGTTCGGTCGGAGCACTCGTAAGATCGTCGGCACCGTCCACGGCCTCGACATCATCGCGCCCGTGCCGGCTTACCAGCGCCGGGTGAGGGCGGCGCTGCGCCGTCTTGACCGGGTGGTGTGTGTCTCCGATGCAACCGCCGCCGAGGTGGCCCGCTTCGGAGTTCACCCGGAACGCATCGCGGTCATTCATAATCCGGCCGAGCCGTATGTCCCGGCCCACCTGGGCCGAGCGAAAGCTCGTGGGCAACTCCAGTCACTGCTGGGAGTCGACCTGGTCGACCGCAAGATCATCCTCAGTGTCGGGCGACCGGTCCGTCGAAAGGGCTTCGATCAGTTCATTCGCCGAGTCTTCCGTGACCTTCCCGAAGATTACGTGTACATCGTTGCCGGACCCGAACTGACCGAACCGACCTGGGTTCGGTTGGGCCGACCGTTCATGTCGGCGCGACGTCGCCGCAATCTTCTCGTAGCTACCGGTTACTACTCCAGCCATCGCGATCTCGTCCGTCTCAGCACACACCCGCGGGTGTGTTATCTCAATGGCGTCTCGGATGCGGTGCGCGACCTGCTCTACGCAGCAGCCGACTTGTTCGTGTTACCCAACCGACGGGTGCCGGGTGATATGGAGGGATTCGGGATTGTCGCTTTGGAAGCTGCGACGCGTGAGGTGCCGGTGGTGGCCTTTGGTATCGAGGGTATCACCGATGCCGTTATCGACGGGCGTAACGGATACTGTATCGCCGATGGCGACTACCGGGCGATGCGGGAGAAGATCCTTATGTTGTTGCGGGATCCTGACGGTCTCCGTCGGTTCGGCCGGTCAGCGGCAGCTTTCACTGCCGACCGATTCGCGATCGATCGGATAACGCAGAAGTACTCGGACCTGTTGATTGATCTGGCGCAGTCGCAGAACTAGTGGAAGTGACACCGAGCGATATGCCCGACTGGAACCGCGACACTATCGCACCGGCCGACTCGAAAGGGCTGCCGCTGCGCCGTCTCATCAACGCTATTGCCATTGTCGTGGCCATCGGCCTGGCGGGTGATTTCTGTTATGCGCTGCTGGACTATGACCCGAACGGCGCCGGCATCCTCAGCAACCTTCGCCCCGAGTTTCTTCTGCTCTCGTTTGTACTCGTGTTCATTCCGACCCTGACCCATGCGGCGCGGCTGCGATTATGGTCACGTGTCTTCGGTTGTGATCTTCCCTGGCGACGGGCCCTGACCGCCGTCTTCTGCAATGATATCGGCTCGGCCCTCACCCCGACCGCGGTGGGTGGCGGCTATGCCAAGCTGTACTACCTGTATCGTTCGGGATTGACCCCACCCCAGGCGACGTTGACGATGATGCTCGGCAGTCTGGAAGACAGCGTCTTTGTGGTGTTGATTGTCGGCATCAGTATCTACGGCACATCAGGCGAGTTGTCCCCCGCCCTCAGCGAAGCGCTGGGTGACTTGTCCACGCGCTTGCCGCTGCTGGCCGGAATCCTGCTTGGTCTGGCCGTACTTCTGCTACTGGTCCGTCGCCTGTTCTCCCGTCGAGGCGCCGATGCCGCCCGGTCCAATCAGCCGTCCGGTTCGCGATTCGAGCGCCTGCGTGATCGTTTCCGCCGGTTCCGGCGGGAGTTCAAGCATTCGGTTGGGTTTGCGTGGCGTCACGGCCGCGCCACCCTGGCCGTCAATACGCTGCTTTCACTGATCGGCTGGATCTGCCGCTATGGTTCGATCAATGCCGTCCTGCTCGGGTTTGGCCTGCCGATCGACCCGATCCTCTTTCTTGTACTCAACTGGGGCGCCTTCACAGTCACCAACTTCGTGGCCACGCCGGGCGGTGTGGGTGGCGCCGAGGCGGCCTTTGTCGTTTTGTTCACACCGTTTGTGCCGGTCGGTATGATCTCGCTGGTCACCCTGGCCTGGCGATTTCTCACCTTTTACCTGCTGCTGATTGTCGGCGCCGGCTTCATCGGTATCCGCGGTACCGGTCTGGACAGCCAACCGTCGGTCACGACAACCGACATCACACCGACCCAACAACCACTGACCCGCCCCACCGGAACCCTGGCGTCCGGCGCCGATCCGATGTAGACGTAGAGAAGCGAACGTCGCTCTACGGCAGACGCTCGCTTCTCGGCACGGTCCGATCAAACGGTCCGGTTATCTCCGCACTGTCGCGCACAACAGCGCGTGAGTATTTCTTGATAGTTAGCGCATCGTCACTTCACCAGCAGCATCTTGTGTGTCGCCACTCCAAACGATGATCTAAGTCGATAGAAGTAGATCCCCGAGGAGACTCGACTGCCGGCGTAGTCGGTGCCGTCCCAGACCACCGCATGATGACCGGCCGGATGCACCCGATCGGCGAGCACCGCGACACGCTGACCCATCACATTGAATACCTCGAGGATCACCACAGACGGCCCCGGGAGGGCGAATTCTATGGTCGTACTCGGATTGAACGGGTTCGGATAGTTCTGGGCGACTTCGAAGCGATCCGGGAGCCCTTCACCGGCGCGAAGCGCAGCGCTGTCGGCCGGGTCCCACTCGACAATAGAAAAATACAGGTGTCTCGGGTGGAAGCTGGTGTCGAACGGCGTGTTGTTCCAGGCGCCTGGAATGCGGGCGGGATTCGTTTGAAAGTCACCCCACATGGCAAGACCTCGTTCATTGCCCGGGTTGTTTGGTTCGCCGGTCGACCAGTTGGTGTACGACCACGGTTCGCCGGTCAGCCACTGCCAGCCGGATTCATCGAATCCGCCAAGATAGAACTGGTTGCCGTCGGTGCCCGCGTCCACGCCCGCGACGATCTGCTGATAGATGAACAGGTCTTCAGCCTCTGACGTAACGGTCGCGAGATACCCCGCCTGCCCGTCATGCAGCAGGTTCGGCGCCACATCGCGGGCATCGAGCCACTGCAACGGCACCGTATACATGGCATACCAGTGATCGTTCCCGCCGTCTTCAATTCGCCATTGGGTCAACCGATAAATGGAATCCGGTTGCGGCGGTGGGACCGGAATCGAGTCGACCGGGCCAAACTCGACCAGCACACCGGCGGTCGACTGCTCCGCATCCGGTATGTTGTGCCACATCCCTTCGGGATAGATATCAATCGGGCGGTCGGTACCGAACATGGCCGCGACCGGTGCGATAGTCGGATCAACCGGGAAACCCGGTCCCCAGTTGACGAACACAAACGGGAAGGCGTTGGGCTGCCACGACCAACCGTCGGTGGATCGATATTCACCCGCCAGCCAGTATTGATCGGGATAGCCGGGGAGGTTCAGGCCACCGGTAACCATCGAGACGATGAAATCATTTTCCTCCTGCGACGTAATCGACGCGAGACGGCCCGGGTAGCCATCGACCTCGAGCGACGCCAGGAGCGCCTCTGCTGTCTGATGTTCCACACGATGCGGGATGACGGCATACCAGTTATCGTTGCCGCCTTCCTCGACCGGCCACTGGACCAGATTGAGCAGCGTGTCGGTATACGCGGTCCAACCACCCGGAGCGTAGCTGAACTCCACGACCGACCAGAACTGTCTGTCAAAACCGGCCCCGGTCGGCTCTGCAGACACCCATGTACCGGGAATCGCCGACATCCCGTCATTACCGTCGCCCCACATGGTCGTGACGCATTGCGGCGAAAGAACCGGTTGTTGCGGAGCCCAGCGAGTGAATGTCAGGCGTTCTTCGGTCACCCATTCCCAGTCAAGCCCCCAGAACATCGCGCCCAGGTGATAACGATCGAGGAAGTTTGGTTGGCCGGCGCCGGCAATCACCTGGGAACGAATGAACTCGTTCTCCCAGGCCGAGGTAACGGTGGCCAGATAGCCCGGGCGACCGTTATACATCAAAGTGCGAGCGAGGGAATCTGCCCGCAACCAGTTCAGCGGGGAAGTCAGGACCGCATAATAGTGGTCGTTGCCCCCATCCTCGACTCGCCACTGGACAAGGTTGGTCAGCGTGTCCGGTACCGGCGGTGGTGATTCCGGCGGACCAAACTCGATTATCGCCCAGCCTTCATGGCTGTCGCTCACCACCAGCCAGATCCCGGCCGAGTCCGGATCACCGCCTGCAACGTGGGAGCGCGCGGCAATCGAACTACCTCCGATCAAATCGTCCGGTTCATCCGGCGCCCAGTGACTGTAAGACATCGCCTCGCCGGTTGACCAGTCCCAGAACCCATCGGCGTACCTGGCGCCAAGATGCCAGGCCGACCAACCCGAATCGGGAGGATGTGCCAGGAGCAAAGCCTCCCGGAGAAACGCCTGCTCGTCGGCAGACGTAATGGTGGCAACATAACCCGGCTGCCCGCCAATCTCCATTGTGGCGGCGATCGAGTCAGCTTCCGAACGGGTAACCTCGCGATCCAGCAGGGCATACCAATGACCGTTACCGCCTTCCGCGGTCTGCCAGCGGATTCGATAGGCGGGGGTATCAATCGCCTGCGTCTCGACATCCCACTCGAGCAACGACCACAAGGGACCCGGATAATCGGGATCACCCGACGCGGTTGGGACGGCATTCCAGCTGCCCGACGGAGTTTCGACCGACTGGTAGGTCGGACCGTACATGGCGGTGATCCAGTAGAGCGCCAGGTCCGCCTCGGGCTCACCATCCGCCCAGTTGAACCAATCGATGGGCGTGCCGCCGTCCGGTTGGGCCCAGTACCATTGATTGAGCGTGTAGACACCACCCAAATGATACATATCCATCGGTCCCGGTTGATTCAAGTCGGCCAGTACATGATCGGTAATGAAGGCGTTTTCTTCCTCGGTCTCGGGACAAGCAAGGTAGCCGGCGAGTCTGTCGATGATATAGTGGGATGCCTCCGTTCGGGCAAGCTCGATGGTCAACGCGCGGGGCAAGACCGCATAGTAGTGGTTGTTCCCACCCTGCGATGCCGGCCACTGGACGGGGTTGAGACTCCAGGCATTGGTCAACAGGTCATTGTCACCCCATTCGATAATCGACCAGTAGACATGGTCCTCGTTGTGACTCGTGTCACTTGGGATGTTGTTCCAGCGACCGGGAACCCGGTTCGGATCGATATTGGTTGGACCCCACATCGCCAGGGCATTTTCGATGGGGAGGTGGTTCGGTTCACCATACGACCAGTTGAACCAGGTAATCGAGTCACCCTCGGCCCATTGCCACACGTCGTTGACGAGTAGTCCGCCCAGAAGGTACTGGTCCATGATACTCGGCGGCGACAGATTCACAATCACTTCGTTGAGGATGAAGTCGTTTTCGGCTTGCGAGCGAACGGTAGCGAGAAAACCGGGTCGATTCTCGTACAGCAACGATCCCGCCGCAACAGCCGCCTCTTCCCACGGCAGGAGGACGGCAAGGACGGCGTACCAATGTCCGTTGCCGCCAGCTTCGACCGGCCATTGCACCATGTGGACCAATGAGTCATCGAACACCGGTGGTGGTGGCGGTGGTTCGGGAGTGTCGTAGTCCGGGGTCGGCGGGATGATATCATAGCCACCAAACTCGACCACCGCCCAGAAGCGGTGGTCGGGATTGAACTCGGTTGTGCGCGGAGAGTTATTCCAGAAGCCGGGCTCCTTGAGCGGACTCCCGGTGTTGGGGCCCCACATCATCACCGCGTCTTCATCGGGCAGATTGTTCGGTTCCAGCAATGCCCAGTGCTGGAAGGCAAAGACCTCCTCAGTAATCCACACCCAGCCGTGCTGGGTCAGGACGCCGCCGAGCGCGAATTCATCCTCAACACTGGGCTGGTTGGTGCCGGCAAGCACCACGTCCAGAATGAAGTTATTCTCGTTGAGCGAAACGGCTGTTGCCAGGTAGCCGGGCCATCCCTCGAAGACCAGCGACCGGGTCAGGCTGTCGGCCTCGTTCCAGGAAAGCTGGAGCGGAATGACCCCATACCAGTGATCGTTGCCACCGGCGCTCGACGGCCACTGAAAGAGGTTGATGACCGTGTCAACGGTCGCTTCATTCCCGACGGACAACGGCAGCATTTTGACACCGCCGACATCCACCGTATTGATCGGCGTTCCCGGTCCGGCCAAAACCGATACGGCAACGCATAGAACCAGCATGAGTGACAGAACGACGACCGATCGTGTCATCAATATCCTCCCCGGCTGCGGGGGTAACTGCTACCAAGATTCTGTTTACGAGCTACGCGTGCTGTCGAGTGGTAAAGAGAAACGCTGTGACTCCCCAATTGCTGCGCCAAACACCACGCGCTTTCTTGACAGTGTTCGGTTGGCGGATCACGACGGCGATCGATTCGGGCAGACCCACCCAACCATCATAAGGAGGGTGGTCCCGCCGGAATAAGTACATTCCGATCAACTATATTTTGATCCGGCGTTTTTGGCTTTGCCCGATTCGCGTATCAGGCCTACATTTGTAATATAGGGCCGGGAACTGTCACTGCAAGAAGTTCCGCCTCCGTTGTGTCAGCCCGGGTCAGTCACCCCGCATGTCACACAACGGGCCGGTGTCAATACGATTGCGTGAATTGCTCAATACAAGACATCTGGAATCGTGTTCTCGAGGGAGATCCGCTGGCGTGGGAACAACTGGTGAACCGTTATGGTGCGCTGGTGCTCACCGTTGCCCGGCGGGTTGGACTCTCCAGGATCGATGCTGAGGATTGCTCCCAGCACACGTGGACGGTGCTGTACGCCAACCGCGCCCGTATTCGTGATCCCCTGGCCCTGCCGGCGTGGTTGATTCGTACGACCAAGCGCCAGGCCGTTCATCTCATCAAGGCACGGTCGAGTCGCACCAGTGCGATGGCTTCGGCGCCGGAGCGCGACCCGGTAGCGTTGCCCGATGAACATCTGCTGAAACTGGAACAACAGGCGCGCCTGGAGTATGCGCTGAAACAACTGGAGCCGCGGTGTCGCAAGTTACTCGAAGCGCTGTTTTTTGCTCCGGCTACCCGTTCGTATCGTGAAATAGCCGAAGAACTCGGCTTGCCGATCAACAGCCTGGGGCCGACCCGGCAACGCTGTCTGCAGAAATTACGCGCGATTCTTCGCGAGCTCGGCTACCTGTGAGTACGTACCGGCTCGCTTGTCGCTCCTTTCTACAGGGACGGTGGACGAGACCGGAAGCAAAGGACTAGACCATGGAAGAGAAAAACCGACACCCGGAGCGCACGGAGCTGCTTCGTGCTGCGGCCGGCGAGCCATCACCGTCGCTGGAGCAGCACCTGCGCGAGTGCCCGGTCTGCCGGGAGCTGGTGGAACTGCTGCGGCAGTTTCCGGTGGCCGGTCTCGATTCACTCGAAGAGCCATCGGAACTGTCTCGCGAGCGCCATGTCGCAATCGGTCGTGCCGCCCTGTCCGATCGCGCCCGGCCAACTGTAACCGGTCTCACCCGGTTTGACTCCTGGTCCGGCCTGTCGGCAGTTGCTCTTCGTGACGCCGGCGTTGGCCTGGAACGACGGCTGGAACTCGAAGCCGGACCGATTCGACTGGAACTGCTCGCCCAGCGCACCGAGCGAACCTGGGAGTTTGTCGCCCGGGTCTTTCGCGATTCGAGAGTTACGGCCGGTTTCGTCCTGCAGGTCGGCCGCAAACGATTGATCGCAGAGACCGATGGCTTTTACTACTGGACCGCCGCCCGGCCGCCGGCCAAACTGGCATTGACCGCACCCGACGTGACGGTGCGTTTTCCGGAGATTTCATGGCGAAAGTCGACCACACCGTAGACCGTCAGGCTCGGCAGTTCATCGACAGCGGTC
>WJMS01000119.1 GCA_014727815.1 candidate division GN15 bacterium
CTGGATGAAATGAACTTCCTGCGCACCGGGTATCGGAGTGGTGGCCTGCTCGACGTGCACTTTGTCACCGACGAAGATATCCGCACCAAGACGAGTTACGCCGTTAAGATCGACGCTGTGACTGATCCGGCCCGCAAACTGGCTATCGGAAAGCGAAAGAGCGCGGGATCATAGCAGCTCGCGGGTGGCCTTGGCCGGGCCGGCCGGGTCGAACCGGACCAGGGCCAGTTCGTCGCCGTCGTGCGCGGCCGAGAGGCAAATGGTATCCCCCAGCCGGTCCATCCAGGCGCCGGTCAGGCGGGCCGATTCATGGATGTGACCGTGCATGGTCAGCTTCGGTCCGCGCGCTTCGATAAACCGTCGCAGGGCAATGCTGCCGACGTGCACGTCGAGCGGCACGTGATCGATCATCTTCCCGTCAAGCGCTGCCCGATCCAGCATGGTCTGGTACGGCGGGGTGTGAAACAGCATCAGGGCGTTGGAGAGATCGTCCTGCCCGACCAGTTGCGCCAGGTCATCCTTGATCGTCCGATAACGCTTTTCTCGATCTGAGACAGGCACGGTGCGGGCGCCCTCCTCGGGCGAGATACAGCCGGGATCGACATAGCGGGAGACATCGTAGCGCTCCCAATCTTTCAGGACAAACGGCGTGGGGGGAGCGAACGCGTAACCGTACACGCGGTACGACCCGAACGCATAGCTGCGGTTGTGGGCGTAGTGCCACAGCCCGGTCGTGGCGACATCCATAAAGGCGGCTTCCTCGCTGCGGTTGTCGTCATTGCCGAGAATGACGAAGACGTCGGGATACGCCTCACCGAGTTTGTCGCGAAGCCGGGTGAAGGATGCTTTCAGGAAGCCGTTGACGAAGTCGCCGTGCCGCCCTGCAATCGTTTCGTGCGGCAGCAGTCCGTGAGAGAGCAAATCGCCGCCGATGAACACGGCAGCGGGGCGTTCCTGTTCGATCCTCGCAAACAGCTTCTGGTAACGCTCAATCCTGCCGTGCAGATCGGATACGAAAAAGCAGCTACGCACGCCGTCTCGCCCTCCTCGTACCTCTCTCTGGTGATGAGTCCATGGCTATCGATCCGGCCGGAGGATGACGCCGTGGTTGCGGTGGCCGTCCATCTTCACCAGCACCGGTTGTTCGAAGCGGATGCGACGGGAGTACTTGCGGGTCTTGACCGCCTCACAGCCGTTGAGCCAGGACCAGTCGACGAAGCCGCTGTCCGGATTGCCGTCGATCGTGAAGTAGCCCACTTCCATTGTTGCGATGTTCTGGAAGAAGTGTGATCCCTGTGACGGCTGCACCTGCATGTCCTTGAAGCCGGCCTCTACGATAATCCGCGCTCCGGAGATCTGTTCCCAGGTGACGGGGATACCGAGCCAGGGATCAGATGATCCCCAGCGGCCGACGCCGATCAGAATGTAGGAGGCGTTTTCCTGACTCAACTCGAAATTGAACCGGCTGATTTCCTCGGCGACGTCCTTGGTCATGGAGCGGTTGAATGACCTCGTATCGACAAAGATAATGTCCCTGACATCTCGCACTATGCCGTTGCCGAGCACGTGAGAACTCTCGCAGATGATGCGGTCCATCTCGAACTCGTCGATCTGCACTTCTTCCCATTCGTGTTCGACCACCATCGGGCGCATCTGCAGGATAGCAAACTCTTTCGGCTGGCCAGGCTGCACCGAGAGGTTGACGGCGAACTCGATTTCGACCGCCGAACTCATGCTGGTACGGCCGACCTCGAGCAGCATTTGCAGGATTTCGGGGAGCGGGAAGAGGTCATTTTTGAGAATGGGGGCGAAGCTGACCAGCCGTACGCCGGAGCGGGAGATGCCCTCGTAGATGGCATCGTTTTCGCGAGAATAGGTCGAGGCCAGGGGCGCCAGTGTATTGTCCTCCTCGGCGGTCCGCAGGCCGAAGCGGGCCAGGCGAAACTCCTCGCCGGCAGCGTCGGACTCATTGGATGAGGACAGTTCCAGTGCGTAGAAGTCTTTCTGACTGTACGTCAGGGTATCCTCGACGGTCGAAAACTGAATAAGGTGTTTGGGATACCTGGGGCAGAAGCGGATTGTCGCCCCGCCTTCAACGACCTGTGTGCCGAGTCCGAGCGCGACCGAGGCGATACCGTCGTCACCGGTCATCGGGGACGATGGGTAAAAATTGTGCGAGCGGGCCACGCCGGAGATATCGGGATAGAACCGATTCTGGTGCAGCGAGCCGACCAGTCGCTGAATAACCACGGCCATCTTCTCTTCTTCGAGGCGATACGGGGTGGCGCGCATGTAGGTCTTGGCGCGCCGGCAGAAAGTCGACGCGTACACGAGTTTGATCGCCCGCAGGACCGCCGTCAATCGCTCGTCGGTCGTGGCGCCGTGGTTGGGCAGCATGAAGGTGTCATAGATGCCGGCGAACGGTTGGTGCTGCGAATCCTCCAGGAGGCTCGATGACCGCACGGCCAGGGGATACCGGATTAACTCCAACACGGCCCGGATAGCTGTCTCGACCGGGCCGGGCAGGTCGCCCTCCAGGAAGCGCTCGCGAATCTCCTGATCATCGGTCGAATTGATTGCGACATTGCGCAGGCGGTTGTCCTCGATGAAGCGATCGAAGACATCGGTGCCGAGCACGACCGACGGCGGGACGTCGATCTCGACGCCGTCGAAACGATTGGCGAGGTTGTACGTTTCGATGAGGGTGCTGACGAAGGCGAGGCCGCGGCCCTTGCCGCCGAGCGAGCCGCCGCCGATTCGGGCGAAGCTCTTGGTGGTGTCGAACGTAATCGGGTCGAAATCAACGATCGTGCCGCGCTGCTGCCGGCGGCGGAATTCACGCAGGCGGCGAATCAGGTCCTGGCGGAGCTCGCTGACCGAGGCGTAATCGCTGACCTGTCGCGGCCGAAGTTGGTGGGCCAGCCAGAACTCGGTCCGGGCCTTGAGCCAGTTCGAGAAGTGATTGCGCCGGGAATGATACAACAGAACCTCATCGGGAATGGCGTGCAGGCATTGTTCCAGGCTGCGCAGGTCGTGGGCCCGGGCGACCTCGACCCCGTTGGTGTCGCGGAAGATGAAGTCGCCGAAGCTGAGGTGGTTGACCATGAATTCCCGCACATCGTGCAACAGCGTATCGGAGTTTTTGAGTACGAAGCTCACGCCGAGTTGTTCGGCCAGGGAGCGGTTGCTCGGCTCCTGTGACTGCAGCAGGATCGGTATGTCCGGGTGACGCTTGCGGACATTGCGGGCAAATACTACGCCCGCCTTCGGGTCGGACATGCCGCCGCGGGGGAATTCGATATCGGAGATGACGCCGAGGATGTTTTCATGGTATTTCTCGAAATGATCCCAGGCTTCTTCGTAACTCTCGCACAACAGTATTTTCGGCCGGGCCCGCATGCGCAGGATACGGTGGGAGAGGTTGACACCTTCCGAGAGCACGTTTTGCGAGTGATACATCAACTCTGTGTAAATCATCGGCAGGTAGGCCGAGTAGAAGCGGATGCTGTCTTCAACGACGATAATCGACTGCACGCCGACCGAAGCGGTGTCGGCGGCGACGTTTTTTTCGTCCTCGATGCACTTGACGATCGCCAGCAGGATACGAAAGTCACCCTGCCAGAGGAAGACGCGGGTGAAGTCTGCCACACCGTGCCGTTCGGTCAGGTCCTTGAGTTCCTTGTAGTCGTAGGTCAAAAGGACAACCGGCACATCGTGGCCGGCAGTCCGGATCGCCCGGACGAACTCGAGCGCGTGCATGTCGCCCAGGTGCATGGTGGCGATGATGAGGTCGAAGCCCTGATCGTGCTCCATTAGCTGCAAGGCTTTGGAGGCGCTCGAGGCGCGTCGCATGCGCGGCATGTGCACCAGGTTCAGATCGATATACTCGGTGATCAGTCCCTCTTCGAGCCGGCCGTCCTCCTCGAGGATAAACGAGTCATACATGCTCGAGACCAGCAGGATATTGTGCACGCGATGGCGCATAAGATCCTGAAATCGCTGGAAGCGGCTGCCGTAGCCGCGCTCGAACAGTGAGGGATCGAAATCGCTCATGGAGTTCTCTCCCGGTCGATCGTTCCGGGACTGCAATGGTGCATCCATGTTATCATAATAATACAAACCGACCGCAGGGTAAACGTCCGTCGCGCGGAATTCGCATTCCACGGACTCATTCGGCCCAATTACGCCGTTATATCAGTGAGTCGGATCGACGGTGCAATTCGTCTACCAGCCGCTTCACAAAAAACGGGAGGCGCCGAAGCGCCTCCCGGTATGGACAAACCTGAAGGATCGGTGAATCCCTCGAACTTAGACAACACCCTGGTCCATCATCGCATCGGCGACCTTGAGGAAGCCGGCGATGTTGGCGCCGTTGACATAGTTGCCGGGAGTGCCGTACTTGTCGGCCGCGCCGACGCACGCGTCGTGGATATTCTTCATGATATCCCGCAGCTTGTTGTCGACTTCCTCACGGCTCCAGCTGTAGCGCATGCTGTTCTGGGACATTTCCAGACCGGAAACGGCCACGCCACCGGCGTTGGCGGCCTTGCCGGGACCGTACAGGATCTTGGCATCTATGTACTTGTCGACGGCATCCGGGGTGCTCGGCATGTTGGCGCCCTCGGAAACGACGTAGACACCGTTCTTCAGCAGGTTCTCCGCGTCCTTGCCGTTGATTTCGTTCTGCGTGGCGGACGGGAAGGCGCAATCGGCCTTGATGTCCCACAGCGGGTTGTGGTCGAGCGACGGATCAACCGCGGTGTAGGTGGCGTTCGGGTACTTCTCGGTGTACTCTTTGATGCGGCCGCGACGGACGTTTTTCAGATCCATCACGAAGGCCAGCTTGTCGCGATCGACGCCATCGGGATCGTGGATGAAGCCGCCGGAATCGGAGAAGGTGACGCACTTGCCGCCGAGATCGAGCACCTTTTCGGTGGTGTACTGGGCCACGTTACCGGAACCGGAGACGAGGCAGACCTTGCCGTCGAGCGATTCGTTGCGGGTGCCGAGCATGTTGGCGGCGAAGTAGACCGCGCCGTAGCCGGTGGCTTCAGGACGAATCAGCGAGCCGCCCCAGTTGAGGCCCTTACCGGTCAGGACGCCGGTGAACTCGTTTTTGATCTTCTTGTACTGGCCGAACATGAAGCCGATTTCACGGCCACCGACACCGATGTCACCAGCGGGCACATCGCTGTTCGGGCCGATATGGCGGCACAGTTCGGTCATAAACGACTGGCAGAAGCGCATGACTTCTTCATCGCTCTTGCCCTTCGGGTCGAAGTCGGAACCGCCCTTACCACCGCCCATCGGCAACGTGGTCAGACTGTTTTTGAAGACCTGCTCGAAAGCCAGGAACTTGAGGATCCCCAGATTGACCGAGGGGTGAAAGCGCAAACCGCCCTTGTAGGGACCAATGGCGCTGTTCATTTCGATACGGAAGCCACGATTGACGTGGACATTGCCCTGGTCGTCCATCCACGGCACCCGAAACATGATAACACGTTCCGGTTCAATAATCCGCTCGAGGACTTTAGCTTTTCGGTATTCGGGATGTTTGTCCAGGACGAGAGCCAGTGACTCGGCGACTTCCAAAACAGCCTGGTGGAATTCCGGCTCAGCCGGGTTTTTGGCCTTCACACTGGCCATGAGATCACCTACGTAATCGGACATACTGTCGCTCCTTCGTAGAAAATAAAGGTGTTCAAGCGTTTCGCTCAAGTAACGGCGCCCGCGAGAAATCACAATACAGGGTTCTACCCATTTTGACCGGGAGAACTCCCGATTAGCCGACAGGTTTTGACGTGGTGGCGGAGTTGCGCGAGAGGGACGTGGTTCAGGGCTCGATCAGGTGGTTGCGGATACAATAGCGGACGATATCAGTCACATTTTTCGCGCCGAGCTTCTTCATAATGGCGGCCCGGTGGGTTTCGGCCGTCTTGGGGCTGATATTGAGCACTTCGGCCGCTTCCTTGGTCGAGTAGCCATCGGCCAGCAGCTTGGCAATCTCCCGTTCGCGTACGGTCATGATGCCGCCCGGACGCTGCGCTTCGAGGACCGGTCGGACATACTCGGCGATCACATCGCTGCCGCCCGGCCCGGAGAGGTAGAATTCGCCCTTGGCGACCTTCGTGACGGCAAAGCTCAACTCGCTAAAGTCGCATTGTTTGAGCAGGTAGGCGCGGGCGCCCGCTTCAAAGGCCTCGCGCATGGTTGTTTCATTGTGGATGCCGGCGGTCGCCAGCACTTCGGGGCAGGGCGTGGCACTGCGAATTCGCCGGATAGTCGAGATACTGTCCATGCGGGGCAGAGTCAGGCTGAGGATAACCACAGCGGGCCGCAACGTGGCGGCTTTTTCGATTGCGTCGGCGCCGTCGACGCCCTCACCGACAATCTCGATGCCCGGTTCATTGGCAAACATGGCCAAAAGGCCCTGGCGAAGCAGGGTCTGTTCATCGATGACGAGAACGCTAATGTTGCCGGGCAGGTTGATCGGCATCGCTGGTACATCCTGTGAATCGTATCAATGCTATAGGGCCTAAGAATACGCCAGTGAGCAGGTGATCGCAACGGTTTGTTTGTGGTCGTGCCGACGCGGCCCGATTCGGTTTGGATGCTACTGGCGTCGAATGGCAGATAACCGGCATAGCATGAATGGGGTATCTACGGAGCTGACCAATTAGGTGGCGAGGCCCTGGGACGGGCGGTGAGCGGCCGTTCGAACGCGGCGCCCGGAAGTCTGTCGCGATCACAATAGTCCTTTATTTTCAGGCACTTGAGCGGGGCACAGGGGGCGCCATCAGGGACCCCGGCAGGGGGCCGCGAGGAGCCGTCAGCAGCACCGGTAAAGGTGAGCAGTTTTGTTACTTTTTTCACATAATCGCTTGACAAAATGGGCCAGCGTGCCGTTAATAACCGAGTTGAAAAGTCGAGAATCAGAATGTGCAGCGCTGGACGGGTCGATTTTTTTTGATCTGGCCTTGTTACTATTTTCACAAGCAACCAGACCATGCGACCGGCCGTTCGGCGCGGATCAGCCCATACAAGGAGACGGATATGGCGGAGTTTGAACCTCTCCAGGACGAGATAACAGCCGAAACGCTGGTCGTCGGCGGCGGTATCAGCGGTATCACGACCGCGATCGAATCCGCCGAGGTCGGCCGCAACGTCATTCTCGTCGAACGGAAACCGTTTATCGGCGGGCGGGTGATGTCAACTAACCAGTACTTTCCGAAACTCTGCCCACCGTCCTGCGGGATCGAAATCAACCTCAAGCGTTTGCGCGGCACCGACAAGGTGCGGGTATTGACGCTTGCGGAAATCGAATCGGTGACCGGCGAGCCGGGTAACTACCAGGTGACGATCAAGCTCAACCCGCGCTTCGTCAACGACAAGTGCACGCTCTGCGGCGAGTGCGAGAAGGTCTGTGAGATCGAGCGTGACAACGAGCTCAACTATGGTCTGGATAAGACCAAGGCGATCTACCTGCCGCACATGATGGCCTACCCGCACCGATATGTGGTCGACCCTGAATACGCCGGCGACGAGCGGATGAAAAAGTGTGTTGAGGCCTGTGCGTACGACGCGATCGAGCTGGACATGCAGCCGCGGACGATCACCGCGACGGTCAAGGCGGTCGTCTGGGCGACCGGCTGGAAGCCGTACGACGCCACCAAGATCGATAATCTCGGCTATGGTCGGATTCCCAATGTCGTCACCAATGTCGTGATGGAGCGGATGGCTTCGGAATCCGGGCCGACCCAGGGCAAGATCCTGCGGCCGTCGGACCAGAAAGAAATCACGAAGATCGGATTCGTGCAGTGTGCGGGTTCCCGGGATGAGAATCATCTGCCGTACTGTTCGGCGGTCTGCTGCCTGGCCTCGATGAAGCAGGCGACCTACATTCGTGAGCAGTACCCGGAGGCCGACGTGCATATGTTCTACATTGATGTCCGCTCGCCGGGTCGCTTTGAAGACTTTTATGTACGGGTACAGGAAGATGAGAAGTTCCACTTCCATCGCGGCAAGGTCGGCAAGATCACTGAGGACCCGTCGACCGGCAACGTCATTCTCGAGGCCGAGAATACGCTGACCGGAGAGATCAACAAGGTCGAGTGCGATATGGCGGTGCTGGCCACCGGTATGGTGCCGACCGCGGTTGACGAGCCGCCGCCGCTGGAAACGCCGGTGGATGAGTTCGGGTTCATCATCGCCGATGGTGGCCGGGGCGTGATCGGTACCGGCTCGGCACTGCGGCCGATGGACGTGGCGGCGTCGATTCAGGACGCGACCGGGGCAGCCCTCAAAGCGATTACGGTAGAGGCGAGGAGGTAAGGTCATGGAGACGAAGATTGGCGTCTATATCTGCAAGGGCTGCGACATCGGTTCGTCGATTGACGTTGACAAACTCGTCGAAGTCGCAACGGGTGAATACAATGTCCCGGTTTGCAAGACGCACGATGCGTACTGCAGTCCCGAAGGTGTGGAAACGATTCGCAAAGATATTGAGGCCGAGGGCCTCAACCGGGTGGTGGTGGCAGCGTGTTCGCAGCGGGCCTTCCCGGAGCTGTTCAGTTTCGGCGACCAGATCCTGACCGAACGGGCGAATATCCGCGAGTACGGCGCCTGGGCGCATGAACCAAATGATGAAGATACCCAGATGTTGGCTGAAGATTACGTTCGGATGGGTATCGTCAAGATGCAGACCTCCGAACCGGC
>WJMS01000120.1 GCA_014727815.1 candidate division GN15 bacterium
AATGTCAAGACCCTCTGGTGGGACGCCATGACCAACCGCCGCGATGATATCGAGGGGCTCGATGCCTCGATCCTGATGCATCCCAAAGTCTGGGAGACCTCGGGCCATGTTTCCGGCTTCAACGATCCGATGGTTGACTGCAAGACCTGCAAAGCGCGCTTCCGGGCCGACAAACTCGAGGAGAGCCGCTGCCCCAACAAGCCATCGAAGACCCCGCTCGAATGCGGCGGCGTACTGACCGAGGCCCGCCAGTTCAACCTCATGTTCAAAACGCACATGGGGCCGGTCGAAGACAGCTCATCGGTCGTCTACATGCGGCCGGAGACCGCCCAGGGTGTCTATGTCAACTTTCTCAATGTCAAAAACTCCTCGCGGCAGAAGATCCCGTTTGGTATCGCCCAGATCGGCAAGGCTTTTCGTAACGAGATCACGCCCGGCAACTTCATCTTCCGCACCCGCGAGTTCGAACAGATGGAGATGCAGTTTTTTGTCCACCCCGACGAGGACGACCAGTGGTTCGAGTACTGGCGCGAGGAGCGGTGGAAGTACTACCAGATGCTGGGCATCACCGAAAGCAAACTCCGCTGGCACGAGCACGGCCCCGATGAACTCGCCCACTATGCCAAGAAAGCCTACGATATCGAGTTCGAATTCCCCTTCGGCTGGCAGGAGCTCGAGGGTGTGCACAACCGGACCGATTTCGACCTGAGCCGTCACGCCGAAGCGACCGGCAAGGATATGCGGTATTTCGATGAGCGCTTTACCGACAAGTTTGTGCCCTACGTGATCGAAACCGCAGCCGGGGTCGACCGACAGATCCTGATGATTCTGGTCGACAGCTACGACGAAGTCGAGGTCAAGGGCGAAAAGCGGGTGTTTCTGCGCATTTCACCAAAAGTCGCGCCGATCAAAGCGGCGGTCTTCCCGCTGGTCAAAAAGGAAGGCATGCCGGAGTATGCGGAGAAAGTCTACGAGGACCTGAAGAAGCGGTTCAAGGTCTTCTACGATGCCTCCGGCGCGGTCGGTCGTCGCTATGCCCGCATGGATGAAGCCGGCTGTCCGTTCTGTATCACCATTGACGGTCAGACACTCGAGGACGATACGATGACGGTTCGGGATCGGGACTCGATGGATCAGTCGCGGATGAAGATTGGTGAGATAGTCGAATTCCTGAGCAAAAGAATCAGCGAATGAAAGTCGCTGTGACAAGTCGAACCGGACGTACGTATCCTGTCCGCTATTAATGCGTATCCAAACAACTAGACAGGTTCATGCAGCAGTTAAGGGGTAGTGTGCCGGTCACGTCTTAGAGTGACCAGGCGTGCTGTTCGAGTGCCCGGGCGATGTCCTCAATCGAGGGAAACATGCGAGGGTTCTTTTTCCGAGGCCTGGCGCGTCGTTCGGTCAACGCTTCACCGTTGATAATGACCGTCGGTGATTTGACCGGCTTGACCCGATCGATAATCCGCGCCATGATGCCCCGTTCGCGGCAGTACTTGTCGACAAACTCGCGTGCTTCCCGCTGCCTGGGGTCTTCCCGGGAGTAGATGAATCCAATTTCCATTTGAATCTTTCTCCCCGCTATACTCCTGTATAGCAAGAATGATTGTGCCCGAGGGGAAGTCAACAACAACTCCTGTCTCTATAACGAAAAGTGATGACGGTTTGTGCCATCGCACTGTAAGGAATCGCGTGTGACGAGCACTATCATGGACAACACGAACCGCCGATCGGTCGGTTAACTTACGCAGTGCGCGATTATTAACACGGACAACGCTGATTTCCCCGGCACAAAAAAAATGTTTGTCGACGAAAAAGTCATCGGGCGGTGGCTTTACCGTTTGACAGCAGCCGTCCGGTCCGTTACCGTACGGCACACCGCATCATCGACCACGTTATCCATAACATAGACGAAAGGAGCCAAACCATGGCGCATCAGTTACCGGATTTACCGTTCGCCACAGACGCCCTCGCCCCGCACATCTCGACCGAAACACTCGACTACCACCACGGCAAACACCACCGCAAGTATGTCGATACGCTCAACCAGTTGATCGAGGGGACCGAGTTTGAGAATGCAACCCTCGAAGACACGATCAAAAAGTCCTCCGGCAAGACCTTCAACAACGCCGCCCAGGTCTGGAACCATACCTTTTACTGGAACTGCCTCTCCGGCACCGGCGGCGGCAAGCCGACCGGCCACCTGGCCGAGGCGATCGACGCCGAGTTCGGGTCGTTCGACAAATTCAAAGAACAGTTTGCGGCCGAGGCGGCCGGACGGTTCGGCTCCGGCTGGGCCTGGCTGGTCAAGGACGGCACCGGCAAACTGTCGATCATGAGCACGCTCAATGCGGAGAACCCGATGACTGACGGGTTGATTCCGCTCTTGACCTGTGATGTCTGGGAGCATGCGTACTATATCGATTACCGCAATGCCCGGCCGAATTATGTCGATGCCTTCTGGAATGTGGTGAACTGGGAGTTCGTGGCGAAAAACTTCGCGGCCGACGATTGAGGCTGGATCGGCAGGCGCATGGTGACATGCGCCTGCCGCCAGTTGCGCAGGTCAGAGCCCCTGACAGAGGTGGCACGATAGGCATTTCCCTTCCCCGCGGGTGCGGCCTAAGCCCCGCGGGAGAGGCATCCATTTTCCCCTTGGGTCGGATGTCGTCCTGCGGACCAGCAGCCGACGCAACTGTCGATGGTCTGTCGGATGTTCCTGGGTCCGCCGGGCGCGGACGAGACGGCGGTCAGGCGGGCAAGTCGCCTGCCTTACTCGACTATCAACGGGAAGTCTTCGGCCGCAGTCACCCGGCCGATCGGGGTGTGGGGAAGGTCGTTGGCCTGCAACTCGGCGGCAAACGCCTCAGCTTTGGCCTCGGGGATTGCAATCAACAGCCCGCCGGAGGTTTGTGGGTCGAACATCAGGTGAATCAGGTTCGGATCGACCGAACTCTCCGCCGACCACTTGCCCTCGACAAACTCCCGGTTGGCGTTGGCGCCACCGGGGATCATACCGGCCGCGGCCAGCGGCAGGACCTCCGGCAACTGCGGCAGGGCGGAACTGATCAGGTGAAGCGTGACTTCCGACCCGGCGGCCATCTCCAGCGCATGGCCCATCAGGCCGTAACCGGTGATATCGGTCGCCGCATGGGCGCCGTGGGCGATCATCAGCTCCGAGGCCTTCCGATTCAGCCGGGCCATCTCCTCGATCGCCGCCTGCGCCACCCGGTCATCGACCTTCTCCCGCTTGATTCCGGTGGTGATCAGGCCGGTCCCCAGCCGCCTAGTAAGAAAGAGGACATCGTCCGGACGGGCGCCCGAGTTGGTGACGATCCGGTTCGGGTCGATCAGTCCCGTCACCGACACGCCGTATTTCAACTCCTTGT
>WJMS01000121.1 GCA_014727815.1 candidate division GN15 bacterium
CCGAGACCAGAGCCAGTAGTGGTCCCGGTATATCTGATCGAGCAACTCCCGGCGGGTGATCTTCGGGCTATCAAACACCGCTGGAATATGACTGCCCGCCACGAAATCCCCCGAGTGCCCGGGGACAAAAACGGCATCTTCCGGAATCAGGTGCTCGTCGCGCAATTGTCGTACGGCCAGAAAGTCCTGCATGTGCGGCAGAGAGACCATTCGCCCGGCAAACTGATAGTAGCGAAAACGTTCATCGGTGCCGAAGAACCGACGCCAGGCATAGTAACTGTCCGGCAGGTTCACCCACCGAAAACCGAGCCGGTCGGCCACCTGTCGCGACACCGATGATTCCCAGTTGTCACGCTTGCCGTAGGTAAAGCAAATGACGTTGTCATAACTCAACCGCTTTAACATCCACGCTGTCAATCGCGAATCGAACCCGCCCGAAAGCGGCAGGGCAATCGGCCGACCGTCAAGCCCGGCAATCAATCGACCAAACACCTCCCGGTGCATCTCATCAAGCACATCACACCAGTCGTCATCGGTGCGATCATCGGCCGCCGGATGTCGAAACTCGAAGTAGCGTGACACCGTCAACCGACCGGTGCGATCATCAAACTGCAACTTCTCCCCCGGTCTCAGTTGCCGCACCGACGTCAACAGCGTGTCGGGCCCGGTCACGAAACCGGCCAGCTGCAACTCTGTTCGCGCAAGGTCATCGAGGTCCAACGAACCGCATTTTTCCCCAACCCACAGTGGATCATCGCTGAGATAGAAACGGCCGCTGCCCTCGGCGTAGAACAGCGGGAAGCTGCGCACCCGGTCGACCGCAGCAGCAATCGTCTCGCCATGCGAAACGACAATCGCAAAGGCTCCATCGGTTCCCGAAAGCAGATTGGTGAGTGTACTCGCTGAGTCCGACATATCTGCAGCGAAGGCCCGCACCCCGTCTACGCTGATAGGTGCACCTCGCCATGTCAGTTCAGCTGATCGAGTCCATGGAAAGACTGCTTGATCCGTCAGATGCACCTCAATCATACAACGCTCCCAGCAGTCGCATCATACGAGCCTTTATGGCCCCAATCGCAATCGCGCGGTTGTTGGGACGCCGCAGGTGTCCCAGCAGTGTCCGCCAGTACGGCCCGCCATCGGAGTACTCCACATCGGAAACGCCTGAGCCACCATTGCCCCGTGCCGCAACCGCTTGCTGTAACACCCGCTCGGCATCGAGCAGCCAGCGGCGCCCATACGGTTCCGGCGGCGAAAGCGAATGAACAAATCGAGCCGCATCATCACGGGCCGAACGCACCCGCGCACAGGCGGCATCGATCTCAATCGGAATGACCTCAGTGACAATCTCCCGCTCGCCGAAGATTGCTGCGACGAGATAACCGACCCCGGTGTAGCTTCGGAATCGATGCGAGGTCAGATCAAATACACAGTTGCCCAGTGAATAGAAGACAGTACGGTGGCCCTCGTGCTCGTACCCCTGCGGCGTGTGGGCGTGATGTGCGATCACCAGATCCGCCCCGCGTGAGAGATATGAACGTAGCAGCCGTCGCCGGCTTGGCATCGGCACAGTCGTGAACTCCTCCCCGCCGTGATAGCTCAATACCACCCAGTCGGCGCTGGTGCGGGCCTCGTCGAGCGCCGCTTGCACCAGGTCATCGTTGTCTGCGCAGAAAATGCCCGGACTCTTCGGACGGGCGATCATGCCCTCGCCGTGACACACGCCGATCAGCGCAATTTGCATGTTGTTCCTCTCGAGCACGTGCAGGCTGGTTGCCTCGCCGATGTCGTCGCCGGCGCCAAAAAGCACCCCGTTGGCTTCATGAATCTGTCGGCGTGTGTCGTGGAAGCCCTCGACCCCGCAGTCGAACACATGGTTGTTGGCCAGGTTGAAGACAGCAACATTGCGCTCAGCCAGGTATCGCACAGCGGACGGCGGACTCACCACCCGGATGTCTGCGCGCGACACAGTCCGACGTTCGGTCGCCGGACCCTCGAAGTTGACGACAACGAAATCCTGCCGTCGAAACAGATCCAGGATGTCGTCGTCGAAGATTTCCTGGGCTCGTTCGACGGCATCGGAGAAGGCGCCGGTGAAGCTCATATCGCCCGTGAAAAGA
This sequence comes from candidate division GN15 bacterium, assembly GCA_014727815.1. Classification (GTDB taxonomy): domain Bacteria; phylum Zixibacteria; class MSB-5A5; order GN15; family FEB-12; genus WJMS01. Next base: position 2,121 of record WJMS01000121.1, read on the forward strand.
ACGCGTATCATACCATATCACGACTGTGCAATTTCAGCCGGAAAATTGCGCCAGCCGGTTGCATAGAAGCGCAGCGACCGTCGTAGCGCCTCCCGGCGCAAATCGGCCTTGACCTTGTTACGGAATTCGGTTTGTGATTGCGACTCAAACGGATAGCCCAGCACCCGACATATCTCGGCGCAGGATTGATAGCGCAGCGACTTCTCCGTCATGTGTCGGTCGGCGATCCGAAACAGGCTGAGCGCGGTGATAATCTCCTCCTGCACCTCGGTCGGCATGCGGTAAAACCCGCCGACACTCGACTTGCTGATCTTCTTGTCGGGACGGTTGCCCCAGGTGTCGATCCCGGAGCTTTCATCCCGTCCGGGCGCCTCCAGCACTGACAGGTCAGTAGCAACTGCGAGGAAACTCAGCAACCGGTCAGTCTCGTGCTCCGGGTTTTCGACCAGGTCTTCGTACTTGATGAGGAGATACCGATGCGAGCCCTCTACCGACATTGCTGCCGAGGCATTGTAAACCCACATGCCGGTAGCGAAGATCGGGGTGAAGCCACGACGGACCAGCGATGCGACGGCATCGTGCGGCTGCCGGATCGTGTGGACGACCTTACTGTCGGCAAACGTGCTCAGGAAGTGGCGAAACGAGTAGGCATTTGAGGGTGTCTTTTCGACCCACACCTGCGCCCGGGTCGATACCATGGGTCGCGCAAAATAGCTCTCGACAAACTCCACCAGCGATGATGACTCATCGATCAACCGACGCAGCTCTTCCCGCGACCAACCGTAGTCCTCATGCAGCAAATGATGTCCCGCATACGGAAACCACCCCTGCGTCGTAAAGCGTGGGAATTTGAACCCAAGCAGACGGTGCTTGCACCCCGGCCAATCGGTAAAGACCTGTTCTTTGTTAAAGAAGTTCAGTTCGGCCCCCGAAAAGACATCGGGATGTCGATTCAGTACCGTCCGCAGCATCGAACTGCCGGTACTGCCCGGTCCACCCATCAGCACTTTCATTCTATCTGACATACCTCCCGTTGAAATCCACTCTATTTCTATCAGGCACGCATTCGACCGTTAAACACGCGTCCGATCGCCGGCGCCAGGCGGCCATCGCGCGACACAACCACCGAGTAATACGCTAGCGCGGCCATCGCCCCGATCACGATCACCCAGATCGAATCGAGTCGCAGCAGCCATTTGGCACTCGCCGGGATGAGCAACAAGACCAATGACCAGGCCAGCGGCCGCACCAGGGCGCGGCCAAACTGAACCAAATCGACTCCCGCCCGACTGAACAGCCAGGTATCCATAACAGCGATACCGACGATACCAACCGCCGCGAACAGCGCCAGCGCCAGCACCGGATCGCCGGCCAGACCACCGACCGTCAGGGCTCCGGCCCGACCGACCAGCAGGGCCACGTTGTAGATCAGGTTCGCTTTCTGTACTTCGAGCACATCACACAGGTTGCTCAGGGGCGAGTGCACGAACGAGCCGAGAATCCAGATCGACAGCACCTGTGCGTATATACCGGACGATGCCCACGCCTCGCCGAAGAAGACCGCGAACACATCGCGACCGATCAACGTCAGCAGCAACAACGGAAAGGCACCGTACCAGAAGAGTCGCGTGGCCACCTCCGAGACGGCCCCACCCAGGTTGCCGGCGTGGCGGGCCTGGGCGGCCTTCTGGAAGAAGACCTGTCCGATCGCCTCCCCGATGAACATCGCCGGTAAACTCAGCACTTGCCGGGCCAGGGTAAAGAAACCAACCGCCTGGAGCGAGAAGAAATAGCCCAGCAGCAGCACCGGCAACTGTCTCGACACTGTATTGAGCAGCACCGACCACGTAGCAAACCGCGGAAAGTTCTTATGTCGACGCAAGCCCTGGACGATCAGCCGCCACTCCGCGTATCCGAACAGCCGCGCCAGACCTGCCCGGCCAAGACGAAAAAGCAGAAACAAGAATGAGAGCGCCTGACCGGCCACCTGCGCCGCAATCAGCGCCCCGCCGCCCACCAGGCCACCAAAGCCAAGGGCTACTTTGCCACCGTGCGAAGCGCTCGCCTGGGTCACCCGGGAACCGGCCAGCTCACCAAAACGAGTCGAGCGTGAAAACCAGCGGGCCAATACCTGATAGCCGCCATACAAGAAGGTCATCACTGGGATAGCATACAGGTAACCGACCATCCCTTCACCACCGAACAGCCGTAGCAGGTCGGGTCCGGCAACCATGGTAACGATCAGCCAGAAAACTGCGCTCAAAACGACCAAACCAAGGGCGGCCAGTGCCAGGTTGGCGGCTTCCTCTTCGGACTCCGGCAGCATGACCGCCATTTCATAGCGAAAGGCGGCCACCACCCCCGTGATACCGGTAATGGTGATAAACAGTCCGAGCAAGCCGAACGCCTCGGGCGCAAACAGGCGCGTGACAAGCGGCATCATCAGCACCCCAAACGCCTGCGCGACAACCGTTCCGGACGCCAGCTTGGCGACGTTGCGAACAAAAGACATGACCGTGCAATCCTGGCTTTCTCTGCTGGTCGTCAGTCCCTGACGACAGTCTACTCCAATTGGTTAGTAGGCGAAGGGGGTGGCGCAAACAACAAAAAACGGATCGCTGGAGAAACGACCCGATCATCTCAAAATGGTGGTGGGGGAAGGATTCGAACCTTCGAAGGCTTCGCCGGCAGATTTACAGTCTGCTCCCTTTGACCGCTCGGGAACCCCACCACGGTCTTGTCTCACTTACGGTTCCATCGGTCTTTCGACCGCCGAAGTGAACGACAAATATATGCGGTCGGTCGAAAAAAGCAACCCCAATCTGACCGACACCGGCGACTCACCCGGCGAATTCCCGGTCGACCAGGTCGCAGATGATATGGGCGATCGTGATATGCATCTCCTGGATCAGCGCCGTGGCGTCGGCCGGAACAATCAGATTCAGTTCGCAGAACACCCGCATCTGCCCCCCGTCACGCCCCGACAGACTCAGCGTCCGGCAGCCAAGGGACCGGGCCGTCTCCAGCGCCGAGAGTACATTGGGTGAATTGCCCGAGGTGCTGATACCGATCAACAGGTCGCCCTCCCGCGCCAGCGCCTCGACTTGGCGGGAGAAAATGCTGTCGAAGCCGAAGTCGTTGCCGATTGCGGTCAGCGCCGAGGTATCGGTGGTCAGGGCAATCGCCGACAGGCCCCGCCGCTCCCGCAAGAACCGCCCGCTGAGTTCTGCTGCGATATGCTGCGCATCGGCTGCCGAACCGCCGTTGCCGCAGAGGAAAACGGTCTTGTCCTGCCTGAGCACATCGATCACCAGCCGGGCGGCCGCCTCGATGTCATCAGTCATGTCATCCAGAAGCCGCTCGACCAGCGCAATGTGCTTCTTCAAGTGCGTGCGAATGATATCGTTCATCCTGTCCTTTCTTTAGTCATCAATCCGAAAGGGCGAGTTCGGGTCATCCTCATGCCTGATCTCATCCACCTCTTCCCGGCGCTTCTGCCCGGCATACAACCGGTTGGGAAAATTGAACACCAGCCCATCGGTCGGCCCGACATTGCGGTAAGCGTGCACCACCCCGGCCGGGACGATCAGAGAGACATACTCTCCAGCCGGAATCTCCAGCCTCTCACGCGCACCGTGCGTGCTCGATTCAGGACGGTTGTCCCAGAGGTACAGGCGAAACGGTGCACTGCCTGTGAAGCAGAAAACGTCGGTTTGCTGCCGATGCTCATGGGGGCCGCGCGTGACCCCCGGTTTGGTCGAAGAGATATATCCCATGACAGGATGGAGCGCCTCGGAAAGCTCATCCTGGCGGAAAAGCTCCAGTAACCAGCCGCGGCTGTCTTCGTGACGGGATAAAACCCGAATCACTATGCCTTCTATCCGGCTCTGCATTAGCGCACCCTCGCCCGGGTCTGATTCAGGAATTCTCGCAGGGCAGTGTCCCAGGGGCGCATAATATCGATGCCGGCCTGCTGCAACCGCGTGTTGGCCAGCGCGGAGTAGGCCGGACGCTGTGCCGCCTGGGGAAACTCCGCAGCGCGGCATCGTTCAACCTGCAACTCTGCGCCGAGTTCATCAAACAAACGTGTGACCATGTCGTACCGGGAGCAGGCGCCATGCGCAACCGCATGAATTGTCCCGGTCAGATCATTCCCCAGAATCGCGGCGGTCTGTCGGGCGACCTCGTTGACCCATGTCGGCGAGCTGAATTGATCATCCACTACTCGAATCGGCTCGCTTTTTCCAGCCCGGCTGTTGTTTGCTCTTTGGATCATGCTGCTCAGAAAATTGCGTCCGCGCGCGGAATACAGCCAGGACACCCGCACGATAGCATTATCTCGGTTCGCATTGCGCACCGCTTCTTCCCCCTCGAGCTTGGAGCGCCCGTATACATTGAGCGGACTCGGCTGGTCGGCCTCGCAATATGGCTCGCCTTTCTCGCCATCGAACACAAAATCCGTTGAGAAGTAAACCAGCCGCGTACCCGTCTTCACACAGATATCCGCCAGCCGGGCTGTCGCCTGGCCATTTACGCGATATGCGGTGTCGGGATCCTGTTCGCAGCCGTCAACATCCGTCCAGGCCGCACAATGCAGGACCACATCGGGATCGTTGTCTTCCACCACCTCGCGCACCTGCTCCGGATTGGTAATGTCACACGCGCTTCGATTGGTCCTGACAACTGCAAACTGCTCATCGAGCAGCCGAGCCAGCGCTTGGCCCAATTGACCGTCAGCGCCCGTGATCAACAGCTTAGCCCCGGCCTTCATCGATCTCCCGCACCACGCCCTCCAGATAGGCGCGATAACTTGTCTGAGCCAGACGGTCGATTAGCGCCATCATGCCGGCCCGGTCGATATACCCGGCGCGGTAGGCAATCTCCTCGAGGCAGGCAATCTTCTGCCCCTGCCGTCGCTCGATCGTGGCGATGAAATTGCCGGCCTCGAGCATGCTCTCGTGCGTGCCGGTATCCAGCCAGGCAACGCCGCGGCCGAGCAGTTCGACCCGGAGCTTGCCCCGATCGAGATAAAGCTTGTTCAGTTCGCTTATCTCCAGCTCACCGCGCGGCGATGGTTTCAACTGTCGGGCCATCTCGACAACATCGGCGTCGTATAGATACAGCCCGGTCACGGCAAAACTCGATTTCGGCCGGTTCGGTTTCTCTTCAATAGCCGTCACCCGACCATCGCCATCAAATGCAATCACCCCGTACCGGGCCGGGTCATGCACCTTGTAGCCGAATATCAGGGCGCCGTCAGAGAATTCCTGCACCAGCGGCATGAGATGCTCGATGCCGTAGAAGATATTGTCACCGAGGATCAGCGCCACCGGTTCACCGTTGATAAACTCCTCCGCAATCAAGAACGCCTGTGCAATCCCCTCCGGTTTCGGCTGCACCGCATAGGACAGGCGCAGCCCCAGGTCGCTGCCGTCACCGAACAACTGCTCAAAGCGCGGCGTGTCCTCCGGTGTCGAGATAATCAGAATATCCCGAATCCCAAACTGCATCAGCGCCGCCAGCGGGTAATAGACCAATGGCTTGTCGTAGACCGGCAGCAGTTGCTTGCACGCTACGGTTGTTACCGGATAGAGCCGGGTGCCGCTGCCACCGGCGAGCACAATCCCTCGTTTCACCGCGCCATTCATGCTGTGACATTACCTGTTGGCATAGTTTTGCTCATAGTATTCCCGATACACCCCGCTGTCACACGCGGCCAGCCAGTCTTCATGGGTTAGATACCAATCGATAGTCGCTTCCAACGCCTCGTCGAAAGTGCACTGCGGCCGCCACTCCAGCTCCTCACGAAGCGACGACACATCGAGCGCATAGCGATAGTCATGGCCGGGCCGATCGGTAACATGTGTGATCAGTTGTTCTCTCGGCGTGCCGCCAAGACGGGCATCGAGCGCACGGCAGAGCCGGCGAATCAGATCGATATTGGTGATATCCGTATCCGCCCCCGCCAGGTACGTAGCGCCGGAGCGTCCCCGGCGAAAGGCCCGGTCGAGCGCCTCGCAGTGATCGCGGACAAACAGCCAATCACGCCTCTGCAGACCATTACCATACACCGGGATCGGTTTACCGGCGACGGCATTACGGATCACCAGAGGTATTAGTTTCTCCGGGAATTGGTACGGGCCAAAGTTGTTCGAGCAATTGGTGATGATTGTTTCCATGCCATAAGTCCGATGGTACGCGCGTACCAGATGATCGGCGGCGGCCTTCGACGCCGCATACGGGGAACTCGGTCGGTACGGGCTCTCGGCAGTGAACTTGCCAACCTGCTCCAGCGATCCGAACACCTCGTCGGTTGACACATGCACGAATCGTACCGAATGCTCCTGTGCGCGAGCAGCCTCGAGCAGATTGGCGGTGCCGAGCACATTCGTTCGGACGAATGCCTCGGGGCCGAGAATTGACCGATCGACATGCGACTCCGCAGCCAGATGAATGACCCCATCGAACTTGTACCGCCGGAAGCACTCCCGCACTGCTTCGGGCTCCGTGATATCCAGCCGCTCGAATCGATAATTGTCAGCGCCCTCGATCGTAGCCAGATTGCTCAGATTCCCCGCGTACGTCAGCGCATCGATATTGACAAAGAAGTCGTCCGGATACCGGGGCACGAGGAGCAACAGCAGGTTCGAACCGATAAACCCGGCGCCGCCGGTCACGGCGATATGTCGTTTGAAGTCATTTGATTCCATGAGTGATGGAGAGAATATAGGCAGTGAGGGGGTTGACTTCAAGCCCAATGCCGGGACCGCCTGGCTGCACTGCAAGTTGGGACAAGAGAAAAAAGCCGGCGAAGGGACTCGAACCCCCGACAGGCTGATTACAAATCAGCTACTCTACCAACTGAGTTACGCCGGCTTTCTGCGGTGCCTATGTAGCTGAAACAACGGTCCTTGTCAAGGCTGTTCCCCGGCCGCCTACACCTTTCGCTTCCAGATCACCCCCTGCGGGGTATCCTCGAGCACGATTCCCCGGGACAACAGTTCATCGCGAATCTTGTCAGCCGTCGCGAAGTCCTTGTTCTTGCGGGCTTCGGTCCGCTGCCGGATCAACTCCTCGATTTCCTCTTCGATCCCGGCCTGCTGCATCTCGAAACCCAGGACGGTATCAAAACGACGAATCAGTTCCAGCGCCGATTCGGCCTCATCGGCCGACAATTTTCCGTCAGCCTTCAACCGGTTAATGTCCCGAATAAGATCAAAGACCGCGCCGAGCGCGCCCGAGATATTCAGGTCATCATCCAGCTGTTCCTCAAACCGACTCCGCGCCGTCTCGACAATCTCACCGGCGCTGCCATCCGATTCGCCGCCATCATACGACTCGAGATTGCGGATGAAGTCATTGTAGCGTTCCAGCGCCTTGGCAGCAGCATCGAGACCATGGAAGGTGAAGTTCAATTGCTGGCGGTAGTGGGTGGCCAGGAGCACATACCGCACCGCCATGCCCGAGTAGCCCTTGTCCATCAGGTCACGAAGGTTGAAGTAGTTGCCCAGCGACTTGGACATCTTTTTCCCCTCGACAATCAGGTGCTCGGCATGCAGCCAGTAGTTGACGAACTGGTGACCGGTGCAGCCTTCGGACTGGGCAATTTCGTTCTCGTGATGCGGGAAGACATTGTCGACACCGCCGGTGTGGATATCGAAATGCTCGCCGAGATACTTCATCGACATCGCCGAACACTCCAGATGCCAGCCCGGGCGGCCCTTGCCGATCTCGGTCTCCCAGAAAATCTCGCCGTCCTTTTCATCCCAGGCTTTCCACAGGGCGAAGTCTGACACCGATTCCTTCTCGTACTCATCGGAGGCAACCCGGGCGCCCGGCTTCAACGAAGCCAGGTCGAGCTTGGCCAGTTTGCCGTAGTCATTGAATGCCGAAATCTTGAAATAGTAATTGCCGTCGATCTCATACGCCAGACCCCGGTCGGCCAGCGTCTTGATCATGGCCACCATCTCGTCGATATGCTCGGTCGCCCGCGGGTAGATCTCGGCGCGCTCGATACCGAGCGTATCGAGATCCTCGAAGAAAGCGTCGGTGTACGGGTCGGTGAACTCGCGGAGTTTCTTCCCCTGCTTCTGGGAGTTACGGATGATCTTGTCGTCGATGTCCGTGATGTTCATCACCTGGGTGACTTTGTATCCCTTATAGAGCAGGTAGCGGCGCAGCAGATCCTCGAACATAAACGTACGGAAATTGCCGATATGGGCGTAGTTATAAACGGTCGGGCCGCAGGTATACATGCGAACCATGCCCGGCTCGATCGGCGTGAACTCCTCTTTCTTTCCGGTCAGCGTGTTCTTGAACTGCAGCGCCATCGCCTTAATCCTCCGTCAGCCCCTTTACCGTCTTTTCATCCAGTTTTTTGATCAACTCCACGGCCAGCTTCACCGTGTTATCGTAGTCGGTCCGGCACATCATCGAATTGTGACTGTGAATATAGCGGACCGGCGGACCGATCACGATCGACGGCACCCCGGCGCGGTTGAGATGCACCCGGCCGCCATCGGTGGCGCCGCGTTCCATATATGTCAGGTGGATCGGAATCTTCTTCGATTCGGCCACCTCGATTGCGAGATCGCGCAGCTTCAAATTGGGAATCATGCCGGCATCATAGATCAGCAAGGCCGGACCCGCGCCTATCTTCTCGGCTTTCTTGAACCCCTCCGGCGGGATATCCTGGCCGATCCCGGTGTCGACAATAACCGCTACGTCCGGCTCACCGACATGCGCCACCGTCTGCGCACCGCGCAGACCAACCTCCTCCTGAACCGTACCGGCGCCGAGGATCGTGTTCGGGTGCTTGACATTCTTGAACTTCTTGAGCACATCGACCACCACCGCACAGGCCATGCGATTGTCAAACGCCTTCGCGAGGTACATGCGCGGGTTGCCCATGATTGTAAAGTCGCTCTCGGGGATAATCGGGTCGCCAAGCTTGATGCCGAGCTTCTTCTTGACGTCGAACTTCTCCTGCACGCCGACATCAATGAACATATCCTTGATCTCGAGCACCTTCTTGCGCTGTTCCTGCGGCAGCAGGTGCGGCGGCGTGGAGCCGATCACGCCGATCACGGGGCCTTTCGACGTTATCACGCGCATCCGCTGGCCGAGCGCCACATGCCCCCACCAGCCACCGAGCGGCAGGAACTTGATATAGCCTTCCTCGGTGATCTCCTTGACCATGAAGCCGATTTCATCCATGTGGCCGGCAATCAGTACCCGCGGTGATTCGCTCGAGCCGTTTTTGACACCGATCACCGAGCCGAGCCGGTCATATTCCAGCCGGTCGGTCGTGTCCTTCATCTCGCGCATCATGATCCTGCGCACGTCGGCCTCATAGCCGGATACGCCGTTCGCTTCGGTCAGTTCTTTCAACAGTTTCTCGGTAGCGTCCACGGTACTCACCTTTCTTCTGATGCCGGGTTGTCGATACCCGGTCCCACATGCACCTCGCCTGCAAGAGAGCCAATATACGCCGACAGGACGGCTCCGTCTACCCTATTTCTCGAACAGTTCCGGCAGCTCATCGAGCCGCGTTATCTCCGCCCACGCTTCCGGCATCGCATCCGGATAGTCGCGGCTTTCACGACGTTTCAGGATCGCGTGCATGCCGATCCTGGTCGGCCCCTGGACGTCCTCGAGATAGCGGTCACCAACATAGATACATTCCGAGGGCGCGTAGCCGGCCAGGTTGACGGCGTGATAGAAGATGTCCGGGTGGGGCTTGCGCACACCGAATGTTGAGCTGAAGATCTTGAAGTCGAAGAACTCGGCCAGGCCGAATCGTTCCAGCTCGGCCAGGTGGGTTCGTTCCGGAAAGATTGTGTTTGAGATCAGGCCGATAATCGGAAACTCGCGGCGCAATTTCTCCAGCGTGGTGACCGTGTCGTCATAGACGTACAACTCATTGCGTACGGGCTCGTAATACGCGTCAAAAAAGCCCTCGACCAGGTCATCGGTGTATTGCGTACCCAGTCGATCCAAAAGCATCCGGGCCGCCCGCGTAATCGTCCACTCAACCAAATCCTCGGCCACCTGCGTCCGGAACTTGTCGCGAATCTCAACATAGGCGGTGTAGAATTCCTCATACGCGGGAATCGCCACGCCCTGCTCCAGCAGATACGTGTGACCGTTGGCGATTGCTTTCTTGGCCAACTCATCCCACGAGTACGCTTCATACTCTATCAAAGTACAGCCTAAATCGAAAATCAGGGCTTTGGCATTTTCAGCTTTCATTGGCGAGCGTGTCTTTCCATGGCTGAGGTCACTATACGATCCACGAGTTGTTCAAATGAGATGCCGGCCGCCCTGGCCGCCATCGGCGACAACGACAGCTCGGTCATGCCGGGCAGCGTATTCAGCTCGAGACAATGGGCAGTATCGTGGTCATCCAGGATGAAGTCGACCCGCGCCAATCCCTCAGCGCCAATGGCATCGTACAGTGACACTGCGGCGGACTGCATCTGCTGAGCAACAGCATCGTCGATCGGCGCCGGCGTGACATACTCCGTCTTGCCCTTCGTGTACTTGGCCTCGTAATCATATAAACCGGATTTGGGCCGAATCTCCACAACCGGCAGCGCCTGACCATTGAGCACCGCAACCGTCATCTCCCGGCCTGCGACATACTCCTCCACGAGCACATTGGATGATTCCCTGGCGCACCGGCGCAGCGCCTCGACCATCTGCGACTGTTCGCTGACCCTGGTCAACCCCACCGTCGAACCGCTGTCATTGGGCTTTACTATCACCGGCAGATCGAACCGCTCGGCAATCTCCTGCGCCGCCCGCTCGTAGTAAGACTCTGCATGTATGCGATACACTGCAAACGCCGGGGTTGGCATGTCCAGTGACTGCATCACCCGCTTGGTGATCGCCTTGTCCATTGCCACGGCCGATGCCGTCATGTTCGAGCCGGTGTACGCCAGCCCGGCCAGTTCGAGCAGATTCTGGATTGTCCCGTTTTCTCCGGCGCCACCGTGCAAGCCGAGAAAGACCACCTCCCACTCCGGACGTCCGGCCATGATCTCCTGCCGGAACGCCGGTGACGCGACCGGCGCCGAGGTGATATCAACTGCCGCCGATGGATCCCCGCTGATCGGAAGAAGCTTCTTGCCGTCGGATTGCAGGCGCTCGCCTGAGGCCGGATCGAGAATATCGACCTGGTGTCCGAGCTGTTCCAGGGCACGGGCAATCGCGGCCGAGCTGTCCAGGGAGACCTGTCGTTCACTTGAATTTCCGCCGGCGAGCAGTAGAACTTTCATTGCCGGGCCTCGCGTTTGGCTTTCAGTTTCCGGTACCGTCGGATAATATAGACAATCACCAGCAGAATCAAGGTCGGCCAGACAATCCAGTTGTAAGCCTGCACGTACGAACTGATCAACTCGACATTGTTGACCAGCGTGATTGCCACGTACATGAGCAAAGAGGTGAAGACGACATAGGAGATCAGAGAATAGCTGAAGGTCTTCGATGCCGAGTAGTTGCCGATGCCGGCCGACAGCGCCAGCGCGGTACGGACACCGACCACAAACCGCGAGAACATCAGCACCCAGGCGCCGTGGCGGTCGAGCTTCTCGCTGATCCGCCGTACGTCATCGGCGGAAAAATACCTGTAGTCCTTTCGAAGAAAATACTCTCGGCCGTGTCGCCGACCGAAGTAATACAGCAGCATCACCGACATCATCCCGCCGGCATTGATGAGTATCACCAGCCAGGTCAGATCGAGGCGGTCCAGTGCAACCAGCGCGCCGCCGACAAATATGAACGTATCGCCGGGAAACGGCGGGAAGATGTTCTCGATAAAGCAGGCTACAAAAATGGCGAAATAGACCAGTCCCGGACCGTAGGCGAACAGGTGGTCGACATAGCCGGCAATCTGCTCAAACGACTCAGTCATCGCGGGCCAGCAGGCAGACCGCCGAGGCGGCTATCCCTTCCTCCCTGCCAACAAATCCGAGTTGCTCGGTGGTGGTCGCCTTGACCCCGACCCGGTCGGGAGTAATATGCAGGAGCTCAGATATGCGCTGTCTCATCGACGCTATATGCGGCTTCAGTTTCGGCTGCTCAGCCATGATCACCGCATCGACATTGATGATTCCCGTAACTCCCGCCTCGCGAATCATCACTACAACCTGCGCCAGCAAGTCGGACGAATCGGCGTCTTTCCATTTCGAGTCCGATGGCGGAAAGTGATGGCCAATATCCTCCAGCCCGGCTGCCCCGAGCAGTGCATCGGCAATGGCATGCAACAGCACATCAGCATCGCTGTGCCCCGCCAGCCCGCGCGAGTAGTCAATCGTCACGCCGCCGAGTATCAGCGGTCTGTCATCCGCGAAACGATGGACATCAAAGCCGTGTCCGATCCTAAGCTTGTCCATGACCTTCCCGTCGTAGCAGCGCCTCGACCATCACCAGGTCATCGGCCGTCGTCACCTTGAAGTTCGGCCCCGAGGGCGCCACCAGTCGCACCTTATGCCCGGCCTGCTCCATCAGCACGGCATCATCGGTTGCTTCGCCGCCACGGTCTTCGTCGTGAGCCCTGCGGATCAGGTCAAAAAGAAATGCCTGCGGGGTCTGGGCCAGGTGCAGGTTGCTGCGGTCGAGCGTCGCCATAACAAGACCCTCCCGGCCGCGCTTGACCGTATCAGTCACCGGCGCCGCC
>WJMS01000122.1 GCA_014727815.1 candidate division GN15 bacterium
GAACGTTGATCATTTCCGCCCACGGTATCGCGCCCGATGTCATCAACAAGGCCGAGGCGAAAGGCCTGAATGTCGTCGATGCTACCTGTCCGCTGGTGACGGTCATCTACGACATCATCAAGAAGATCGTTCCCCAGGGCTACCACGTCATCCACTACGGCGATCGCAACCACGACGAAACCGAGGGCGTTCTCGGCTATGCCCCGGACAAGATCACGGTCGTCTCGTCGCCCGATGAACTGCCTCATCTGCCCGACTGGACCGACCGCAAGCTCGGCCTGACGGTGCAGACGACCTCCGAAATGGCCCGCGCCGAGGAGTTCAAGGAAGCCGCCCAGAAGAAGTGGCCGCACATCGAGATCTTCGATACCATTTGCAACGCCACCAACAAACGGCAGTCGGCGATTCTCGCGCTCGCTCCGCACATGGATATGATGCTTGTTGTCGGCTCCAAGAGTTCGGCCAATTCAACCCGCCTCGCCAATATCTCCAACGAACTGTGTGGCCGTGGCTACCTCATCAATTCGGCCGCTGATATCGAAGAGAGCTGGTTCTCGGAGAACGAGTCGATTGAAAACGTCGGGATCTCCGCCGGCGCTTCCACGCCCGACTTCCTCGTCGAGGAGGTCGTGCAGAAGCTCATCGAAATCTCCGGTGGCACCGCCGAGTTGGTGCTTCCCGAGAAAAAGCGGCGTATCCGCAACGTCGCCAAAGCCAGAAGCGCCGGCTGAGCCGGCTGGCAGGTAGTGCGTGAACTGTCCGGGCGGTGTAGTGCAAAAGGATATGTTCAACACGTGAGGGACCATGCCATATCTCGGTGACTTCTTCATCGTTGCAGCCTTCGGCTGTACCATCTTCTCCATCATCGCTTACTTCCTGGCCTGGCGGGGACGCGATGACACCGTCGTACTCGGCCGTCGCTTCTTCCAGTTCAGCACCGGGTTTGTCACCCTTGCCATGGGTGCGCTGCTGTACCTGTTGTTGACCCACGACTTTACCGTGAAGTACGTTTTCTCGTACACCTCGACCGACATGCCGACCTACTACGTCTGGTCGGCGCTCTGGGGCGGTCAGGAGGGCACTTTCCTGCTCTGGATCTTCTTTGTCGGGGTGATGGGCCTGATCATGATGCGTCGGGCCGGTACTTTCGAGCGCGGCAACATGGTCTGGGTCAATCTGTTTATTCTGTCGATCCTGATTATCCTGCTGAAGAAATCACCCTTTGAACTCATGCCGGTCTGGCGTCCCGAGGGTTCGGGCCTCAATCCGCTGCTGCAAAATTACTGGATGACGATTCACCCACCGGTCATGTTCCTCGGCTTCGCCGGAGCCGTCTTTCCGTTCGCCTTCGCGATGACCGCGCTGGTTGAGCGCAAGTACCATATCTGGTCCGAAGCGGCCCGACGCTGGACCCTGTTCGCCTGGGCCGGGCTCGGCGTGGCGCTCGTCATGGGCGGCTTCTGGGCGTACGAAACGCTCGGCTGGGGCGGCTTCTGGGCCTGGGATCCGGTCGAAAACTCATCGCTGATTCCCTGGCTTTTCCTGACTGCCCAGGTGCACGCCCTCTTCATCAAGCGGCAGCGCCGCGGCCTCCTGCGTTTCTCGCTCGTGACCGTCTGTCTGTCATTCTGGGCCGTCATCTACGGCACCTTCCTGACCCGTTCGGGCGTGTTGGCCGATTTCTCCGTTCATTCCTTTGTTGATCTCGGCATCAACCAATTCCTGATCGGCGGCCTGCTTTTCTTCGTCTTCGCCGGCATCGGCCTGCTGGTCTGGCGCTGGCGCGACATTCAACCGGAACCGTCCTTCAGCACCGTCAACTCACGTTCGTATCTCGTGACGCTCGGTGTACTGATTCTGTCGCTTGGCGGTGTGCTTGTCTTGCTCGGGACATCATCGCCCCTGCTGACCCGCTTCGCCGAGAACCCGTCCAACGTCAGCATGAGCTACTACTTCAATACCATGACCCCGATCGGCATCGCCATCCTCATCCTTATGGCCTTGTTTCCGGCCTTCCGATGGAACCAGGGCGTGGCCAAACCGCAGTTGCTGTTGATCGGCGGTATCGCCGGACTGTTGACCGTCGCCATGCTGATGATCACGGGCATTACGTTCAATGTACTCTATCTGCTGTTGTTTGGCTTTGGCGCCTGGGCGCTGGTGGCCAACGGCTGGACGTACTTCCTGTCGCTCCGGGGGAGCCTGGCGCAGCACGGCTACCTTTCTCATGTCGGACTGGCCCTGGCGTTGATCGGCGCCGCGACCTCGGCCGGCTTTGCCACCCAGGAGATGGTGACCCTGAAACAAAACCGCTGGACCGATGTCGACGGCGACTACCGCATGCGCTTCACCCATATCGTTGAAACCGAGAAAGGGCTCGATGCGCACGTGGAAGTCGATGACGGCCGCGGCGTGTTTATTGCCACCCTGCCACACGAGTTTCCCAAGAACGCCGAAGGCGTGATGAAAAAGCCGCATGTCGAGAATTACCTGAGCCGCGACCTGTATCTCTCGCCGATCTCGCTTGAACGGCCGACCGGTCAGCTCCCCGGTGAACTGGCTCTCAACAAGGGGGAGACGAAGTCGCTCGGTGACTATGACATCACCTTCCACGAATTCGAGGTCGGCGGTGGCCACGGCGACGGTAGCATGCAGGACATGACCGCGACCGCCAACCTTACGATCAGTCGCGGCGACTACACCGAACATGTCGCACCGGTGCTGAAAGTGAGCAACCGCGATGTAACACCGTTGACTGCGACCTTCGACGATGAGCGCGGCTCGGTGCACATCAGCGGGATCGATCCGGACAACGGCGGCGTCATGCTGCAATTCCACGGGGACTTCATCCCGCACGATCCGGATGTTGCTACCGCGACACTGGTCGTGGAGGTTTCCGAAAAGCCGTACATCGTCCTCTTCTGGCTCGGTACGATCGTTACGTTCCTCGGCGGCGGCCTGAGCATGGCCAAACGTCGTCGGCGCAGGAAACAGGAAGCGGCACAGCCCGCTACCGCGCCAGCGGAAACGCTACCGATTACCAGGGATGTCGCCTGAGGTCGACTGTACGGTTTTCAAACTTCGCCCGGAAACTCTACATTATTCTCGAAGATTTGTGTTGATTTATTGATTCCAGCATGTATGTTGGGGCGTGGTCACGGGCATATGACTACGTAACCTTCGAATGTCACGAGACGCATAAAGCGTCGCTTCGAAGTACTCGCTTTCACGACAACTTATTCGGTTCGCAGTCGCTGCGTCGATCTATGTGATTGCCGTAATTGCTGCGACCCCCTGGGGCAGGGGCGCCATTGTACGGGGCGAACCGGAGGTTGCCCATGCGAAAAATCAAAATGGGGCGGCTGGCCGATCTGCCACCCGGGGCGATGATTGAAAAGCAGATCCTCGCCCGGCGCGTGGCCGTGGTCAACGATAACGGTACCATCGTCGGCATCCAGTCCGAATGCGCGCACATGAAGGCGTCGCTTGCCAAAGGCGGCGTCGAAAATGGCGTGCTGACCTGCGCCTGGCACGGCTGGCGTTACGACCTGAAAACCGGCCGGTGCCTGAGCAACCCGGAGTTCGCCCTGAAACGGTATGACGTCGAGATTGTCGACGATGACATCTACTTGTTGCTGTGAAAAGGAACCGGCTTCCATGTTTCAGAAGGTCCACAAGTACTTGCACCAGGTAACCCCGGATCGAGATCCGGTGTTGCGCGAGATGGAAACATACGCCGATGAAAACGGCTTTCCGATAATAGGCCCGCTGGTCGGCCGCTTCCTCTACCAGATGGCCATCGCCACCAAAGCGCGCCGGATTCTCGAACTCGGCTCCGGCTATGGTTACAGTGCCTTTTGGTTCTCGTTGGCTATGAAAAGCAAAGGTCATATTACTATGACCGATGGCGACAAGGCGAACAAACGCCGCGCCTTCGACTACTTCAAGCGGGCCGGCCTGCAAAGCCAGTTCGAGTTTCGCGTCGGTGATGCCCGGCGGGTGGCGAAGAAGCTCGACGGCCCGTTCGATATCATCCTGAACGATATCGATAAACAGGGCTATCCGGACACGATCGACCTGGCCGCACCGCTGCTGCGCAAGGGCGGCCTGTTTATCACCGACAATGTCATCTGGGACGGCAAGGTCTGCGACCGCAAGCAGGACGATACCACCAAAGCCATTGTCGAATTCACCCGGCTGCTCTACCAGGACAGCCGCTTTTTTACGAGTATAATGCCCATCCGCGATGGTATCGCGGTGGCCTTGCGAGTGTAGCAGAGAGACAAAGATGTCGAGTTTGTCCGAATTGAGCGACTGGAAGCGACAAGCCGATCCGGCGACAAACCCGGCTGCGAGGCCGATTTCGGTGGACGTGACCGGCAGAAAGCGTGCGAATGGGGCTGAATCTGTCCCCATTGGAGTCCGAAATCGATCGCTCGAGTGCGAGATTCCGAAACCAAACTCTGCGGAATGTGTTACAAATTATAGAAAGGGGCTTAAGCTCGTTTTTCAATTCACCGATACTGTACGTGACTCGTTGAACGAAGACGATCTCGACGAGCCATTCGGATTTCCCGGCACAGACAAGACGGTGACAACGGTCCACCCGATACGAGCCGTGACGGAACCTCGGGCCCAAACTGCCGATGGTTCATCCGGTGCCTGCAACAAAGCCGGGTTTCAGTATCAACTCGGTGAGAGGACCGGCGAGCAAGTCCCGCACAAAACGGTTTTTTAGTAGTTGACAAAAATGTCGGCGACACGTTTCTAATGTGACTCGATAATCCCTCCCATCGTTTGGAGTCGATTGTTCTCGCCGGCGATCATAAACGGTCCCGGAATCGGACGTGTCCACGGAAACA
>WJMS01000123.1 GCA_014727815.1 candidate division GN15 bacterium
ACAGGCCCTCGGTTACCTCGATATTGATACCATCGGAGAGACCGGTCTGAATCTCGCGCTCCTCGATATTGCCGACCGTATCGCGCACCTCGACCCGGGCTACCGAGTCTTTGAACGTGACCAGCCGTTCGGGAATCATCAGGATATCCTCGGCCTTGTTAATGATGACATCAGCATTGGCGCTGTAGCCGGCACGAAGGAAACTCTTGCTGGTCTCGTCGAATGTAATCTCGACATCAAACAGCGTGGCGCCTTCCGACTTGCGCGCCTTCGGGGAAATCTTGTCGAGCATGCCGGAGAGCTTCTCGTTCGGCAGCGCGCCGATTTCGACCTCGACCGGCATGCCTTCGTTGAGCTTGCCGACATCGATCTCATCGACCGTGCCTTTCAATACCAGGTTGTCCATCCGGGCCAGTGTCGCCAGCTCGGTGCCTTCCTGGTACGATGTCAACGGCACCACCGGGTCACCCTCTTCGACCAGAAGCGACAGGACCGTCCCGGAAATCGGGGACTTGATGACGTTGTCGATTGTCAGGTCGGCGATCTCGGTGCTGCCCGATTCGATCAGGGCTAGTTTCTCCTGGGCCAGCTTGAGCCGCAGTTCGGCGTCCTCGTACGCCATCAGGTTGTTTTCGTATTCCTGGCTGGAGATGAGTTGCTTGTCGCGCAACTTCTTGCTGCGCTCATGTTCGCGGGAGGCCTGCTCGAACGCGACCCGGTACAACTCGACTTCGCGCTTGGCATTGGCATACTCGACCGGGGTGGGGTCCGGCTTGACATCAAAGAGCGGGTCGCCCTGTCGGACTTTGTCGCCGATCTCGACATAGACCTTGCGGACGATGCCGGCGACTTTGGATTTGACCGCGATCTCATACTTCGGTTCGATCTGGCCGATCGCGAGGGCCTTGTCGACAATCGAGCCGCGCGCGACCTCGACCGTCTTGAGTTCATCGTCCTTCTTGGCTGAGCCGTCGTTTGCGAAAAAGGCTACCGCGGCGACAACTACAACCAGAACGACAGCAATGAGGATAACTTTCTTCATCGGAGTGCTCTCTCCCAACGGATTGAATCTGCGAATGTCCGGTGATCGTTCGTCATGACCAAGTTGGTTAGTGCACTCTACGCGAGTGCCGCGGCGAATGTTTCATCGCCATCCTAAAAACATAGTTGTTCATCACCATCTCACCTAGCCGACCGTCAACCCGCGTGAAAAGTTGCAATGTCGGCCTAAGCTGTTAAGCAGCAAGCGAGTAGACTGGGCGTGTCAGGGCGTCTCGGCGATCAGGCGAGTATCTGAAAAGAAGCTTACCCAGGCAAACCAGAAGGCGGTCAATATGGGTCGCGGGGAGAGACGCTTGGTATCAGCACTGACCGCGATTCCGGTGACGGCATGCCAGGCCACATTGCCATCCGAAACGCGCAGGGTGTCGCCAACGCGGACGAGTTCCTGGGTCGCGACAGGAGGCAGTTCGAATGCTGCCACCCCGCCCTGCGCGGTATCGAGTGTGACCGCAACCGGTGGCTCGGTGTCCGCCAACACGATCAGGCCGCGTTGGCGAAGGGCGCCTTCGGAGATTGCGACCGGCCGGTTGTTGTCGAATCGCAGTCCGTATATCGTTTCCTTGGCCGGGAGACGGTCGAACGTGTCTTGGCGACCGAAAATGCCCAGACGATCGGGGCTGGCAAAGTAGCGGTCGTAGGTCGAACCTTCCGGTCCTCGATTCGGTTTCGTCAGCACCCGTCCCTGCGGGTAGGCCCTGGCAAACTCACCGAAGGTCATGTGCTGCGACGGGAAGAGTTGCAGCGTTGTGCCCTCCATCGGGCCGGCTATGGCCTCTCCGATCACCTGCGACCAGAGCGATCCCGTCTGGTCATCGAGCATCACCAGGGCATCTTGCCAGAGCGAGCCCGAAGCCTGAAAAGTATAGCGGGTGTCGTCGATTGTGGCGGCATACACGATGCCGGTGTAGCAAAGCGGTCACCAGGTGACCGTGATCGCCTTCCCATTAATATAGTCGTTAACCACCTCGTGGTGATCGAGATGCCAGGTACTGTAGGCTTTGGCCGAATCACCATCCACCACCGCCAGCAACGGCTCCCCGGGATAATACAACTCGTCGGCCTCCGATACGGACAGGTAATCCGGGTCGGTAAGGGCCGGGATATCGCCCGGTTTCAGCAGCGTATACATCACATGACCACGAATCATGGTCTCTTGGGGCTTGTCATGCTGGGCCGACAGGTCAGAACCCGGGCAGAGAATGGTGAACGCAAGAAGAAAGCCGGATGTCACACAGGTTCTCATCAGTCTCTCACTTCCCGTTCAGGTCTACGATCAAGTAGTAACAATGAAATCGACGCTGCCGCGCGCATCTCCGTTTACCACAATCTCGAGCCGGTGTCGGCCAGGCCGATGCGTGCGGGTGGAGCGGTTCTCAAATGACCGCTTGGACTCGAACCGAATCGACTCACCCGGCTGGATCGTCTTTTCGGAAAGCTTGAACAACTTCGGGGCGGTCGTGCCGTTGGCCTTGACGAAGTGGATCTTGTAGTCAACCGCCAGCTTCTGTTTCTTTGCACCGGTCGATGTCAGCGTGAAAGCAAATGACAGGTCTTTGCCGATCTTCACGCGCTTCGGTTTCACCGCCAAATCATGCACCTTGACCCTGGCCGGATAGGCTAACCCGAAGACCGGGAAGACCCTCGGATGTCCGGCACGAATCAGCGAGCGACAGGCGTGCTTGATGATCCAGTCGGTGTGATGGTGACGGTCCTTTTTCCAGCGCAACGCCGTTTCGATCACGACTTCCGGATGATCTTTGGAGATGTCGTTGAGGTTGTTCGCGACCGCCTTGCGGACATACAACGACTCATCGGCCTTGAGCTTCTCCAGCAGTTCGATGACCGGCGCCGGGTCTTCGCGGAACGCCGTGATATGTGCGGTCCAGACGCCACGGGGACGGCTGCCTTCGGCGGCCAGCCGACGGACATGCTCGTCGTCATCGGCAGCCCACGCATGCAGGACCGGGATCATGCGGTCAGTGTAGCGATTCATGAATGGTCGGATGGCAAACTCGCAGGTAGAGTGCGAGGTCAACTCTCTCATTGTCGCTACCGATATCTCAAACTTATCGAGACCAAACTGCTCGACATACGAGGTTAGCGCCCAGTTCTCAAAGGCTGCAACCGTCGGTGCGGTCTTGATCAGGATGTCGCACGCCCTGCGAAAGTCGTGAGGGAGGAATGTCTTTAGATGTCGAGCGATCGTGCGGGTGCGGTCTTTAAGCTCACGGTCGAGATAACCATCCGAGACGACCGCCTCGGCAAAAGCCTTCGCATCGAATTTCCCATACACGCGGGCGATTGCCGAACCAAGTTCGGCAACCGCCCGTGCATCAAGCGCGTCTTTCCACAGTCCGCTATCGGGGCGGACCGCATCATCGGATGGCATCGTTCGCTATTTCACTTCACCGGCCAGCCGCACGAACTCATCGATATCCTCGGTCGCGCGGGCGGTGGCGTCTTTCCAGAAGTCCGGCCTGGTCAGGTCGACGCCGAGGTGTTTCTCGGCCACCTGTTCGGTAGTCATCGACCCGGTATCGGCCAGCAGGGCGCGGTACTTGTCGGCAAACGCCGAGCCTTCCTTGCGGGCGCGGTCGTAGACGCCGATTGCGAAGAGATAGCCGAACGTGTACGGGAAGTTGTAGAATGGCACCTCGCTGATGTAGAAGTGCAGCTTGGAGCACCAGAAGAGCGGGTGGTAGCCTGACGGGTCAAGCATCGGTCCAAACGCCTCTTTCTGCGCCTCGATCATCAGTTCGCTCAGCCGCGATGCACCGACTATCCCGTTCTTGCGCTCCTTGTAGAAGGACGACTCGAACAGGAAGCGGGTACGCAAATCGCAGAAGAGGGTATACGAGGCCTGGATCTTCTGATCCAGCAGCATCAGTTTCTCACCAGCATCACCACACGCCTGCAGGGCGGCATCGGTAACCAGCAGTTCGGCGAAGATCGACGCGGTCTCCGCCAGCGTCATCGGGTAGTTCTGCGCAAAGACCGGCTTGTCTTTGAGTACCCAGCCGTGGTAGGCATGGCCGAGTTCGTGCGCGAGGGTGAGCAGATTTTCATAGGTATTGGCGTAAGTCATGAAGATACGTGATTCCTGCACCGGCCCGAACCGCGTGCAATAGCCGCCGCCGGCTTTACCGCCGCGATCTTCAGCCTCGATCCAGCGTTTGTCGATCGCCATCTTGGCGAATTCGGCCATATCTTTCGAGAAGTCTTTTTCGTTTTCGTAGATGAACTCGGCTGCTTCGTCGTAGCTGTACAGTTTGTCGACCGCACCGCAGGGGGCAAACTGGTCGTACCAGGCATACTTGTCGACCCCCAGCAGCTTCTTCTTGGCATCGATATACGGAATCAACTTGTCGCGCGAATCGGCCACCGCCGACCACATCGCATCAAGCGTTTCTTGCTTGATCCGCGCCATCTGCAGCGCCTCGTGCAGGAAGTTGTCCCAGCTGCGGTTCCGATAGAGCGACAGGCGGAAGCCGGAGAGGGCGTTGAGCGTCATCGCGGCCAGATCCTCCCGCGTCTTCCACGCCTCGACCATCTTCTCGAATGCCTGCGCCCGGATCGACCGGTCGGCATCGGACATCTTCGTCGCCAGCTGACCGAGCGAGAGCGTCCTGGTCTCACCTTTCTCTTCAAATGCAACCGTCAGGTCGCCGGCCATCTTGTCGTACAGTTTGTTCCAGGCGTGGTAGCCGTTGACCGACAGATCGAGCGCCAGTGACTCGAGTTCGGGCGCCATCTTCTGCTTGGCCTGGTCGCGAAGTTCGTTCAGGGCGAACGCCTGTTCTTTGAGGTCGTCGTCTTCCAGCAGCTTGTTCCAGGCCGCATCGGGCTGGGCGCTGGCTTTGAACTGGAAGGTCGTCTCGAATTTCTGCCACTCGGCCATGTACTCATCGGCCTCACCCTCGATCGCATGCGCCTTGTTGTCCTTGACATTCTGCGCAACCAGGCAGTGCGCGAAGGAGCCGACCATGCCCAACCGGTCGATCAGGTCGGCCAAAGTCAGGATCACCTCTTTCCACTTCGGCGCCGTCGAATCATCTAGTGTATCGGGCAGGTTGTTGATGGTCGTGCGAAACTTGTCGAAGTCCTTCTTCAGGTCTTCGCGGTAGTGGGCAAACTCTCTCGAATCGCTCCCGCCCGGGAATACGGAGTCGAGGTCCCAGGTAGGTGCGGGCGGAATCTGTGTTGTGGTCGTCATGGCATGACTCCCCTTGGCTGGTGGTAAGTAATTTGACAGTGCGGCATGATAGCGAAAAATCCGGTTTCAGGCAAGCTCCCATCGACTATATTACCCCGACTACTACCGCTTGCACGAGAAGGAGTTGACCGTGTCCGAGCCGTTCGACAACGATGAACCGATCGAGTATCCGATCGATGGTACCCTGGATCTGCACCAGTTCTCGCCGAAAGAGACGCGCGATGTGGTCAACGAGTACATTCGTGAGTGTCTCGACCGGCAGATCTACGCCATCCGGATCGTGCACGGCAAAGGCAAGGGGGTGCAGCGACGGATCGTACAGGCACTGCTCGACGAGCACCCCAACGTATCGGACTACCGTCAGGAGGGCGGCAGCGGCGGCTCCTGGGGCGCGACGGTGGTGGACTTGAAATAGCGCGACCGTCCTGCAACGAATACAGAGCGCAGCTCTGTCATACGCACGCGCCGTGGCTATCCCTCGTCAAGACAGTCAGCAGGACGGAACAGTGAATAACAGACGGTCCTGTCAACCCGGCCACCGAGCCGGGATCCTCCACAAACACTACAGCGCACGCACGGACAATCGTGTGCAGATGAGAGCAATGTCGGACGCAATCGCTCCATTCTTCCCAGGCTTTCCGATTGACATCCCTGCCGCACTTACCTACGTTACCTACACAAGGATCAACCAACTCAGCACGCCGGCAAACCACACCGACTGAAAACCCTGCACATGGTTGTCAGTCGCGGCACTTCATTCTCAGGTCGCAGGCCGATTCAGCGCAGGGTCTTACTGTGCACTGTTGCCAACCGGTTTCGCATACGCAATCACCATGCACTGATGTCTGCGTTGTCGCCGTTTGCGTACGTGCGGGCAGGCAATCACCCGTTAAGGGGTAACCCATGATAGGGAGAGCCATTGCATGGAATACAAAGACGACAAGAACGAAGAACGAAAAGAGCAGGACGCACAGGCAGGGGAAGAAGAACAGGAAGAGCGAGTAGAACTGTCCTACGAGCAAAAAGCCGTGGAAATGGCGCGTTCGCACTGGGAGAAACAGAAGAAGAAAGCCATCCACCAGCGGCGCACCTTCTTCGGCCTGCAGATCGTGCCTACCGCAAGCTTCTACGATGATTCCGGCGGGCGGGTACCCGGCGAAAGCAACTGGTCCCGGTTCGGATTTGACTTGCACCCGCAGGTGTCACTCGTTGCCGGTGGCCTGTTGCTGGCCTTTATCGTCCTGACGATCATTTTCCAGGAGCAATCGGCCGCGGTCTTCCAACAACTGCTCGACGGTATCGGGACGACTTTCGGGTGGATCTATATCCTGTCAGCCAACTTCTTTGTACTCGTCATGATTCTCATCGCCGCCAGCGATTTCGGTAAGATTCGCATTGGGGGGCCGGATGCACTCCCGGAGTTCAGTACATTCAGCTGGTACGCCATGCTGCTCAGCGCCGGGATGGGGATTGGCCTGATGTTCTGGAGTGTGGCCGAGCCGGTTTTCCACTACATGGAACCATCCCCGCTCTTCGGCGCAGCTCCCCGGTCGGCCGAGGCGGCCCAGACGGCGCTGGGACAAACCTACTATCACTGGGGTATTCATCCCTGGGCCATCTATGCCCTGGTCGGTTTGTCGCTGGCCTTTTTCGCGTACAACCGCGGCCTGCCGTTGACCATTCGTTCCATCTTCCACCCACTGCTGGGTGATCGCATCTATGGCTTCTGGGGTAATGTCATTGATGTCCTGTCGGTCCTGGCTACCCTCTTCGGCCTGGCGACCTCGCTTGGTCTGGGTGTGACCCAGGTTGCCTCGGGCCTGCACCACCTGTTCGGCTTCCCAACCTCGACCGGCTATGCCGTGCTGCTCATCGGAGGTATCACCGTTGTGGCGGTCGGGTCGATCGCCACCGGCCTTGATAAAGGTGTGAAGATGCTCAGTTCGGCCAATATGGTCGTCGCCGGCCTGCTCATGTTGTTCCTGTTGCTGGCCGGGCCGACCGTCTACATCATGAAAGTCTTCACCCAGAATATCGGGTTTTATATTCAGAACCTGCCGCAGTTGAGTTTCTGGGCCGAGGCCTACCGCGGCGCCGAAGGCAGCGCCTGGCAGAATCCGTGGACGATATTCTACTGGGGCTGGTGGATTTCCTGGTCACCGTTTGTCGGCATGTTTATCGCCCGGGTGTCGAAAGGCCGCACCGTGCGCGAGTTCATTTTGGGCGTGATGGTCTTTCCGACACTGCTGTCGTTTTTGTGGATGTCTACTTTCGGCGGCTCGGCTCTCTGGCTGCAGCTCACCGGCGCCGACATTGCCTCGGCGGTGAGTGAGGATGTTTCCACGGCGCTGTTTGTGATGCTCCAGAGCTTCCCGCTGGCGGAAGTTACGTCCTTTATCGCCATTATGC
Organism: candidate division GN15 bacterium; assembly: GCA_014727815.1. Taxonomy (GTDB): domain Bacteria; phylum Zixibacteria; class MSB-5A5; order GN15; family FEB-12; genus WJMS01. Next base: position 7,685 of record WJMS01000123.1, read on the forward strand.
TTGTAGTCATTTTCTTCGTGACCTCGTCGGATTCCGGTTCGCTGGTGGTCGACCATCTCACCTCCGGCGGCAAACTCGATTCGCCGGTGCCGCAGCGAATCTTCTGGGGCGTCATGGAAGGTCTTTGCGCGGCGGTGCTGTTGATGGGCGGCGGCCTGGTCGCGCTGCAGAGCGCCGCAATTGCCACCGGCCTGCCGTTTACATTCGTCCTGCTGCTCATGTGCTACAGTCTGTACCGGGAGCTCAAAGAGGAACACTACCACGCGACGATTATCGGGAAGATGCAGCCCGAGACGCACCGGATCGAGATACCAAAGGAGGAGGGCAAGAAGGACTGATTCTCTTGTGCGGTGTGTCCTGACCGGACGATTCCCCGCCGTCAGGCTTAGACTCACCCTTCGACGTCCCGCCGGGCGGATTCGAACGGTGGCCCTTTCGGTCCGGGTAGACCACGATTTATGATGGCCTTCCTTTGGCGGATTCGAAGACGGAGTCGGCGTGCTATCTCTTCCCGAGTGTGCTGTCGGGCGACTCGTCTGACAACACGAGATCAGCTGGCGGGGTTGCGTGGCGCACGAGGACGTACGCCGCGCATGTACGCCACGCACGTAAGATAGATTCCCACGTCCGGGGGAATGACAGGTCTTTGACCCGTCTCACCCCAAACTTGCTGTGTCCTTGCACCTGACCGCCACAAACACAAAAGGCCCCGCGTGAACGGGGCCTTTTGCTGAGCGAAGGTGGTGGTTACTTGAGTAGTACCATCTTCTTCGTGGCGCTGAAGTCACCAGCCGACAGACGATAGAAGTACACCCCGGAGGCGTACCTACCGGCATCCCACTCTAGTTTGTGATTTCCAGCCTCCACCTCGTCGGAGAAGCTTTCCACCTGCTGACCGAGAATATTGTAAATCACCAGCCGATACTCCGCCTTCACCGGCAAACTGAACTCAATCGTCGTCACCGGATTGAACGGGTTCGGATAGTTCTGAGACAGGCCGTACTGCGTCGGCAGTGTATTCAGGTGCGCGGCCATGACCATGCCGTCGAAGCTGCCGACCTCGATCTCCTCGATTGTCACATTGCTCTTGTCGAGCACCAGCACCTCGCCGGCTTCGAGATAGCCCTTGCCGTCCTTATTGTAGACCAGCACGCGGGTGTGCATGCCGTCGAAATGCGACTCCAGGTGCATCTCCGCGGCATTGGCGTGCAAGCTCGGGTGGACCTCGCCGTCGAGCAGCAGATGCATCGCGCCGATCTTGGTCCCGGTCTCGCCGATCGTGACGACACCGCCGACCAGGTCGATCTCAGCCTCGTACTCGATATCCGGGTTCGGTTTCGGGATCGGCGAGGCGTCACCAACCACCACCCGGATCAGGTAGACCAGGTCGGCCACCGTCAACGGGAGCCCATCGACATTGACATCCGATGCCGCCGTGGCCGCCTCGATCGCCAGGCCTTCACCCAGCGCCGAGGTGCCGTAGACGAAGTAGTTGGTGAACATGACGACATCGGCGATCGTGTACGCCAGTCCGTCGAGATTCAAGTCACCCCGATCATCGATATCGTCGGCGCAGATGATCTTCACGCCGCCGTTGGTGAAGTCGACACAGCGGATCGGCTGCGGCTTGTTCGGACCGAGACCGGTCAGGCAGTCATCCGGGATACCGTAGGCGCCCGGGAAGCCGTAGCTGTGGTTGGTCATGTTGGCGTGGGCGGCATTGTACACCGTCCGCTCGACCCACAGCGTGTCGCCGAGTCGCGAGGAGAAGGCGTTGTCGGCGCAGTCGGTCCAGAAGAAATTGACCGGGGTGAACATGCACTCGAGGGTGCGGTCGTTGGAGACCAGGAAGTCGATCGAGGCGATCACGCCGACCTCGGAGTCGAGGAAACAGCCCGGATGGTAGGCGCCGTTGTTGGTCTCGGCAATCGCCACCAGCCGCAGCAGGCCGTCGGGGCAGCCCGAGCCGCAGTTGCCCGAGGCGCCGTGGCGGTACTGGAAGTACTCCCAGCCGCAATTCTCGGGGAGCGGCCCGAGAACGGCGCCGGTCGGGGTCAGCGCGGTCGGATCGTACTGGATCAGGAAGTCATACCCGCCCAGTTCCTTGCCGGACCCGTTCAGGTAGATATCGACCGTCGTCCCCTGCCCCTGCAGGACATCGGTGACCTGCTCGATCTGGACGTGGATACACTCGTCGACCTGCACCTCGATCTCGACCGTGTCGATAGTCGTATCGGCGCAGTCGTCAAACGCCGTCACGATCAACTGGTATGTACCGGCGGTGTCGGCCGTGAAGCAGATCTCTTCGGCCTGCGGATCATAGCTGCCGACCGGCTCGATCATGTAGCCGCTCAGGTTGTTGTCGACATCGGAGATTTCCGCGCCGAAACAAAGTTCGCCGACCTGATCGAGGAATGCCGT
>WJMS01000124.1 GCA_014727815.1 candidate division GN15 bacterium
CTGAATCAGTTCACGGATAGTGTGGCGGGGTGCTGGCGCAGGTAGCCCCTGGGGGGCGAAGTTGCCTATCCCATCCGTCTCCGAACGGGTTTCTCTCTTGCATCCGGACCCGGTGGACCCTAACTTACTGCCGCTCAATCATGCAGCCCGTCCTGTGCCGGAGTGGTGGAATTGGTAGACACCAGGGACTTAAAATCCCTTGGGCCGAAGGCCCGTGCCGGTTCGAGTCCGGCCTCCGGCACCAGTTTGCTCTCAGCGCCTACAGGCGCGCGCGCTGAAGACGGATATCATCAATCCAGACCGTACCGGCCCCCTCAACCACCAGGTTCAGCTTGACGCTGTCAGGATTCTCACCCGACTTGAGAAAGAACGGCGTCTGGTGAATGGACCAATCGCTCGTCCCGGTCACCGGGTTGTCCAATCCGCGTGAGAAATACTCGCCTTTGCCCGCAAACTGGCACCACATCTCGAGATATGCCGTCCCCTGCAGCTCGCTCGAGCGCAGGCTGGCCTGGTAAATCAGGCGGGCGTCCTCGATATCGATCCCACCGACTTCCGCCAGCCGTACCCGAATTGGCTCGCCGGTTTCGACCCGAATCGACCCGACACCATCGGCCGAGTGCTCCGCGTCATACTCAACAAGGACACTGTCGATCACTTCAGCGATACCATTGAGGGGGATCTGTCGCAGTTCTGTGGCACTATCGTCGCCGCTGTTGCAGCCGATCAGTAACAATCCGCGCAGTCCCAACAGCGACACCAGGGCAATATGACTCAGTTTCATGGCTGCCTCCCGTTTCCCCATGTTATCGGCCGAGGCGCCGGTTTGAATGAGTCTCGAACGACAATGCTGCCGGGCTCGTAAAGCCCGTACATTCGGGTTTTTAGTGGACAAATTGACACAATTATCTATATTTCAGGGAATAGGTAGGTTTCAACTGATACACATGAATGACTATGTGCCTCGCGTCGGGCGACATACAGTTCGCGTTTACTCCATCACTCCGTTACAGCTTCGCATGCCCCCTCACCGGCGAAAGAAAGGACGAATTATGCTCCAGCCATCAAGGATAACGATCGGCAAACTCGGCAGGCTTCTGGTGTATACGGCCCTGCTTGGCCTGCTGGTGTCGGCCGGTTCCGCTTTCGGGCAACTGACCGAACAGGACATCGAGGAACTCCAACAACGCGGGGAGCGGGAGGGCTGGACCTTTGAGGTGTCGATGAACCCGGCATGTGAATACACGATCGATGAATTGTGCGGTCTCGAGGAGCCACCAAACTGGCGGGAGGGCGCCAAATTCAATGACATGTCCGCTGTCAAGCGCACTATTCCCGAGCAGTTTGACTGGCGTGATTCGGATGGCGTCACGCCGGTTCGCAACCAGGGCGGCTGCGGCAGTTGCTGGGCGTTTGGTTCTGTCGGCGCGCTCGAGTGCAATATCAAGATTTTTGATGGCGAAGTTGTTGATCTTTCCGAGCAGTGGCTGGTGAGTTGCAATCAGGAGGGCTGGGGCTGCGGCGGTGGCTGGTGGGTCCTCGATTACTTCATCACCGAGACCGATCCCTGTGGCGGTACCGGCGCAGTGATGGAGAGCGATTTCCCGTATGTTCAGTACGATGCGCCGTGCAGCTGCCCGTATCCGCATGAGTATACGATCAAGGACTGGGGTTATGTCGGCTCGCCGTGGTCGACCCCAACCGTCGAGCAGATGAAGCTCGCTATCTTGGAGTACGGTCCGATCGCGGTAGCAATCAGTGTCAACAACGCCTTCCAGGGCTACTCCAACGGTGTTTTCAACGGCTGTGAAAACGGCGATGTGAATCACGCGGTGGTGCTGGTCGGCTGGGATGACTCCCAGGGACCCAACGGGGTCTGGATCATGCGTAACTCCTGGGGGACCTGGTGGGGTGAGTCCGGCTACATGCGCATACCGTACGGGTGCTCCCGGATCGGCTACAATGCCGTCTATGTCGACTACGCGGGCGGTGTCTCGATCGAGGCAGACACCACCAGCGGCTGGGTGCCGTTTGATGTCAACTTCACCGGCGTGACGACGATGTCCGATGTCGATTCCTGGTCCTGGTCGTTCGGCGATGGTGACTCGGCATTTGTCCAGTCCCCGACCCACACGTATACGGAGCCCGGCCTGTATACGGTTGGCGCCGAAGTGAAAGCGGGCGCCGAATCGCGCTCCAAGCAGAAGGTCGATTATATTATGGCGCTGGCCGACTCGGTAGTGGTACCGGATACGATAGGTGCGACGCGCGGGTCACAGATCGAGGTGGCCGTGCGAGCATGCAACAATGTCCCGATCCGGCAGATTCAGTTGCCCATCGAATACCCGGGTGACCTGGCGATTCAGTACGATTCCTTCTCGACGATCGGTTGCCGTACCGAGTATTTCGAAACCCAGACTTACTACCACTACGACCCGGCGCACCAGCGTGTCGCGCTGTTGTTGAAGGCTTCGGAGTCGGCTACTGATATGGATATGCTGCCCGGTAACGGACCAATCGCGAAGCTCTATTTCACGATTCCCGACCGGGTTTCATCCGAGCAGGAGGCCAGTATCAATCTGAGCGGCTACGGAACGCGCGAACCGTGCTTCATCTGGCCGATGCTCGAGTATCACCCAATCGGTACCATAGGGGTGGTGAAAGTCAGTGGTTGCTGTGAGGGGACCGCCGGCAACATCAATGGTGATCCGGCCGGTGACGTTGATCTTTCCGACGTTATCTACCTGGTTAACGCTTTGTTCAATGGTGGCCCACCGCCGCCCTGCCCGGCCGAAGCCAATGTGAACGGCGACGCCGCGTGCAGTGTTGATTTGCCGGATGTGATCTACCTTGTCAGCGCGCTCTTCGGTGGAGGACCCGCGCCAAGCGCCTGTATGCCGGAATGCGAATAATGCACTAGTTGCAGCGTAAGGGCAGGAAGCGGGGCAGGTTAGACTGACTTGCCCCGCTTTTCCATGTCAGATATCGAAGATCTTGCCGGGGTTGAGAATGCCGTGCGGATCGAACTGCCGCTTGATTCTCCGCATGAGCTCGACCGACGCGCCGTGCTCCTGTTCGAACATGTCTTTGTGGCCGAGCCCGATCCCGTGTTCACCGGAAATCGTACCGCCTAATTCAAGAGTCCTGGCGATGATCTTGTTGTTCAGCTCCATCGCGGTGTTCCATTGATCAGGATTGTCCCGGTCGGCCAGCATGAGAGCATGTAACAGGCCCATCCCGACATGGCCAAACGTGTGGATCAGGATACCGGCTTCGTCGCCAAGCTCATGGCAGTAGGCGACCATCTCCGGGAGTTTGGAAATGGGAAAAGCGACATCATTGCGAAGGATACTGTGACCCGGCTTGCGGTGTTTGATGGCATCGGTGGCCCAGTGCCTGATTTCCCATGGCCGCTGACCGTCAGCTAACTCTAGCGGTACCCCGCCTAACTCAGAGCAAACCTCGGCGGCCAATTCGCTGTTGGAATCAAGCACCGCTTTTGGGCCATGGAACTCGAGGAAGAGAGCCGGCACCTCTTCGAGACCGTAGTCCTTGAGTTGGTTGAGTGCCTCCATGAGGCGACGGTCGAGGAATTCAATCGCTGCCAGATCAAGCCCGTACCGGCGCATCTCCGACACGGCCGTCGCTGCCGACACCTCATCGGGGAATTTGTATGCCGTCTGCAGGCGATCTTCAGGAATGCCGGCCAGACGAAGGGTAATAGATGTCACCACGCCCAGGGTACCCTCGGAGCCGACGATTAGCTCGACGAGATTGTACCCGCTCGAGCGTTTGATGGCGCGATTGCCCAGCCTCATGATCTCCCCGGTACCGGTAACAAGTTCGAGGGCCAGGATATAGTCTCGCGTGCCGCCGTACTTCACCGAGTAGATGCCACTGGCGTTGGTTGAAACCATGCCGCCGATGGTGGCGATATCGCCCGAGCCGCCAGGGGAGGGCGGGAAAAAGAGACCATCGCGCTTGAGCCGTTCATTGAGATGATCGTAGATCAGGCCCGGCTCAACCTCGATCTGCAAGTCCTCCGGCCAGTAGTTGCGCTCTTTGGTCATGGTACTGACATCGAGCACGACGCCGCCTTCGGACGGGATAGTCGAGCCCTCCAGCGCTGAGCCGGCCCCTCGGGTAGTCACCGGCAGCGTGTGTTGGGCGCAATAGCGGACGATTTCGGCTACCTGTTCGGTAGTAGTCGGCCAGACAACCACGGCCGGGGCGACGCCGGGCAGGGTCGATTCGTCTCGCGCGGCCACCTCCAGCTGATCGGTCTGCGTCGATATCTGTGCGTCCGGCACGAGGCCGGCCAGGTCTTCAGCAATACTCATGATACGTTTCCGTCGGTCTTCTCCAGGTTATACGATCAGACTCCCGATCAATATAGGCGACGTGTTGCTCGATCAAAAAGAAAATCGCCGGGGGCGGCGCACGACCGTCCCGGCGATTCGGTTGTCTCTCTGGCAACGACTACGCGTACAAGCCGCGCAGCTCCGAAGCTCGCACGACTTTTTCGATGGCGACAATAAACGCCGCCGTACGCATCGGGACTTTGTACTGCAGCGAGGTCCGGAGAACATCGGCAAAGGCCCGATCCATCATGGTCTTCAGATCTTCCAGCACCCGCTCGTTGCTCCAGTAGTACCCCATGCGGTTTTGCACCCACTCCAGATACGACACGCCAACCCCGCCGGCGTTGCAGAGAATATCCGGAATGATGAAGGTCTTTTTCTTTTCAAGGATATCATCGGCTTCCGGCGTACATGGGCCGTTGGCGCACTCGGCGACCACCTTGGCTTTGATCCGGTTGGCATTCTTGCGCGTGATCTGATTCTCCAGCGCCGCGGGAATGAGGATATCGACGGGCAATTCCAGCAACTTCAGCGGATCCTTGAGCCTTTCGACGCTGGCGACTTTCTCAAAGCCTTTCAGCGTCCTGTTCTTCTGAATGTGCGCAATTGCGTGCTCCGGGTCGATCCCCTCCTTGGCGAAAAAGGCCCCGTCAACATCGGATATCGCCTGGATAATGCAACCCTGTTCGCGAAGCAGCTTGGCCGCAAACGAGCCGGCGTTGCCGAATCCCTGGATGGCTACCTTCGCGCCGTGCAGTTCCAGTCCGAGATGGTCCGCCGCCTGGAAGACACAGAAGACCATGCCCTGGGCGGTCGCGGAGGCACGCCCGGCCGACCCACCCAGTTCGAGCGGTTTGCCTGTGACTACGGCGGGCAGATAGTCGCCCCGGTTGTGCATCGAATAGGTGTCCATGAACCACGCCATGATCTGCGGGTTGGTGTTTACATCAGGAGCTGGCACATCCCGGTCCGGGCCGAACAGGTCAATCATCTCAGCGAAGAAACGCCGCGACAATCGCTCAAGCTCACCGGTGCTCAACTCCGCCGGATCCACAACGATGCCGCCTTTGCCACCACCCATCGGGATACCAATCACGGCGCACTTGAATGTCATCCAGAACGCGAGGGCCTTGACCTCGTCGAGGTTGACATCGGGGTGAAACCGCACGCCTCCCTTGGCCGGGCCGCGCGCGATATTGTGCTGGACACGATAACCCTTGAAAACGCGGATCGAGCCGTCGTCCATGCGAACCGGCAGTTTCACTTCGGTGGTGCGCCGCGGTTCACGAATAAAGGCGATCTGATTTTTCGTGAGTTTCATAGTCTTGGCAGCCCGGTCGAACTGGGTCAGGGCATTGTCAAATGCGGACAGGGGTCCGCGAATAAACGGCTGCGAGCGAAACTTGCTTTCTTTGCGGCCGCTGCGGGCAGGTTGGTACTTCGGCACCTCGGTCTACTCCTCAGCTTGTAGTTCGTGTTTTTTGGAACGGATAGTAGGTTGTCAGTGCGGCAAATGCCAGTGAATTCTACACCTTGGATGGCGCCGGCCGGCCGGTTCAGCGAGAAAACAAGACTGCACGGACCGGCGAAAAACTTGTTTTTGTCCCGCGGAAGCCATATCTTAGCGCCGGTAGCGAATCAACGACAGTCATCACTGGCGTATCACGAAACAAGGGTGTGGCTGTCCGGTTTTGACCACAGACAGCAGGTAAGGAGTCTATGTCACAAAACAGGTTGTCCTTCTTTGAAACCGTACTGGCCTTTTTCGACAAAGCGGCCAACCACACCGACCATCATCCCGGCCTCATCGATCAGATCAAATATTGCAACAGCATTTATGAGTTTAAATTCCCGCTCAAAAAAGATGACGGGACGATCGAGATTATGCAGGCCTTTCGGGTCGAACACAGCCATCACAAACTCCCGGTCAAAGGCGGTATTCGCTACAGTGAGATGGTTAATGCGGACGAAGTCAAGGCGCTGGCGGCGCTGATGACCTTCAAGTGCGCTATCGTCGATGTACCTTTCGGCGGCGCCAAGGGCGGTATCCGGGTCGAACCTCGCAAATACACAACCTCCCAGCTCGAACGGATCACGCGTCGCTATACGGCGGAGTTGACCAAAAAGAACTTCATCGGCCCAGGCATCGACGTTCCTGCGCCCGACTATGGCACCGGTGAGCGTGAGATGGCCTGGATCGCCGACACGTACTCTGCGCTCAATCCCGGACAGATCGACGCCGCTGCCTGTGTCACGGGCAAGCCGATCGCCCAGGGTGGCATCCATGGTCGCACCGAAGCGACTGGCCGAGGCGTCTACTATGGACTGGTTCGGGCCTGCTCGTACGCCGATGACATGAAAGCGCTGGGTCTGGAAGCGGGGCTTGAGGGCAAGACCGTGGTGATTCAGGGGCTGGGAAATGTCGGGTACTATGCGGCCCGCTTCCTGCAGGAAGCCGGAGCGAAGATCGTTGCGATTTCCGAATACGACGGCGCCATCTACAATCCGAAGGGTCTCGATGTTCACGATGTCTGGAAGCATCGCAAAGATTCCGGACACATCACCGACTTTAACGGCGCCAAAAACCTCCGCAAGAACACCGATGCCCTCGAACTGGAATGTGACATCCTCGTCCCAGCCGCGCTCGAGCGACAGATCACGTTGGAGAATGCCGCCGATGTAAAGGCCAAGATTATCGCTGAAGCCGCCAACGGACCGATTACCTCGGAGGCAGAGCAAGTCCTGTTGAAGCGCGACATCCTGATTATCCCCGATGCTTACCTCAACGCCGGTGGTGTTACCGTGTCCTACTTCGAATGGCTGAAGAACCTCAGCCACGTTCGCTTTGGACGCATGAGCAAACGGTTCGAGGAGAGCACCCACGCCCGTCTGGTCGAGATGGTCGAGGAGGCAACCGGCCGTACGCTCTCGCGCGAGGAGCGAAGCCGGGTGATTCATGGCGCCGACGAAATTGACCTGGTCAATTCAGGTCTGGAAGAGACGATGTTCAACGCCTACGACACGATCCGCGAACTGCTCATGACCAATCGGAATATCGAGGATCTCCGGACGGCATCGTTTGTCAGCGCTATCAATAAGATTGCCGTCTCGTACATGCAGCTCGGTATTTTCCCGTAGCGCATTCGGGACAGTCAGATACAAGACAGCCGTCGGCTAGCGCCGGCGGCTGCTTTTCTTCTGTACAATTTGAATCGGATCAGACAAGGCGAGCCAGGAAGTCGTGGGAGCGATCATTGCGGCCGATCGGTTTCGCCTCACGGATATCGTGCACGAGGGTAATCGATGGCCGGGCATGTTCCAGCCCGAAACCGCGACCCTCAAGGACGCCGCGGTAGACCTCGGTGTGCAGGTCGGTAAACCCGCCCGAAAACTCAACTTCCTCACCATCGATCGTGATCGAGCGGTAGGTCGTCTGGCCGTTCTCCAGGACACCCTCGGGCAGGTCGGTCTGGTCGATCGACAGGAACCAGCGTACCGTGGCGTTCTCCAGTTCGATGAAGCCGGCTGTTTTACGCGGGTCATTGTGGTGCACTTCGCTGTGCTGCACGCCGCCAAACAGCCAGATGAGCAGGTCGTAAAAGTGGACGCCAATATTGGTGGCCAGCCCACCCGAGCGTTCGACCTGGCCCTTCCAGGAAACCAGGTACCACCAGCCACGCGATGTGATGTAGGTCAGCACCACCTCATGCTTCGTGTCGCGCTTCTCTTTGGCCAATTTCTCTTTGAGGGCGATCAGGGCCGGGTGGACACGCAGCTGCAGCACCGTATAGACCCGCCGACCGGATTCCTGCTCCAGTTCCTGCAGGGCGTCGATATTCCATGGGTTCAGCACCAGCGGCTTCTCACAGATAGCATCGGCATCGACTCGCAAGGCAAAGCGTACGTGCGCATCGTGCAGGTAGTTCGGTGAGCAGATCGACACGTAGTGGACCCTGGTGTTGTCGCCGGCCCGACGGAGCTTCTCGACATGCCGGTCGAACCGCTCAAACTCCGTGAAGAACTTGACGTTTTCGAAGTACCGGTCGAGAATACCGACCGAATCATTGGGGTCAACCGCCGCCACCAGCAGGTTGCCCGTGTCTTTGATCGCCTTGAGATGTCTGGGCGCCACATATCCGCCCACCCCGGTTATCGCGAAGTTTTTAGCCATACGCTCCCGTTGCCGTAAGGTGATGTTTCGCTTGCCTGTCGATCCCACAATTATATGGCCTTGAATCTCAAATGCTACCCAAAAACCACGGGCTCGGCCGATCGACCAGACGCCCGCCAAAAAGCCGTTGACCGTCCGACGCCGGCACCCTATACTGCCCTGCAATACAAGAACTAAGGTCTATTCTCTTGCGAGGATGAAATGAACGATCTGGTCGAACGGCTGCTGCCCGAAATCAACGAAATCTCCGATACTGAACTGCGCGAGAAGGTTGCCGCCTGCTGGGAAGAAGCGATTGCCTTCCGAGGCTGGACCGAAGAACTCCTGCGCAATATCCCGTTTACCCTGTTGGCGGAAAATGTTCAGATTACCTTCATCGATCATGTCCGCGCCGTCTGCAACATGTGTATAGCGGTCGATAAGGTGCTCGATGAGAGCCACGGCAAAAACAAGACACCGGTCAATCGCGACTACCTGATCGCCGGCGCGCTGGTAGCCGATGTGGGCAAGCTGATGGAGTTTGAGATTGTTGACAACAAGCCGATTAAGTCCAATTACGGCAAGCATATCAGGCATCCCTTCTCAGGTGTTGGTTTAGCCTTTAAGCACGGCCTGCCGTCGGAAGTGATGCATGTCATCGCGACTCACTCCAAGGAAGGCGCGGGCGAAAAGCGCCTGCCCGAATCGATCATTTTCCACCACTGTGACTTCATCGATTTC
>WJMS01000125.1 GCA_014727815.1 candidate division GN15 bacterium
TCCCCCGCCTCGACCTCGTAGCCACCGACGAACTGCCGTGAGAGCAGCAGCCCGGCGTGGTCGTAGAATTCGATAGTCAGGTCATACACGCCCGGTTCGATCTCGATATCCCCGACAAAGACTCGTCCCGGCAGCAGTCGGGCACAGCGCAGGTCGGCGTTCTCCGACAGATCGGTGACCACATCGATGGCAGCCTTCTTCAGCCAGCCCTGCAGGCCTCCGGTGTCGGCCTTTTCTTTGGCGCGATGGGCGATCAGTCCCTTGGCGATCGCCCGGGCCACCGTGCGCAGGTAGATCAGTGTCCGTTTGGCCTCGAACGTCTCCCGCGCTACCAGGCCGACATCCTCGATGATCTGTAACTCACCCAGCAGCTGCTCTCCGGTGAAAACACGCACCGAACTGATCGCCGAGGGTCGATCGACCAGAGTCGGAATGGCAAACTTAAAGTAGTAGTCCTCGCCGACTTCGACCGGTATATGGCCGTACTCGGCGCCGTCGTTCGGACCGCCATCGTAGAGGATCTGCACGAGATCGAGGTCTTTGTCGGTGCGGATACGCAGGCTGAGGGCTTCCTTCACCGGCGCCAGCCCGGCCAGCGCCACCACGCTGAGTACCGCGTTCCCCGGCTCCGGACGGTAGTTGACGTCGGGCATGGGAAAGGGATAGATGTGCGGCTGGGCGCCGAAAGCATCGACGAGATACTCGTGCGCAATCCGGGCATCATCGTACTTACCATCGGCGGCGTACATGTGCATGCTCAGGTAGCGTGCGAAAGCATCGTTGTAGAACCGGACTTCCTTCGGCTCGTAGGTGATGTCGACATCGACGGTATCTTCGCCGTGCGCCTGGTTAAGCCGCCGGGCGGCATCGGCGTACTTATCCTCGAGCAGGTTGAGTTTGTTCTGCGCCTGGCGGATTTCTACGAATGCGCCGTCAAAGTCTCCGAGCAACAGGAAGTTCAGCGCCGCGACGAGGTCGGTGTAGAGGATTTCGTAGTCTTCGCCGGCATATTCGAGGACGTTGTCATTGAGCAGCATCGAAGCGGCCGCGCGCGAGATGCTCTTGGTGAAGAGTTCTTCGGCAGCCAGGTCGGCGGTGATGAACAGCTGGTTGCTGGTATCGTAGTTACCGGCATAGTGGTGCGCCATACCGGCATCGACGAAATACAGCAATCGGTCCTTGTCGTCATACTTGCCGTCATGCCGGGCCGAGTCGAGCCGGGCGGCCGCGGCGGCATAATTGCCGGCCTCCAAATCGGCCGTAATCGGCTGGTAAAAGGACTTCTTCGTCGCGACCGAGCCGCAGCCGACGAGGCTCAGCAGCAGTCCGAACGCGACAACGCATGCAAGGTGTCGGTGTTTCACCGGAGTTGTCTATGCTACCACTTGGTGCCGCTCTGGGCGATCCCCTTCTTGATCTTCTTGGTGCCGATCCAGACCTTCTCGATCGACTCGAGATTGACCAGTTCGAGATCGGTCTGATAGAACACCACCCGCGCGCCGTCTTCCTGATCGGTAATCGTCTTGATCGACCCCTGCAGCATGAAGTCGGCGCCGGTTTCGGCCCGCATTTTCTTGGCCGTCTCGGCCGTCGCGAATTCCTGCTGCTCCTGGCGCTCCTGGCGGAGCTCGTCGCGCTGACCCGGCGCGGCGATAAAGCGGACACTGCCCGAGTTGATCAGCTCCCGCTCGAAATCGGAAATGAACGTACCCATCGCGATATGTTCGCTGGTCTCGTTGCGGATCGTCCCGATCGTCACTACCGGCTTATGCCCGGCCTGCTCGATGTAATCGGTCAGCCAGGGGCGCGAGAGCGCATCGGAGATCATCTCCTCGGCGACCAGCCGGGAGTCGGTGTCGTTCCAGCGGCCGGAAAGGTCGGTCGTGGACTGCGGGTCGAGGCGAGTGACCTGTTTGCCCCCACCACAACCGGCGACCATCAGTAGGGCCAGAGCCAGCATAACAAGCAGCGTTTTCATCGTTTCGTCTCCTGTATGTAAGTATGTGATTCGACTGATTTTCTACAGTCCGCCTTGCCCATTCGTTGCAGCAATAGATGCCCAAAGAGCTGGATGGAGCAACTTGTTTTTTCTCCCCGGATGTATCCCAGTCGGCATCGATCAATTAAGTAGCGAAACGTCCCACTCCGCTCTATCGTATTCAGAGATATCGGATTTGCCCACTAATTGCTGGAGGGTTGTATGCCTACTTTTGACGATCGCCTGGCCGAGCTGTCGGGCGGAGTGGTGCTCGATGTCGGCACCGGGCGGGGACAGTTCGCCTCCGGCCTGGCCAAAGAACTCAAGGACTATACCGAAATCATCGGTGTCGATTCCTCGGAAGCCGCCATCACCGAAGCCCGCGACAAGATAGCTATCGACCGGGTCCGTTTCGAGCTGATGGATGCCGAGCACCTGCAGTTTGCCTCGGAGTCGTTCGACACGGTGGCAATGTCGAACTCGCTGCACCACCTGCCCGAGCCGGATATCGTCCTCAGCGAAATGAAGCGGGTGCTCAAGCCGGGTGGAGTCATGATCGTGGTGGAGATGTTCTGCGACAATCAGAGCGAGACACAAATGTCTCATGTACTGGTGCACCACTGGTGGGCTGAAATCGATATCCTGCGCGGCGTCTATCATCGGGAGTCGTACACCAGACAGCAGATCCTGGGTTTCATCGACCGCCTCGAAATGAAGAAGACCGAGGTCTACGACTATATCGAGCGTGATGACAACCCGCACGATCCGGAGCGGATCAAGATGATCGATGATCTGGTTGTCGAGTACTTCGACAAGATCCCCGACGGGCCCGAGCGTGAAGATCTTCGCCGGCGCGGCGAAGAGATCCGGCAGCGGCTGCAGACGACCGGCTTCTCCTGGGCGACCTGCGCCTGCGTGCTGGCGTGGAAATGAGGCCCTACCGGGCCGGCAGTTGTTCGATCACGGTCCACGTGATCTCGCCGTCGACAACTTCATACTCGAGCAGCAACCGGCCGGCGATGTGCCCATCCTCGTAGTACCCGATGACGCGTTCAGGTGAGACAATCCGCGACTCCGACGGCACAAAGCGCATCGTGCCGCCCAGCGTGCCCTCCTCGGGAATCAACTCCGGGTGGTCTTTGAGGTCATTCAGCAGATCATTGATCGGGTCTTCGAGCCCCATGGCCCGGAGTGTGTCAAGATCGGCCTGGGTCATGTGATACGCCGGCATGCCGAGCCCGAGTGGTCCGGGCGGGATGGTGTCGGTCAGTTCGGCGCCGGGCTCCATCGCCGGCGGGGTCTCTTCGGTGCTTCTGGAGATGCGCCAGACGGCGTAGGCGCCCATGATCAGCACCGCCAGCAGCAGGATGACCACCACCACTTTGCCGGAGATGGCGCCGGTCTGTCCGAGTATCCGTTTCATTTGTCTTCCTCCATGTATGTCCATTGGCGGCACGACTACTGCCGAGCGGCCAGGTATTCCTCGGCGAGATAGTACGCCATACGCGCCTCGAAGTTGATACCGTCGATGGCATCGGTCGTCAGGCGACTGTCGCTCAGCGGCAGGAACTGATACGAGGCAAACTCCCGTTCGGCCCCGGGGACAGCCTCCATCCGGGCCGCGAGGTCCTCGCGGGAGAGGTTCACTCTGATCAACGCGAAGAGCTGGGGATTGTCGCCTCGGAACAGCTCACGGGCGCATGCCAGCGGTGTCAGAGAGAACTCGTCACGCGTGAGGTGCAACTCTTCCTCGACTTCCTGTCCGAGCGCGCGATCGATCAGCCCGCCAATAGTACCGTAGTCAGCCGCGAAATCGACCGAGCCGGCTACCGATGGTCCCGGCGTACCGGCCATGGTGGCCAGATGCGAGGCGCGGACAATCTGCAGCAGGAACTGCTGCTCGCCCTCGGTGACCAGCACGTAGCCGCACACACCAAAACAGTTGGCGAGCGGGCGATCCTGAAGGGGCGTGTCGCTGTAGCGGTCGATATAGTATCTCCGCAGGCTGCCGCCGTAGTCCTCGAAGAGCGGGTGGCTCAGGTCGAGCGCAAAACAGCTGCCGGCAAAGTCGGCATAGGTCGTCTCCTGCACCAGCACCCGACCGGCCTGTTCATCGATCTCGATCTGCCGCACCCCGGTGACCGTGGGACCATCGTACAGCCGACCCTGCCGGCGCAGCCGCTCGGCGACATAGCGGGCGAATTCGGCAATCATAGGATCAGTAATGCAGAACATACCGGGCAGCACCTCGATATGCGTTTCGTCGGCGCGTACGGGCGAGTCGCCGAAAAAGCGAACGATATCGTAGAAGCCGGAATCAAAGGCGCAGTCGGCGCCGACCAGGCGAGCGCTTCTCGATGGGAAGCGTTCCGGTTGTCGGGCGAGCAGATCCGCAAACTTAGAGTAATCGAGATAGTTCATCACCGACAAATAACAGCGCTACCCCGAGAAATGCAATGATCGCGCCCAGGAGCGCCCGGGAACTGACCTTTTCTTTGTAGTACATGATGACCACCGGGATTATCAGGATCGGGGTGGTGGCATTGAGCGTAGCCGCAATACCGGCTTCGATATATTTCACCGCCAGAAGCGACATCCACACGCCGAGAAACGGTCCGACCAGCGCTCCACCGGTCGTAAACAACTGAGCCGAACCGTGCCGGAAAGCTTTGATCGTATGGGTGAGTTCGCCACGGAATGCGCCCAGCAGCCAGATAACCACCATCGAGGCAAGCATGCGGATAAACGAGGCCGGCATCGGCTCGACCGGCTCACCGAGATCGAGCATGGCGTGTTTCGACATCACCAGCCCGGCCGCCTGGCCGAACGCAGCGCCGAGCCCGAGAAAGACACCCTTGATCTTCGAGCCGGCATCGGGATGATCAGACGCCAGTTCGACCTGCGGCCCCTGCTTGAACTGGCGCTCCGAGACTACCCAGGCGATACCACCAACCGTCAGCGCGATACCCAGCAGATCGAGAATGTGGAGCTGTTCGCCGAGCAGGAACCAGGCAATAACGGTTGCCATGATCGGCGCGGTTGACCACAAGAGCGTGGTGATGCGGGGACCGATCATAACCAGCGCCTTGAACCCGAGGCCGTCGCCGATCACCAGCCCGATTATCCCCGACCCGGCCAGCCATATCACCTGCTGGGCGTTGATACCCTCGGGCCAGATGCGACCGGTGGTGAGAAACAGGACGATACAGTAGATCAGGACGGCATAAAGCAGGCGAATCTTGTTGACCCGAAAGGAGCCGATCCGCCGCCCGGCCTCGGAAAAGAAGATGGCCGTAAACGACCAGCAGAGAGCGGTGGCGAGGGCGGCGATATGCCCGATATACTCAGACATGGCGTACCGGGACGGCTGTCAGATCATCGTGGCTCATTCAAGGTCTTTCAGGATAGTCACCGGCTCGCCCGAGCGGCCGTAATCGAGCACGTCGGTGCGATACCTGTCATCATCGATTTCACGAATGTAGCCGGCTTCCACGAGCAGTTCACCGGTGTTGAGAAGCGTTGGGCTGCCATAGACGATGACCATGTTGCCGATCCCCTCGTTGCCGAACATCTCTCGACGGTTACGCAGGGCTTCGGGGGTCAACCGCCACGTCGTACGAAACATGCCTTCCCCGCGGGGTGACAGAAAGTACGGCTCCGGCTGCGGTCCGAGATCTTCGGTCCAGAGGAAATAGCGGTGCTCGACAGTCAGGACGGCTTCGACAAACTCGCCGTAGTCCTGATAGGTGAGGTCGCGCAGGATACCCGGCCAGGCGATCGTGATATCGGTCAGGTCGGTTTCACCTCCGCGGATGTCATCCGGATAAAGCTCGCGATTGGCTTCGCGAAGCTGAGCGGCCTCTCGGCCGGAGAGAGGCTCATACAAGCGTGACCGGGGCTTGCTGCCGAAGCAGGCGGCGATGCTGGTGAGTCCAAGAAGGACGGCGGCAAGTACACACAGACGTCGGACGATATGCAATCGAGTGGTGTCCGGGGAGGTCACCTGTTCTTGTCTGTTGTCTCGCGATACCGCAGCCATCCGGTCCCCTCATGGTTGAACTGGAATCTATCAGGATGGAAGATTTCTGCAAGGATTTCAAGCGATTCCACCACCCGCGGACCGGGCCGATTGAAAAACCGGTTACCATCGGCGACAATCACCCGGTTATTCTTCACTGCCGTCAGGTCGGCATAGCCGGGAAGTTGGCTCAGCGAGGGCATTTCGGCCAGTGTCTGTTCGTTGGAATACCCGCACGGGCAGACAAAGAGAATGTCGGGATCGGCCTCGCGGATAGTCCCCCACTCGATCATCGGTGAATGCCTGCCCGCCTCGCCGAAGAGATTCTCTCCCCCGGCCATCTCGACCAGGGTCGGCATCCAGTTACCGGCAACCATCAGCGGCTCGATCCACTCGATACAGGCCACCCGGGGCTCACGCTCGACCTTGCGGGCGGCCTCGGCGATAATGTCCATCCGGCGGCGCAGCGTGGCGGTAAGCCGGAGACCGTCAGTGAGTACATCCAGCGCCTCGGCTACTTTCTGGATATCGTTGAAGATGTCATCGAGCGTATTCGGTTCGAGTGAGACGATTTTTGGTTTCGAAGATACCATCTGCCGAACCGCCTCCTCAACATCCATCTCAGAAACGGCGCACACGGCACATTGCGACTGGGTGATGATAACATCCGGCTTAAGGGCATCGAGTTTATCAGCATGTACCCGGTAGACTGACAGGCCCTCCTGCAAAATCGCTTTTACCCGCTGGTCAATCTCGTAACTGGTACCGTCGGGCTCGAATTTTGGCTCGGTAACCTGCGGGAGACGCTTGACTTCGGGCGGGTAATCGCACTCATGAGAGCGACCGACCTGGTAGCGGCCAAGGCCGAGTTCGTGCACTATTTCCGTGGCGCTGGCTATCAATGATACAATTCGCATCAAGGTCCTTCCTTGCTGGACTTTTGATAGGTAACAGGCAACCGGCGGACTTGTTTCGAGCGGTCTATTGATCGTCGGAAAGCCGACTGTGCCGGGATTTGCAGACTCGGGAATACCGGCTGCATGGCTCGGTTTTCGTCGATACCCGGTATGTCATTGGCTGTCAGGAGGCTACGAAATCGGGCGAAAGAGGCGGAGGTTGGCACGATCTTTGTCCTCTAAGCGGGCGCCGTGGACTCTATCGTAAACAAATTACTCATTGCGGCGGCTGTTGTGATCGGCGTCTTCTCCATGACTGTCGCCGATCTTGCTGAGGCCGAGCTGCGTTTGACGGGTCGCGTGACCGACAGCGAGCAGCGTCCGATCGTTGGCGCCTCGGTGACCCTTCTGGCCGACGACAAGCCGGTCACCGGCGCGGCGACCGACAGCCTCGGGCGGTTTTCCTTCCCGGCCATGATCGATGCTGCCGTCGAGACCCGACTGCGAGTTTCGTCGGTTGGTTACAGCGAGTACGAGCATATCCTGACCGGAGTCCGTGACTCGCTTGATCTTCAGCTAGAGCTGAGACCAACCTCGGTGGCACTTGGTTCGGTGGCAGTCTACCCGAAACCCGAAATCAATCTACCGCACGCCCGGATGGATGCTGAAACGATTGTCAGCCGATCGCGGCAGTCGCTGGTGCCGACCAATCCGGTGGGGGCGATACGCACGGCCGAGATCGATCGGGTCGGTTCGAGCCATTCCTCGCGACTTCGTATCTACGGCGACAGCCCGGTCTACTACCTCAATGGGACCCCGATTGGCCGTGACCCGGATCACTACGGCATGTTCCATATCCTGCCGGCGTCGACTCTCGATCGGCTCCGGGTATCGACCCAGGGTACCGATCCGTCCCGCGCCGGCAGTTCGGCGATTGAGATGGCAACATCGGTGCGGTTTGAGCGTCACCGCGAATTTGATTTCAATCTCTCCACTATCGAGGCGACCGGGACCGCCTCGATCGGCAACGATCACCTGTTCGCCCGGGCGGCCGTGCGCAAATCGGTGCTCGATAAATTGGTCCGTCAGTTTGATATCCACACCGACCGACGGACCATTCCCCCAACAAACTTCCAGGACATCTCCGTCTATGCCGGGTGGAAAGTCTCGCCGAATGTCGAACTGTTTGTGGATCAGTACTACGTCCGTGATTACCTGAGCTACCTGGTCGACTCCTATGTCGCCAGCGGGCAGGTGAGCACCTACCAGCACTCGAGCCGACAGTTTGTCGCGGTGCGCGGGCGCGGGACATTCGACCGGCTCAGTATCACCGGCGGCCTGTCGCTGCAATCATTGTACGAAGAGTACCGGGCTCGCCCGGTCGGCTCCGAGGACAATCGACGTTTGTTGATTGAACTCGCGGGTGATCGGACCGCCGTGATCGGTACCATGCGCGGCGATTACATCTGGAAAGACTACCGCTTCATGGCCGGGATCGAGACCGAGGATATCGTCAGCCGGACAATCGATCTGCGGCAGCGCAACTGGAACTTCCTTTCCCCGTTTGCATCGAGCAACAGCCCGTACATCTACCAGCGCGAACTGAATGACCTGTATGGCAGCTACGCTCGCGATGACTCCGAACACAACCGGGCGGTGTACGGCTCGGCCGAGCGGATGATCGGTGACTACACGGTGGAGTTTGGTCTGCGCGGACAATACTACGACCGGCTGGCCGACCGGTCGCTTCTGCTCTATCGCCTGAACGCCTCGGGTCCGGTTCATGACGACATCTATGGCCGGCTGTCGCTGGGCAGCTATGCCGAGAATCCGGCCCGCAACATCCTCGAGCCGTACCAGGTGATTGTGTCCGACCACCTCGGGGCGCTCGCACCGATCCGCTCCGACATGCTCACCCTGTCGCTGGAGTACCGGGGTCTCGCGGTCAGTCTGTTCGGCCGCCGTGAAGCCAACCGGCCGATACTTACGCACGACTTCAGCTCCCGCTCCGACTCCACCGGCCTGCCGACGGATGGGTTTGTCGGCGTGACGTCCGATGGCTACGCGCTGTACCGCGGTCTGGCGATCGCTTGGTCTGATAATGGTTCGCTGCACGAGCGGTTGTCGCTCGATGCGTCCTATGCCTTCACGCGGGCGACGAAATCCGAGCATGGGCTGGAAATGCCGGCTGACCTCGATGCTCCCCATCGGCTTCGCGTGCAATCGACCTATCGTGTCACGCCCGGCGTGGAGTTCGGCGCGGAACTGGCTGTGCGCAGTGGGTATCCGTACACGCCGACGGCCGCAGGCACGCCGACGGCGATGACCGACCGGTATACCCGGGCGTACTACCTCGAGGCCACCGCGGCCGAAAACAGCGAGCGTTTCCGGGCCAGCGCCTCGTTGAATCTGTTTGGTGAGGTTTCAGTCGGCGAGGGGATCTTCTACTTCTCGATCGGCAATGTCACCAACCGGGCCAACCCGATTATCAACACGTCCTCGGGGGAAATCAACGATGCCGGTATCATGCCGACTATCGGCTACCGGGTCCTCTTTTAGTTGCCGCAGCCGAGCTGATCGAGCAGTTCCAGCAGGCGCACCGAACTTATCACTCCACCCAGATTGAGGTACTCCCGCTCGGTGACGGAGATGGTGTCTTCGGCACGGACCGAGCGGGCAATCGAGGTCGTCATCACGCCGATAACTCGCGGTGACTCCTTGATCAACCGTCCCTGATTGTTGAAGTCCAGCCGAGGCGCAAAGTACACCAGGCCGCCGGAGTTGCCCTCGTAAACAGTGCCATCGACCAGGAACATACGTTCGAGATCGACCGGATGTGAGGCGATATGGCCGGTCCGAATGAGTGCGAAGTCTCCCTCACCCGAACTGTAGCCGCGCGGATAGCCCAGATACGAAACGCTCGCGCCGGGCGTGATATCGAGATCAACGAAATCGACTGCACGGGCCAGAAGCATACGGCTGACCACGCGCACCTCGAAATCGGCCGGCAGGGCGACCCGGATTGCGGCCAGATCAATCGTGGTGTCGGCATGCGATTCGTACAGTGCCTCTCCCCCGTCGCGAATTGCGATGGGGAGTGAGTAGATTTCGTAGCTGTCGGTGGTATCGGTTGGTTTGCGAAGGTAGACCCGGGCGGTGTCGCTATCGATATTGTCGAGCACGTGCCGGGCGGTAATCAGGAGGCTCGAGCCGGCGGTGTTGGATGGACAGGAAACGAAAAAGCACGTGCCGACATCGCCATCATCGCCGACAATTCGGTAGACCGCTTCGAAGACCTGCTCGGAGAAGGGGGTGGAGCGGGTCTTGGCGGCAGTGTCGATTGGACCAAGGCCCACAACGACCAATGCGGCGACAATGATTACGATAGATCGAAGACATTCTGACATGATGACATGAAAAACTCCGGCCGACTGATCAGTCGGCCGGAGTGCACTTTCGCGTTGTAGTTTACTCCTCCGTCACCAGCCGGGCGACATCGGTCACCTTGTCAGCAGCTTTCAGCGAAATCAAGCGTACGCCCTGCGTATTCCGGCCGATCACCTTGATGTCCTTCACGCCCTGGCGATTGGCAATACCCTTGCGGGTGATCAGGATCAACTCATCCCTGTCGACCACCTCGCGGATCGCCACCACCTCGCCGTTACGCTTGGAGTTCTTGATATTGATAATCCCCTTGCCGCCGCGGTTGGTGACCCGGTAGTCGGTGAGCATGGTGCGCTTGCCGTAACCGTTTTCGGTGACCACCAGCAGGCTGCTTTCGCCCTTCGAGGCGACCATGTCGATCACGTAGTCGCCGGGGCTCAGGTTGATCCCCTTGACGCCGTACGCCGTGCGACCCATCGGGCGAACATTGTCCTCCTTGAACCGGATGGCCATGCCCTTGCGGGTGCCGAGCACGATATCGTAGGTGCCGTCGGTTATCTGCGCATCGATCATCTCATCCTCGACCGGCAGGTTCATGGCATTGACACCGGCCTTGCGCGGGTTGGAGAAGGCATCGAGCGAGGTCTTTTTGATCACGCCCTTGCGGGTGGCCATGACCACGAACTTGTCCTCGACAAACTCCCGCACCTTGCAGAAGGCCGCGATATGCTCGTCGCGGGATATCTGGCAGAGATTTACGATCGGTTTGCCCTTGGCCAGCTTGCCGCCGGTCGGGATCTCGTGCACCTTCACCCAGTAGCAGCGGCCCTTGTTGCTGAAGAAGAGGATGTAGTCGTGGGTGGAGGCAACGAAGAGATGTTCGGCGAAATCATCTTCCTTCGTCTCGACCCCGATCACCCCCTTGCCGCCGCGGTGCTGGCGACGGTAGGCCGAGACCGACAGGCGCTTGACATAGCCCTGGTGGGAGATCGTGATCACCATGTCTTCCTCGGCGATCAGGTCTTCCATAGTCAGCTCTTCGGCGGCATCCTGGATCTCGGTGCGGCGCTCGTCACCGAAACGCTTGTTGAGATCTTCCAATTCATCTTTGATGATCTGCATCCGCAGGGCCTTCGATTCGAGAATCGATTTCAGCTTGGCGATCAGCTTGATCAACTCGGCATACTCATTCTCGATCTTCTGCCGTTCCAGACCGGTCAGCCGCTGCAGGCGCATCTCGAGGATGGCGGTCGCCTGCCGCTCGGAGAGCTTGAACTTCTTCATCAGGCCTTCGCGGGCGGTTGGCGTGTCTTTCGACTTTTTGATCAGCTCGATTACGGCATCGATATTGTCCAGCGCAATGCGGTAGCCCTCGAGAATATGCGCCCGGTCTTCGGCCTTGCGCAGGTCGTACTGCGTCCGCTT
This sequence comes from candidate division GN15 bacterium, assembly GCA_014727815.1. Lineage (GTDB taxonomy): Bacteria > Zixibacteria > MSB-5A5 > GN15 > FEB-12 > WJMS01. Next base: position 11,702 of record WJMS01000125.1, read on the forward strand.
GACGACCACTTCGTGGCGATGCTCGATAAACGACTCGAGCAGCTGCTTGAGCGACATCGTCACCGGCACGCCGTGATCCAGCCCGAGCATCTGCACCGAGAAAGTCGTCTGCATGGTGGTGTGGGCGTAGAGCTGGTTCAGGACAACTTCGGGCGGCATGTCGCGTTTGAGTTCGACCACAATCCGGAGACCGTCGCGGTCGGACTCGTCGCGCAGATCGGAGATACCATCGATCTTTTTGTCGCGCACCAGGTCGGCAATCTTGAGGATGAGGTTGGCCTTGTTGACCTGGTAAGGGATTTCGGTAATGACGATAGCGTCTTTGCCGCCTTTGCCGTGTTCGGTGATCGCTTTGGCGCGCACCGGTATGTGGCCTTTGCCGGTTTCGTAGGCCTGCCGGATACCCTCACGGCCGTTGATAATCCCGCCGGTCGGGAAATCCGGTCCCGGGACCAGCTTCATCAGGTCGGCGTTGGTGCATTCCGGGTTGTCGATAATATGGACGATCGCTTCGGCAATCTCACTGAGATTGTGCGGCGGGATATTGGTCGCCATCCCGACGGCGATACCCGAGGCGCCGTTGCAGATCAGGTTGGGGAATTTGCCCGGAAGAACCCGCGGCTCCTTGAGCGTGCCGTCGTAGTTTTCCATGTACGGCACCGTCTCTTTTTCGAGATCGGCCAGCATTTCGATCGCGATCGGGGTCAGGCGCGCCTCGGTATACCGCATCGCCGCCGCCTCGTCGCCATCGATCGACCCGAAATTCCCCTGGCCATCGACCAGCGGATAGCGCATGACAAACTCCTGGGCCATGCGGACCAGGGTCGGATAGACGACCTGCTCGCCGTGCGGGTGGTAGTTACCCGAGGTGTCGCCGGCGATCTTGGCGCACTTGCGGTGCGGCCGACCGGGTGTCAGGTTGAGGTCGTTCATGGCCACCAGGATGCGCCGGTTGGACGGCTTGAGGCCGTCGCGAATGTCGGGCAGGGCCCGGTTGGTAATGACCGACATCGAATAGTCGAGATACGAGGAGCGCATCTCCTCTTCGAGAAATATCTTTTCAACGCGCTGACGATCGAGAGCTGACATAAGTTGAGATATCCTTATCAGTTACAAGACACTGCAGGTTTGACACAGCCTTAAGTATAGCAGGAAACAAACCGTTATGCAATCAAAAAGAGCCCGGATAGCCCCGGGCAACCTTATGAACGACAAGGGGATATCTGGACGCGCCGGGCTCTTTTGCTAGCTTTGTGTGAGCGATGTCAGTACTTATTGCCCGAATTATTCACCAGGCATATTTTGCAGACCAAAAAGCTGGGAAGGGTTAACCATGTTCAGTAGCTCATTGTCCGGAAGGGGTCGGGGGATCCTGACCGTCTGCATCTGTCTCCTGTTTGTTTGCTCCCTGTCACACGCGCAGGAAACCGCCACGACCGAGTTTTTCGGCGTCGGCCAGGAGCTAGCCGAAACCGTACGGGCCGGTATCCCTTTTGAGGGGATGACGGCTTCACTCGATGGCGCCAGTATCTGGCCCGGGTACCTGTTCCTGCGCTGGGACGGTACCAGTCCGACGTTTGACGGTCACATCGAGTGGACCTCGCTCAATCACGTCAATTACATTGAAGGGACTATTACCGAGACCGGCGATTTTGTCGAAATCGACTTCACCTCGACCAAGGCGCTGGTCGAAGGCAGCGCCGCGGCCGGTGTCGATTACCACTCGGTGGCGCTGCTTCGCGACGGTGAACTGGTTCTTCTGGGTAAGTGGAGTCATGGTGACAGCCGCGGACCCTTCGAGATGACCGCGCAGCCGTCGATGGCCGGGCAGCAGTCTTCGTTGCTGGAAGGCCGTTCGATCGATGACATCCTGGCCGGGCAGGCGTCGAAGAAGGAGACCGGCAAGCCGAAGATCGTGTGGCAGGATGACGCGCTGGACTGGAAGATGGACGGGTTTGAGTACCCCGACGGCAGTCGCTTTGTCAAGTTGACCTGCAGCTGGGCACGCGACCGCCTGGCCGACGGACCCTCGCCGGCCGAAATGATGATCATCTATACGAACACCGATGACAGCCCGATGCTGTGTTACCGGTACAAGAGCCACAACCAGTGGAAGAAGCATATGGGTGAGCTGACCCATATTGATATCTACTTCAGCGAAAGTGTCCAGTATCACCTGCCGGTTGATCCGCAGGACAACGGCTGGGTCTATTCGACCGATCCGGCCATGGTCAAACGCATCATCAACAGCGCCGAAAAGGACGCCCAGTATGTCGACAGCGACATGATCATCGAAACGGGCATCAAGGGGCTGCTTCGCGGCAGTATGCTGACCGCCCATATCTCGACCAAGGGGCTGACCGAGGCGTGGATTGCCTCCGGCTACTTCATGAAAGGCGAAGAGCCGCCGAGTATTCTGGAGATCATGAATCGAGAGTAAGTCAATTGAGCCAACGCGGTATTTTGTGAAGAACCGCGCCGGCGGGAAAGATACGAGGGTTACCGGTGTCGCACAACGCGGCTGCGGTGACCCTCTTTTGTGTTGAGCTCAATGAAGTTGTAGATGGCGATGTCCCAGTCGACGAAGTGTTCGATCTTGGCGAGTTCGCGAGCCACCACTGCCGCTTTGCGTAATTGCGAGATCTCCCGCTTGATATCCTCGATTTCATCGAGCCAGCCCGGCCGCCCGGTCTCTTTGAAGAGATGGGCGAGGATGTAGCGGTCGAGGTAGCGCGATGTCCGATAGGTGTTGAAATCACGGACATAGCGGAGTGATTTTTCCACCTGCCGGACCAGGTTGAGGCGATAGTCCAGCGACACCTTGAACGTGACCAGGAACTGATCTTCCCCGATCGACGCGACGCTTTCCTCGCGAATCGACGCAAACATGCCGCGGAGTTTCTCGACGGCCGCGTCGGCATCGGCGGCCTCGACAACGGCCCGGCCGTGGTTCTGCGCAAACTCCATCACCCCGTCGGGATAGCTGAACTTGTAAACCATAGTTAGACAGTCGGCGGTTGGGCCGGTTCGATTGAGAGGGCAGATGCGATCATTGCGCCTGATCGATCGGCCCGAGATACCACCAGTGCCAGGGCTCCCAGGGGATATCCTGTTGGGAATCTTCGGGATATGACTCGATAAAGCCGAAGTTACGGGCGTGGGTGCAGAGCCAGTCATAGGCCGGTGAATCGACAAAAGACGGGTCGGAGGGGACCAGATCGAGAGCCCGGCCGGTGTGATGCTCGCTATACCCGGGCGGGGCAACGAAGCGGGCGATTGAGTCAAACGGCTTGCCCTCGGCCAGGCGACGGGCGATCAGTCGACGCTGGAATGATTTGGAGCGAAAGCCGGAATCGACCTGAAGGACTATGCTATCCTCGGCGGCAGCCTCGGCCATGGCGACAAACGCATCGCGGGTGGCCGGGGTGACATAGATACGATAGTCCTGATATGTAAGGGTGTCGGGCAGACGGACGAGGTCGGCCGGGCGGGCGAGGTCGGTGCTGTCGACCATGCGGTCGCACCAGATATCGGGTACCTGGTAGCTGACAGAATCGATCACGACCGAATCGGCACACTGTGCTGCTGCCTGATCGGTACCCGACGGACCGATCAGACAGACGAGCCCCATGATCGAAAGAAACCTGGTCACCAGCTACCCGGCGTAGTGCAGTTTACTGCTGGAGGTGGTCAGTATGGGACCATCGGAGGACAGCTCACCGCCAACAACTTCGCCGATATACAGCGTGTGATTACCGGTCTTGACCCGTTCGACGATCTTGCAGTCGAGATAGCCGAGGGCGCCGTTGAGACGGGGCGTGCCGGTGACGGCCGCATCGGAGATATCCTTGGCCTGCAGCTTGTCATAGCCGGACTCGGCCGGGCCGTAGTAGGTCTTGGCGGTGGCCAGGCCGCTCTCCGGCAGCAAGTTGACCACGAACGAATCGAGATCGGCCAGTTGCCAGGCCGATTTGTGTTTGTTGTGCACCGCCGCCGCAACCATCGGCGGCTCCGAGGCCACTTGCATTACCCAGCTGGCGGTAAAGGCGTTACCATCGGCGCCCTTCCCCATACTGACCACATAGACACCATACTCGAGTTTGCGAAGTATCTTCTTGAGGTCTTTGTCACTGGCCATGAGACAGTCCTTTCACCGTTCCTCAAAGCAGATTGTAGACACAGCCGGCCGGCATCCGGCGACGGTTGTCAGTCGATCTTTTCCAGTTTTACATCAAACGTCAGATCGTGGCCGCACAGCGGATGGTTGGCATCGAGCGTGATTTCCGACTCATTTATGTCAGCCACGGTGACGGTGAGTTGCTGACCATCGGAGCGCTGCAGGGTCAGGTGGTCACCCTGCTTGGGATTGAAGTCGAGATTGAGGTCTTTGAGGGCCACGGTCATCACGCGATCATCGCGGCGCGCGCCGTAAGCCTTGTCGGCAGGCACCGTAAAGGTCTTGTCTTCGCCTTCTTCCATCCCCACCACGTTCTCTTCGAAACCCGGGATGACCTGACCCTGGCCGAGGGTAAACTCCAGCGGCTCACGGTCTTTCGATGTATCAAAGACGGTTCCGTCCTGAAGTTTACCGGTGTAATTCAGCTTTACCTTATCGCCTTGTTTTGCTGTCGCCATTTCTGTCTCCTTTTTCCGGGGCGCTGCCGACAGCGACCCCGCGTCTCGCTAATTGAATACTCTGCTCGTTGTTGCTGTTTTGATTCATCTCAAACCAGCTACCGCCCGAGCGGACTCCGACAGCAACCGGGATACTATGCCTCCGTGACTACCGGTTCGATGACCGACGAGTCTCTATTACTCACTGAAATGCCCTTGAACCGTATGGGGTTCCAACGATTCCAGCGACACCGCCACCTGAATCCAGAAGGCCAAACCATCCTCGAATGTCACCAGCACCTCCTGCCAGTACTCGGCGCCGGTGCGGGCATCATTCGACGGCAGGTCCTCGGGGGGGTCGATATAGTTTACCAGGATAGTCGGCTCGTTATCGATCGTGACACCGATAAACTGTCGGAACAAGGTCGGCAGTTTCTCGGAGAGTTCCGGATGATCCGTTGCAAGCTGCACTACTGCAATCGAATCCGCCAGCATCACCTGCCGCTGCGTGGGCGCAAACATGGCCAGCTGACCGCTGAGACCGGTCAGGTTGGCGGGGTCAACGTTGTCCAGGATCACCCAGTCGAACCCGGCTTCGGCTGACTCGGTCTGACTCACCGGATCATCGCCGGAGCAACCCCAGATAGTCATGGCCGCAAGTAGTGCGGTGATCGCGAATACGATAGCGAAAACTGTCGACAGTCGCATGGCAGCCTCCTTTCGCCTGCTACCCGCTATTAAAAACATCTACTGCGGCTTGAAAAGCGAAAAACACGGAAAAACGGTCATGTGCGGCAGCGCGCGTCCGTCAGGTGTGACTGCGTACTATTGCCAACAAAATACGGATCGCCGGTGTCCGCATTTTGGTCCGGGCAACGCAGATTCTGCGGGGCCGGCTCGACCGGACCCCGGTCGCACGTCAGCAGTGAGAAAAATGTTAACATTCCTCTTGAAATTTCGTCCATTTTCTGACATATTAGGCCGGTAGGAACCGATAAAAGCCCGGGAGGACGACTACCTGGAGTAACACTGGACGCTCGTGGTACCTGCGTATATTCCTATCTCAGAA